>CAZJAA010000003.1:0-145220 GCA_964544055.1 uncultured Lachnospiraceae bacterium | reverse complement strand
ATTATCTGGTAGTTAGTGAAAACTAAGGAACCGCCGTATACGAGAACCGTACGTATGGTGGTGTGAGAGGTCGGGAAAATTTGTTTAATTTTCCCGACCTCCTACTCGATATAAATCAACAAATACAGCATTTGGTACGCTCGTTTGCCAGGTGTTAAAAAAGATGGAAACAAAAGAATGATTTTTTTGACAAAATGTGCAGATAGTGGTACGATATATGTATCGTATTTGTTTGGGAGGAGTTCTATGCAGATTATTCTTAGAAATATAATGGAAGATTATGTTATTGTAATACTTGATCGAATTTTGGAAAATCTGGATTGCTGCAAGTGTGAAAAATGCCGTCTGGATATCGTATCTTATGCATTAAACCGGCTGCCGAGCAAATATGTGGCAACTACTCAGGGAGAGCTTATGACAAAGCTTTGTGAGTTTGACAACAATTTTGAAGCACAGGTGGTAGCAGCGCTGACCTTGGCAGCAAATGTAATTAAAAAAAATCCAAGGCATGAGATTATGGAAAATACGAATAATGTGGAGTAAAGAAAGACTGTTGCATATTTTATAACATCATAGATGCAACAGTTTTTATGTAATAGGGAATTGCAATTTCCTATTGCATAAAAATGCTCCGCTTTGGATGTGCACATTCTTTATACCTTTAAATGATTTTTTTCACTATTGACATAACCATCTGACAAATAGTATAATACAAGGTGGTGGTTTGCGCTGCAAAGCAAATAGAAAGCAAGAGATATATTGCAGGTGTCAGACTGGAGTTTATTGCACGAAAGGTAAAGAAGAATTATGAAACAATGGTCGAGGGATAAAGATTTAGTATTCCGCCAGCTATTTTTAATTATATTAGATATTATTACCGTCATCTGTGCTTCTACCATGGCACTCTGGGTAAGGTTTGATTTTTCTATAACTAAAATTGACACGGTCTATCTTGAGCAGGTCTGGCAGTGTATTATACCAAATGTTCTGCTGGTGCTTATTATTTATTGGATATTTAAGTTGTATCGAAGTGTCTGGAAATATGCAAGCATTTATGAGCTGCAGAATATTATTGCTGCCGGAATTACAGCAACACTTCTCCAACTGATTAGCATGGTTGTAATTTTTGGTTTACATCCAATGCCAAGAAGCTATTGGTTTTTGTTTGCCGGGTTTTTAATGGCAGGAACGGTGCTTACCAGATTTTCTTACCGTTTTCTTCGTCATATCCGAAATGCCAACCGTGACAAAAAGCGTGGGGTAAAGCGTTCCCGCGTTATGATAGTCGGGGCTGGAGCAGCCGGTGAAATGCTGATTCGTGAGATTATGACAAGCCAGTACTTACATAAGGAAATCGGCTGTATAATTGATGACGATCCGGAACTGAAAGGAAAGAATATTCGTGGACATTGTATTGTAGGCAGCAGGGAGTGCATTGTGGAAGCGGCCAGACAATATCAGATTGATGAAATCATGATTGCCATGCCGTCAGTTTCCAAAAAGCAGACCGCTGAGGTGGCAAGTCTCTGTAACCAGACCGGCTGTGAAGTCAAAATGGTGCCGGGAATGTATCAGTTTGTCAACAATGAATTGAGTGTGAGTAAGTTGCGTCATGTGGAGATTGAGGACTTGCTCGGAAGAGAACCAATTAAAGTAGATTTTAATAAGGTAACGGAATTTTTAAAGGATCAGACGGTGTTAGTTACCGGAGGCGGCGGAAGCATCGGAAGTGAACTGTGCCGACAGATTGCAACAGCAAAACCAAAACGTCTGATTATTGTCGATATTTATGAAAACAATGCGTATGAAATTCAGCAGGAATTAAAACGAAAGTATCCGAAGCTGGATTTGGTCGTACTGATTGCATCGGTGCGCAATACAAAGCGTATCAATAAAATTTTTGAAACATATCTTCCGAACATTGTATTTCATGCTGCGGCTCATAAGCATGTGCCACTCATGGAGGACAGCCCTAATGAAGCAATCAAAAACAACGTGTTCGGTACATTAAAGACGGTTCAGGCGGCTGATCGCTACGGAGTAGAGCGTTTTGTCCTGATTTCCACAGACAAAGCAGTAAATCCGACCAATATTATGGGTGCCAGCAAGCGTATCTGTGAAATGATTGTGCAGGCATACAGCCGTCGTTCCCAGACGCAGTTTGTGGCGGTTCGTTTTGGAAATGTGCTTGGCAGTAACGGCAGTGTGATACCGTTATTTAAAAAACAGATTAAAAATGGTGGTCCGGTTACAGTAACCCATCCGGATATCATCCGTTATTTTATGACGATTCCTGAGGCAGTATCCCTTGTTTTGGAAGCAGGAGCCTTTGCAGAAGGCGGTGAAATCTTTGTGCTTGATATGGGAGAACCGGTAAAGATTGTAGACCTCGCAAAAAATTTAATCCGTCTATCCGGCTATGTGCCAAATGAAGACATTATGATTGAATACACCGGCCTCAGACCGGGCGAAAAACTTTACGAGGAACGCCTGATGGAAGAAGAAGGTCTGGAAACTACGGAAAATAACCGGATTTCTGTTGCAAAGCCAATTGAAATGGATGACGAAGCCTTTTTTAAGGCACTGGATGAACTGAAAGAAGCAGCATATGAAGAAAAAGTCAGTGTCAGAACAATGGTAAAGGGTATTGTGCCAACATATAAAATGCCAAAGGTTGAAAAGAAAGATGTATAATGTTTTTATCAAAACTTTTATTATATGGACAAATAAAACATGGATAATCAAGGAGAATTATATATGAACGAAACATACGAACAGGAAATTGATTTAAAATGGCTTTTCTACCGGGTATTGCGAAGTTGGAGAAGCATTGTTATCTGGGCAATAGTGATAGGAGTAGTCGTCGGTCTTGGCAGCCTTGGTATTTACGGAATTCATCGCATGGATGAGGAATATATGAGAAAAGCGCAGTTAAACTTCGAGCGTGAATATGCTTCATGGGTAGCAACCGAGGAAAATTACGAAGCACAACTGGAAAATATTGCAGATGCTAAAACCAAGCAGGAGGAGTATAATGAAAAGTCTGTTTTAATGCAGATAGATCCTCTTCGTGATTTCCATGCATCCTTTGAATTATATGTGTACTATGATTACCAGATTATGCCGGATATGGCATATCAGAATGTGGATTTATCTGACCGTATTCTGAAAGCTTATGCTACTTACATGACAAACGGTGAGTTGCAGCAGTATGTAATTAATAATCTGAATTATGAAATGGAACGCCGTTATTTAAATGAAATTCTTGGTGTTTCCGTTGATTACAACAACAATATGCTGACAGTCAGCGTGCAGCACGAAAGTGCAGAAAAATGTCAGGAAATTTTAGATTTGACAAAAAATGCTTTGTTTGCTAAGCAGGAAGAAATTTCTGCCGCTGTAGCTGAACACACTTTAACAAGTATTAATGCAACCGCATATGAAACAGTAAATCTTTCTTTGCAGGCGACCCAGAAAGAAAATCGTCAGGCAGTAACGAATCTGGATATTACCATGCAGGAAACAAACGAAGCATATCTGGATTGGCAAAAGGAAGAAAATGAACCTCAGCCGGATTATACACTGACAGAAAATATTAAAAATGCTGTAAAGTATCTTATTATCGGTGGAGTCATTGGCGTTGTTGTGGTAGCTGTTATTGTTGCCTTTGGTGCGATAATGTCAGGAAAACTGCTAAATCCGGAGGATATTAAGAACCGCTTTGGACTGCGCGTGATAGGCGAGCTTCCTGCCGCACGCACAAAAAAGAAGCCGTTTATGTTTGTATCTCGATGGTTTGCAAAGTTTGGCGGAATTACAGCAGTACCGGAAGATTATGAACGTTTGGCAAAAATGGTAGGTACAAGCATTAAGTCCGACCTTGCATCCAGAGAAGAAGCTACAGGTTGGAAGAAGATTGCGTTTACCGGAATGGCAGATGCAGAAGAGCTGAAAAAGGCAGTAGCAGCCATAAATCTTGGCAATGCTTACTCCGTCGTATGTGCACCGGATATTCTTACCAATGCAGAATCTATTGAAGCCGTGGCAGCGGTAGATTGTGTGGTTCTGGTAGAGCAACAGGAAAAGTCAGTTCTTTCCGATATTACAAAGGAATTAGAGGCGTTGAAAGCATGGAATAAGACGGTGCTTGGTGCAGTGCTTGTAAATACGGACGCAGTGATGTAAATAATAAATTAATATAAAAAAGCGTATCGGAAAAAGTTCTGATACGCTTTTTTATGCAATAGGAAATTGAGATTTCCTATTACATAAAAATGCTCCGCTTTGGATGTGCACATTTTTGTTCTATAAGATTTACGGTTCTTCTTTAGCAACAATTTCTACAGGCTCTTCTTCGTGACACGCAAAGTATTTTACAAGGTTGCCGCTTGTTTTTGTAATCATGGAATAGCAACGGTCACGGTCGCAGGAATACGGTGCGGTGTCATAGGTGGAAAAAAATTCACCATAGGTAGCGTCGTAAGGTAATACAGGAGCACATTTTTTTTCCTCTGGCATAAGGAAACACTTCCTTTTCTTATAATCTTTTTCTACTGTTTGAATGCGCTTTGTAAACAGCAGTCTTTTTCTATTATTTTAATCTTCTTTTTCGGTTTTGACAAGATGCTTTTGCAATTCCATGAAAATCACAGGAGCCACAGAACATGATGCAACAACAAACCATTGCGGTGCAGTCAATGTGCTTACCTGAAAAACATTTTGCAGCCACGGATGCATGATAACAAAAAGCTGCAGTGTGGTGCAGAGAAAGAAACAAAGGTTCATAACCCTGTTAGTGAAAAAACCAATCTGAAACAGGGAGTGACGGCTGCGCAGATTATAAGCGTGAAAAAGCTGGGAAAGACTTAAGACTGCGAATGCCATGGTAGAGCCGTTTCCAAGATATTTTGTGCCAACAACATAGGAAAACAGGGTAAGAGAACCGATAAGTATGCCTTCGACGGCAATTGAAAAAATCAGACTGCCGGTAAATAATCCTTCCTTTGGGGAAACAGGAGGGCGTTTCATAACATCCTGTTCCGGTGGTTCCATGCCGAGGGCAATAGCAGGGAGGGAATCGGTAATCAGGTTTACCCAGAGAAGCTGTACGGCTGCCAGAGGAGAAGGCATCCGGAATAAAATAGCCATAAAAATAGTGATAATTTCACCAATGTTGCAGGAAAGCAGAAACTGAATTGCCTTGCGGATATTTTCATAAATACCACGTCCTTCCCGGACTGCGGAAACAATGGTGGAGAAGTTATCATCCATTAAAATCATGTCAGATGCATTTTTGGCAACATCAGTGCCGGACAGCCCCATGGCACAGCCAATATCTGCGGCTTTTAAGGCTGGTGCATCGTTTGTTCCGTCACCGCTCATGGCAACAATTTCTCCCCTGGATTGGAGTGCTTTTACAATGCGAACCTTGTGTTCCGGGGAAACGCGTGCAAAAACGGTGTACTCGCAGATGACAGTTTTTAACTGCTCTTCGGATAAGGTATCCAGTTCAGAACCAGTCATTGCTTTTGTACCTGTGTGCAGAATGCCAAGCTTTTCAGCAATGGCACAGGCGGTATTTTTGTGATCCCCGGTAATCATCACTGGTGTGATGCCTGCGTCCAGACATATTTGTACTGCCGCTGCTGCCTCCGGACGAGGCGGGTCGATCAGACCGAACAGTCCATAAAGTGACAGCCCCTGCTCAAGTTCAGACGATTGAAGATGGGGAGTGGCTGGAATGACTTTATATGCAAGAGCCAGCACGCGAAGGGCATCTTTTGTCAGAATGTCATGTGCAAGAAGTGCGGAGGCTTCCTTTCCGGAAGAAATGTGGCATTTTTTTAAAAGAACATCGAAAGCTCCCTTGGTAATCACAAGATAGTGCTCGTTATCCGGCAGCTTATGTACGGTTGTCATGCACTTTCTGGCAGAATCAAAAGGTATTTCATAAATGCGCAGATAGTCAACAAAAAACGATGGGGAAAGCCTTTCTTTTAAAGCATATTCTGCCAGCGCTTTTTCTGTGGCTTCTCCGGTTACGGTTTTATTTTCGATGGTGGTGTTGCTGCATAAAAGCGCCATATGCGGCATGGAAGGCAGATTGGATGGAACAGCGAAAACGGTTGTTTTTACAACGGACATATGGTTCTGGGTCAGTGTGCCTGTTTTGTCGGAACAGATGTAAGTGGCACTGCCCAGCGTTTCTACCGCAGGAAGCTTCCGGACAATTGCGTTCTGCTTCACCATGCGTTGTACACCAAGAGAAAGCATGATAGTGACGACAGAAGGCAGTGATTCCGGAATGGATGCTACGGCAAGGCTTACGGAAGTCATAAACATGGTAATCATCGGAATCCCCTGAAAAATTCCAACAAAAAAGAGAATGGCACAGATGCAAAGTACCAGGATGGCAAGAACCTTTCCGGCAACAGCCAGACGCTTTTGCAGCGGAGTTTCCACAGGTTCGCTTGTCAGAATCATGGCAGCAATTTTCCCAACCTCTGTGTTCATACCAGTAGCGGTGACAATGGCAGTGCCATGTCCGGCGGTGACAACAGAAGAAGCATAAATCATATTTGTACGGTCTCCAAGCGGTGTGTCTTCCGGAAAAATTCGAGTGCAAAATTTTTCTACAGAGGCAGATTCTCCGGTTAAAGAGGATTCGTCCGTCTGAAAGCCGGTGGCAGTAAGCAGTCTTGCATCTGCCGGAATAAGATTTCCTGTTTCCAGAAAAATAATATCACCAGGTACAAGCTCTGCTGACGAAACCTCTTTTCGACGACCATCCCGCAGGACGGAAGCATGAGGTGCAGAAAGCTTTTGCAGGGCTTCAAGGGAATGCTCTGCTTTTTCCTCCTGTATTACACCCAAAACAGCGTTGAGTGTAACAACAAGCAGTATAATGGCTGGATCGGCGAAATTAGCATGACCTTCCCAAAGAGAGAGAAAAAAAGAAACTGCTGCAGCTCCCAGAAGGACTAATATCATAAAATCTTCAAATTGTGTAAAAAAACGACGAAATAAGCTGCTTTTTTTAGGAGAAGCAAGCTCATTAGAACCATATTTCTGCAAGCGGATTCTGGCAGTTTTAGCAGAAAGACCGTCTTTGGTTGTCTCTAGCTTTTTTAATACGCTGTCTGCGGATAGGGAATAAGGTATCATAGTTATCGTTCCTCCTGATTTGCTAAATTTTATGCAACAGGAGGAACGATAATTCATATTCTGAAAAGACAATAGAAGGGTTTGAAAAAAATGGTTATTCGGTTGCGTCTGCACCATTGTTCAGACGTTCTACAAATTCAAGAAGGGAAGGATCCTGAAGCATGGCATTTTTCATGCGTTCAACTACCTCATTAAGCTTGGTAAGATATTCTTCTGATTTGCGGAAAGCAGTGCAGACCGCATCGCCGGAAGAAGAAGTAATACCGGTAAAAATAAGAGGATAATTATTTTCATCAATGGTGATTTTGTACTCATCCATGCCAGGGGCAAGGGTGGAAATATTGACGATTTTTACATCATTAACGACGTACACAACGTAGTCAAACTCATCGACTTCCTCCGTAACCGGCAGGATGATAAATTCCAGATTTTTGTATTCTTCAATGTATTGTGTCTGTGCCTCAATATCCTTGATTTTTAAATAGCTTGCATCAGTTACTAGAGTCGAAAGCAGGTTTTCATCAACAGCAAGCTTGGCATTCATGTAGCAACGCAGTAATTCCTGAATATAAAGTGTGGCTACAGAGTCAGAAGCACGCGAAAGGAAAAGTGCTTCCTCGGTATCGGAGTCTAATCCTTCTGTGAATACAGAATAGGCTTCTTCTGTACCGGACACAACAAATTCTTTGAAAGCCGGAATGAGAACGTTGCTGCTTTCGTAATGGATGTCGTAGGCAGCGTAGACAAAATAGTCATCTGCTTTTACACCTGGTTTGTAATAACAGGTAATATTCAGAAGCTCTTTTACTCCCTCCGAATGGTAGCTTGTTAAGTAACCGGATACAACATCGGTTAAACGGATTCCAAGTTCATCCGTAGCAGGCTGAATGACAATTTCTGCATTTATCTGAGCCAGGGATGGGGTTGGAGTCGGCGTAGGTGTTGGTGTACTGGTCGGAGTAGGTGATAACGTTGGTGTAGGTGAGAGTGTTGCCGCCGGCATTTTTGTAATGTCGGAAGAACCTGTTGGAACAGGCGTAGGCTGAAACGAGGTATGCCGTATATCTGCAGGGTCAAAGGACAGTAAGGCAAGCCCAAGAACCATGACAGAAGAAAATATGTAAAGGTAATTGTTTAATTGTTTTCTTTTCATTGATTTCTCCCTTAAAAAAGCTGGTTAGTTGAAAAAAAGCTACCGGAGCAAGGTGCGTTCGAAGAGTAACAAAAATAATTCCTCCAGCTTAGGCTGAAGGAATGAGCGTTGCTGACTGGAATTGAACCAGCGACCCCTTGCTTCGGAGGCAAGTGCTCTATCCCCTGAGCTACAGCAACAAACAAGTATATTATAACCTATTCTGAAAAGAATTTCAAGAACCAGTCTTTACAAATCACAAATTTTTCATTATTATTAGAATAATGGGTTGTGATACAGCCAGAAATGAGGAGCAGTATGTCAGGTAAAAGAAAAAAATTTGAGGTGCCGGAGCAAAAAGAAAACGGCGTTCGTATTAATAAATATCTCGGAGATGCCGGAGTTTGTTCCCGGAGAGAGGCAGACAAATATATTGAGCAGGGAAAGGTAACCATTGACGGTGTAACGGCACAAATGGGAAGCCGTGTCTTTCCGGGGCAGAAAGTTATTTTTAATGGAAAAGAATTAATGAAGCAGGAAGAACAGGTACTGCTTGCTTTTTATAAGCCGGTTGGAATTGTGTGCACTACAGATACCAGAGAACCGGACAATGTCATTGATTTTTTAAACTATGGAAAGCGGATTTACCCAATCGGCCGCCTGGATAAAGATTCCGAAGGACTTTTGCTTTTGACGAATGACGGAGATATTGTGAATAAAATCCTGCGGGCAGGAAATCATCACGAAAAAGAGTATCTTGTAACGGTCAATAAACCTTTGACACCGGGATTTTTAAAGGGAATGGCAGAAGGTGTACCAATTCTGGATACGGTAACAAAGCCGTGTACCGTTGAACAGACCGGAAAATGCAGCTTTAAAATTATATTAACACAGGGATTAAACCGGCAAATACGACGTATGTGCGAATATTTTAACTACCGTGTAGTTGCTTTAAAAAGGGTGCGCATCATGCATATTCAGCTGGGTCATTTAAAACCGGGTACTTACCGGAACTTATCTGTGGGTGAACTCGAACGTTTAAAAGCTGTGCTTAAAAATTCCTCCGGGCTTCCGGCTGCTGTGGAAAAGCAGAAAAGACGAGAGGAAAAGAAAGCATCGCAGTCCGCAGAACACAGGCAGGAGCAGAGGGCAATAGAAACGTCGGCAGAAAGAGCATACCGGAAATGAAAATGGCAGAACAGGAGCAGCATATGGAAAAAAGAAAGAGAATTGAAGAACTGGTAGAGTTATTAAATCGTGCAAATTATGCGTATGAGCAGGAAAACAGGGAAATCATGAGCAACTTTGAATATGATGCTCTGTATGATGAGTTAAAGGCACTGGAAGAAGAAACCGGTTTTGTTATGGGCATCAGTCCAACGGTAAATGCCGGATATGAAGTGTTAAGTGAGCTTCCGAAGGAACGTCATGTGGCTCCGATGCTTTCACTGGACAAAACGAAAAGCGTAGATGCGCTGGCAGATTTTCTGGGTGATAAAGAGGGAATGCTGTCATGGAAAATGGACGGACTTACCAATGTGCTGACCTACAGCGGTGGTGAACTTGTCAAGGCACTGACTCGCGGAAATGGTGAAATTGGTGAGAATATTACAAATAATGCAAAAGTATATAAAAATATCCCGCTGAAAATTCCGTATCAGGGGGAACTGGTGCTACGCGGAGAATCGGTGATTACCTATTCGGAATTTGAACGGATCAATGCGGAAATTGAGGACGTGACGGCAAAATACAAAAACCCAAGAAATCTGTGCAGCGGCAGTGTGCGTCAGCTTAATAATAAAATTACGGCAGAACGGAATGTGTTGTTTTATGTGTATTCTCTGATTTCAGTGGGAGAGGATATGCAGTTTAAAACTCGCAGTGAGCAGCTTGAATGGGTGCAATCCCTTGGCTTTACCTGTGTGGAGCAAAAAAAAGTTACAAAGGAAACGATGCACGAAGCTGTTGCTTATTTTGCCGAACAGGTAGCCAAAAACGATTTTCCATCGGATGGACTGGTTCTTTGTTTTGACGACATTGAATATTCCAAAAGTCTGGGAAGAACGGCGAAATTTCCAAGAGATTCCATTGCGTTTAAGTGGAAAGATGAAACGGCAAAAACGACACTGAAAGAAATAGAATGGAGTGCTTCCAGAACGGGACTGATTAATCCTGTGGCAATTTTTGAACCGGTGGAACTGGAGGGATCCACAGTTTCCAGAGCAAGTATTCATAACGTCAGCATTATGGAAAGCCTTGCACTGGGCATAGGCGATGAAATTGAAGTGTACAAAGCCAATATGATTATTCCGCAGATTGCGCTAAATCACACCAAAAGCGGTACCGCCCAGCCTCCATGCCATTGTCCAGTATGCGGCTGGGAAACCAGAATTTCTACGGAAGGCGATGTGAAGGTACTGTATTGTACCAATCCGGACTGCCCGGCAAAAAAAATCAAGTCATTCAGTCTTTTTGTGAGCCGAGATGCCATGAATATGGAAGGACTTTCAGAAGCAACGATGGAAAAGTGGATTAACGAAGGCTTTTTAACAGAGCCTGCAGATTTGTTCCATCTGGAAGAACATAAAAAGGCAATCGTAGAAATGGAGGGCTTTGGAGTAAAATCCTATGAAAACCTGACAGCTTCTGTGGAAAAAGCAAGAAATACGACAGCAGAGCGAATGCTTTATGCTATTGGCATTCCGAACATCGGCGTAGCAACAGCAAAGCTAATAGCCAGAGCTTTTGACG
Source organism: uncultured Lachnospiraceae bacterium (assembly GCA_964544055.1). Lineage (GTDB taxonomy): Bacteria > Bacillota > Clostridia > Lachnospirales > Lachnospiraceae > SIG299. Next base: position 134,173 of record CAZJAA010000003.1, on the reverse strand, counting down.
AGGATTTTGAGGCAATTCGATATGCAGATATGCAGAAGCTGATGGAAATCAGCGGAATTGGTGAAATTATGGCACAGGCATATGTGGAATACTTTTCCAAGGAAGAAAACCAGAGAACGCTTGACCATATTCTCGCTGAGGTACATCTGGAAAAAAGCCAAAAAGCAGAAGAAGCCGTTTTTTCTGGAAAAACCTTTGTTATTACAGGAAGCGTGGAGCAGTTTAAAAACCGGAATGAACTCAAAGCTTATATTGAGGAACGAGGCGGTAAGGTGGCAGGAAGTGTCAGCCGGAATACAGACTATCTCATCAATAATGACAATACGTCCTCGTCTTCAAAAAACAAAACTGCCAAGGAGCTTGGTATTCCGATTATTACAGAAACGGAATTTCTGGCACTGTAAGCGGCTGCAAACAATTTATAATAGCAACGTAGAAAGGAAATCAGGGTAATGCCAATCAGAGTACAAAATGATTTACCAGCAAAAAAAATATTAGAAGAAGAAAATATCTTTATGATGGACGAAAACCGCTCCTTAAGTCAGGATATTCGTCCCTTGAAGATTGCAATTTTAAATCTCATGCCGCTTAAGGAGGACACGGAGGTGCAGCTGATGCGCTCTTTGTCCAACACACCGCTTCAGCTGGATGTCACATTTTTAACAACCGTAACTTATGTAGGGAAAAATACCGCAACCAGCCATCTGGACACGTTCTACCAGACCTATGAAGATGTGAAAGACCAGAAATTTGACGGACTGATTATTACCGGGGCACCGGTGGAAAACATGGAATTTGAAGAAGTTGCATATTGGGAAGAATTAAAAAAGATTATGGACTGGTCGGAGAGCAACGTAACCTCGACTTTGCATATCTGCTGGGGAGCACAGGCTGGTCTGTACTATCATTATGGCATTCGAAAATTAAATCTTCCAGAAAAGCTTTCCGGCATATATCGCCATGAGGTTCATTTCAGAAAGGAACCACTGGTGCGAGGCTTTGATGATGTGTTTTATGCACCGCATTCTCGCTACACGGAAATGTGCAAGGAGGATATTCTGGCAAATGACAAGCTGAAGGTTTTGGCAGATTCGGACGAAGCAGGAATTTTTCTTGTGCTTGCCGAAGAAGGCAAAAATATATTTGTGCTTGGACATCCGGAGTATGACCGTGTGACTCTCGATAAGGAATACAAAAGAGACGTAAACAAAGGAATTAATCCGGCAATTCCGGTGAATTATTATCCGGACAATAACACGGAGGAGAAGCCGCTTTTATTATGGCGCGCTCATGCAAATGCCCTCTATACGAACTGGGCAAATTATTATGTTTATCAGAAAACACCATATGAGTGGTGAGAAAATGGCTGTTTATGTATGGACTGCATAAGCAGTATACTTTCGGTTATCGTTGTAAAGCCCTGGCTTACCAATAAGGCAAAAAAGTAGGCAGACATTCCGGATTTTGGAACCAAAAGCACCAGACAGCCGATCTTTATACAAAGAGAAAGAACGGAAACAGAAAATGTCTGATATACTTTTCCGAGTCCATTTAAAATGCTTCCGAGGGTGGAGGAAAGGTACATAAACGGACAAAGCCAGGCAAGAATACAGATATATTTTCCGGCTAATGGCTCGTGAAATACCATGGTGCCAAGAAAATTTCCGGCAATTAGAAAACATGCAGTACATACAAATCCAAGGACACTGCTGAAGGTGCAGGTCAAACGGATGACCTTGTTCAGATAGCCGGTGTTTTTTTCCTTGCTGGCACGTGATACGACTGGTAGCAGAAGTACGGACAGCGAGCCGGTAATGGCAGTCGGAAAGAAAATAAAAGGAAATGCCATACCGTTTAAAATTCCGTACCGGCTGAGTGCTTCTGCCTTTGTCATGCCTGATTTTACAAGGGTGAAGGGTACTAACGTGGCCTCAAAGCTGTGAAGCAGATTGATAATGAGGCGGTGAAAGGTTAATGGCATGGCAAGCATGGAAAGCTCTTTTAATCTGCCTTTTTGAAGAGATTTTGCAGTAAGCTTTTGACCTTTGAATTCTCCGGAAATCAGTGAAAATATGCTAATCAGGGCAGAGGAAATTTCTCCAATTACAAGTACTAGAACAGCAAGCTCACAGGAAAAAGTAAGGCTTTGGAAGGTGAAGGCAATGAAGTATGCACAGGCAATACGGATAACTTGTTCCGTCAGCTGCGAAAGGGCTGGACTTTTGGAATTGCTTCTGCCATAGTTGTAGCCATTGCAGCAGGCAGTAATGGCACCGAACGGAAACATAAAGCTTAACAGACGAAGCGGACGTGTCGTTCGTTCTTCAAACAGGAAATGCGTGGCAAGAAAAGGTGCTCCCTCATAAAGAAGAAAAGAAAGCAGTAATGCCAAAAACAACGATAAAGACAGCCCATGGAATAATACGGACAAAGAAGCTTTTCGTTCTGCTGTAATTTTGGATATGGCAGTCTGTATACCGGAAGCATAGATGGTGTAGCAGACACCGGAAACCGGAAAAATCATCTGGTAGATACCAAGCAGTTCGCTGCCAAGATGTTCGGAAAGCCAGATACGGTAAAAAAAGCCTAAAATGCGGCTTACAAACCCGGCACACGTTAAGATGAGTGTTCCTTTTGCCAATGTGTTTTTTCTCACACTATTCCCCATTTCTGAATTGTTCCTCATATTTCTTCAAGCTAATTAATGCATATGTATCAAAACGGAAAAAATGCGTTCTAATCCGGAAATCGCATAACGGTTCGAAAACAGGGAAAACTTAAATAACAATACTATTGACAGAACTGGAAAATCGTAGTAATATGAAATCGCAGTAAAATACTCGGAAATAAAAGAGTAGGAATTAAATTACTGGGAATTGGGAGGTTGGCATGAAGCTTACAACAAAAGGACGCTACGGACTGCGGGCAGCAATTGATCTGGCAATGTATGCTGGAACGGAACCAGTTTCTTTAAGCGATGTGGCGGAACGCCAGGGAATTTCTATTAGCTATCTCGAACAGCTTGTGGCAAAGCTGAAAAAAGCGGGTATTGTTCAGAGCACCAGAGGCGCACAGGGTGGTTATTCCTTAGCAAAAAAGCCGGAAGAAATTTCTGTAGGAGAAGTTCTTCGGGCACTGGAAGGCAGTTTAAGCCCGGTAGAATGTTCCGCAGTAGACGGAGAGGGAGAAACAGAGTGTTCTGCTTCGAGCTTCTGTGTCACAAAATATGTCTGGAAGCGTATATCTGATAGTATCAATGATACGGTAAACAACATTTTTCTGTCCGAACTTCTGGCAGAAAGTAATAAAGTAAAAGGCAATGCAACTCAGGTGGAACCAGGTTGTTAGACATAAAAGGAGGACTTAATGATGGAAAAGAAGATTATCTATCTGGATAATGCAGCAACAACAAAAACAAAACCGGAGGTAGTTGAGGCAATGCTTCCGTATTTTACAGAAAAGTTTGGAAATCCATCCAGCGTATATGGTTTTGCATCCCAGAACAAAGAAGCTGTAACCGAAGCAAGAGAGCAGATTGCAAAGGCACTGAATGCACCAACGCAGGACATTTATTTTACAGCCGGAGGTTCCGAAGCAGATAACTGGGCATTAAAGGCAACCATGGAAGCCTATAAAGAAAAGGGAAATCATCTGATTACAACCAAAATAGAACATCACGCAATTCTTCATACCTGTGAATATCTGGAAAAAAACGGTTATGAGGTAACTTATATCGATGTGGATGAAAATGGTGTCGTAAAGTTAGACCAGTTAGAAAAAGCAATTCGTCCGACTACGGTTTTAATTTCTGTTATGTATGCCAATAATGAAATTGGAACCCTGCAGCCAATTAAAGAAATCGGACAGATTGCAAAAAATCACGGAGTGCTGTTTCATACAGATGCTGTACAGGCATTTGGACAGCTTTCTATTGATGTTCAGGCAGAAAATATTGATATGTTAAGTGCCAGCGGACATAAATTAAACGGACCAAAAGGAATCGGTTTTTTATATATTAAAAAAGGCTTGAAGCTTCGCTCTCTGATTCATGGAGGCGGTCAGGAAAGAAAACGCCGCGCAGGCACGGAAAATGTACCGGGTATTGTTGGTTTTGGAAAAGCAGTGGAGCTGGCAGCTGCCGGTATGGAAGAAAAAATCCGGAAAGAAACCGAACTACGTGACTATATGATAGAACGTGTGTTAAAGGAAATTCCATATGTACGTTTAAATGGTCACAGAACCCTGCGCCTTCCAAATAACGCAAATTTCAGCTTTCAGTTTGTAGAGGGTGAGTCTTTGCTGATTATGCTGGATATGAAAGGAATTTGCGCTTCTAGCGGTTCTGCATGCACCTCCGGTTCGTTAGACCCTTCCCATGTGTTGCTTGCCATTGGGCTTCCTCACGAAATTGCCCATGGCTCCCTACGACTGACCTTGTCAGAAGAAACAACGAAAGAAGAAATTGATTTTACAATTGACCAGCTGAAAGACATCGTAGCTAATTTAAGAAATATGTCTCCACTGTATGAGGATTTTGTAAAAAAGCAGAATAAAAACAGATAACGATACACATAGACAGTGTTTAGCCACTGTTTCAGCAATCATAAAAATTGCATTGCACATAACAGGATAAATTTAAGAAAGGAAGCATAAGATGCAGTGCATCTTATCGGTAGAAAGTGATGTATACAGAAAAGGTAATGGACCATTTTACAAACCCAAGAAATGTGGGAGAAATTGAAAATGCCAGTGGTGTCGGAACAGTCGGCAACGCAAAGTGCGGCGATATTATGAGAATTTATCTGGATATTGATGATAATCAGATAATCCGTGACGTAAAATTCAAGACCTTTGGCTGCGGTGCGGCAGTAGCAACCAGCAGCATGGCAACGGAGCTTGTCAAGGGCAAGTCGATTTACGAAGCACTTCAGGTTACAAACAAGGCCGTGATGGAAGCACTGGACGGACTGCCTCCGGTAAAGGTGCACTGTTCCTTGTTGGCAGAAGAAGCAATTCATGCGGCTCTCTGGGACTATGCCGAAAAGCATGGAATCAAGATTGAAGGCTTGGAAAAGCCAAAGAGCGACATCCATGAAGGAGAAGAGGAAGAATCTGAGACATATTAAAAAGGACAACCTATGATACGGAACCGGTGGCTTTTTGCTGCCGTTTTTGCGTCACAGGCTGACCGGAAAGGAAAAAGTTCATGGCAAAAATTGTAGTTGGACTTTCTGGCGGGGTAGATTCCTCTGTGGCGGCATATCTGTTAAAAGAGGCCGGGCATGAGGTAATTGGAGTGACGATGCAAATCTGGCAGGACGAAACGAATGAAATACAGGAAGAAAATGGAGGCTGCTGTGGACTTTCGGCAGTAGAGGATGCCAGACGTGTGGCACAGATGCTGAAAATACCATATTATGTGATGAATTTCCGACAGGAATTTAAAGAATTTGTCATAGACTATTTTGCCGCAGAATATATGGCTGGCAGAACACCAAATCCGTGTATTGCCTGCAACCGCTATGTTAAGTGGGAAGCATTGTATCATCGTGCAAGAGCAATTGGGGCAGACGGTATAGCAACTGGACATTATTCCAGAATTGTTGCACTTCCAAACGGAAGATATACTTTAAAAAAATCGGTTACAGATGCCAAAGACCAGACCTATGCATTGTATAATTTGACGCAGGAACAGCTGAAACACACGATAATGCCGGTAGGAGATTATTCCAAGGAGGAGATTCGTGCCATTGCAGAAAAAATAGGTTTGTTGGTGGCAAATAAGCCGGACAGCATGGAAATCTGCTTTGTACCGGATGATAATTATGCCGGTTTTATAGAAGACTACACTGGCAGAACTTTTCCGGAAGGAAACTTTGTAAACATGGCCGGCGAAGTGCTTGGCAGACATCAGGGTATTATCCACTATACGGTTGGACAGCGCAAAGGGCTTGGCATTGCTCTGGGACAACGGATGTTTGTGAAAGAAATCCGCCCGGAAACAAATGAGGTAGTACTTGCCTCAAACGAGGAACTGTTTTCCAAGGTGCTGTATGCAGATCGCCTAAATTTTATGTCGGTGGAAACAATAACGGAGCCAATGGAAGTGACGGCAAAAATCCGCTATAATCATAAAGGAGCAAAAGCCGTGATTGAACAGGTTGGTGAGGACAAGCTGAAAGTAACCTTTGACGAGCCGCAACGTGCGATTACACCGGGTCAGGCAGTAGTTCTGTATGACGGTGAACTGGTGGTTGGTGGTGGAACAATACTTGAAGTGTGATGTAAAACAATTACCAATAATCGGAAAATGGTATAAGATATGCTACAAAATGAAACAGTCGAATGGGGCTGTCCGGTACATCACCGCCGGTCTCTGACCAAGCAGTCTGTAAAGAAGAGCGAAAGCTTAGTTGTGATGGGAGCTATATATTATTTGGTCGCAAAAGCGACTTGAATAGATGCTCAAGGAATAGATATGTTGTAAATTTAAAGTGGAAATTGATAATGAAAAAAGTTTTACTTGTTACTCATGTTAGCGGTTTTGTACCGCAGTTTGAAATGAATAATGTCCGTATTCTGCAGGAAATGGGATATGAAGTACACTACGCTTCAAACTTTAATAATGTAAGTTACGGAACAGACAACAGCCGCCTGAAAAACACAGGAATTGTGTGTCATCAGATAGATTTTGCAAGGTCACCTTTTGATTTTCAGGCTCACAGACTGGCATGCAGACAATTAACCGAAGTGTTACAAAAAGAGAAATTTTCGCTGTTACATTGTCACACACCGGTCGGAGCTGCGTTATCGAGAATTGTTGCTGTTCCATATCGGAAGCACGGACTTAAAGTGTTCTATACCGCTCACGGCTTTCACTTTTATAAAGGTGCTCCCTGGAAATACTGGGTTCTTTTTTACCCGGTGGAACGTTTTCTGGCCGGAAAGACGGATGTGCTTATTACCATCAATGAGGAAGATTACGAACGTGCAAAACGATTTTGCAGGCATAAAAAAACAAAGGTGAAGTTTTTACCCGGTGTTGGTGTAGACATCCGCTACTGGAGTGGGGCAGACTTGCTGACAGGAGAGCGGGAAGAAATCCGTAAGATTATTCGCAATGAACTGGGAGTGGCTGATAATGAGCAGATGCTGCTTAGTGTTGGAGAACTCATTCCGCGGAAAAATCATGAAGAAGTTATCCGGGCACTGGCAGAGAAAACAAAAGGGACACAGTTTAAATATTTTATTTGTGGACAAGGCGACCTGAAAGAATATCTTGAGAATTTAATTGTCAGGTTAAATCTTTCCAAAACAGTTTTTTTACTGGGGTATCGTACAGATATTCGGAATCTTTTGTATGCAGCAGATTTGTTTGTGTTTCCTTCTAAACAGGAGGGAATGCCGATGGCACTGCTGGAAGCAACAGCAACCGGAATTCCCCTGAAAGCAAGTGATATTCGTGGGAACCGGGAAATTTTGAGAGATTTTATTCCTGGTAAAGGGTTGCCGGAAAAGTATGAGGCAGAGCAAATCAGTAAAAACATGAAACAGATATACGGCGAGGAACTGCAATGAAAAAAGTACAGGTGCTGTTATCAAGCTACAATGGAGAAAAGTTTATCAGAGAACAAATTGACAGTATTCTTGCACAAAAGAATGTGGAAGTCGAATTGCTGATTCGGGATGATGGCTCAACAGACGGGACAAAAGATATATTGTGGCAATACGAAGCCACACATAATAATGTCCGAGTGATTTACGGAGAAAATGTAGGTGTTATTAAAAGTTTTTTTTCGTTGATAGAAAAAGCAGACGAGGCAGCATATACAGCCTTTGCCGACCAGGATGATGTGTGGCTTCCGGAGAAGATTTTTCGTGCAGTGACGTTGTTAGAAAAAGAGCAGCAGAATATTCCGCTTGTTTATTGTTCCGACAAACAGTTGGTGGATGAAAGCTTAAATCCGTTGTCGGCAGCAATAACGTATAACAGAGTGCGTCCGGAATTTGGTAATGCCCTTGTAGAAAATATGTGTACTGGCTGTACATGTGTGATAAACAAGGACATGCTGTTGCTTCTAAAGGGCAGGCAACCAGAGTTTGCCATTATGCATGACTTTTGGATTTATTTGGTTGGAAGCTGCTTTGGAAAGGTAATTTATGATGAAAAAGCATATATTTTATATCGGCAGCATGATGGAAACATGGTAGGGGCTGCAAATAGCCTGATGGAAAATTATAGACGAAGAATACAGAACTTTAAGGAGCACCGGGGTCAGCTGACAAGACAGGTGGAAGAACTACTGAAATTGTATGGAAATCAGATACTGGCAGAAAAGAAAAAGCTGGCAGAGGAAGTGGTGCAGATAAAAAAAGATAGAAAGATTCGCCGAAAATTATGGACAGAAGGTGCAATATTCCGTCAAAAAAAGAGCGATAACTGGATTATGAAGATACTTTTATTATTTGGATTATTATAATCCGAAGTGTGTGCGGAGGAAAAATAAACAGGAACCGTTTTCATAAACTCTACAGACAATGCAGACAGGCGGACCAACCTATGTAGCTCACAAGGTTAAATTTTATGTAAAGCTTAACCTAAGAAGACGAAGTCTTTCTGAGAGACAGACCAAGATTGATATGGAGAGTCAGACATAAGGACATCACATGTGCATTGTGCTTGGAGAACTTTAAGGAAGAAGCAATTTTAGGAAGTGAGTTTAAATCCATGGCAAAGAAATCTACAGTGAATTCACGGTAGATGTAATGGTGAGGAGCACCACATAAGGGACAGACGGTCTCTTTAGGGATAAGAAAATCAAGGTAGAATACAAAGGCAAAAGGATGGATGAAAAACAAAATGCGTATCATAAGTTATCTTTTTATATTAGAATTGTTTTTTGGTTTTAACGGAAAGTGGCTGGTGCTTGGTGGAGTGTCTATACGGCATTGGCTTTTTGTTCTTACTTTACTGACAGTGTATGGAAAAGCATTTATATATTTCCTAAAAAAGAGAAAGGAAATAAAGGATGTATCTTTTGCAAAATACATAAGAGAAGAACTGAAAACTTTTAAACTTTTTGATTACTTTTTGGCACTATTCCTTGTGTTACATATCATATGGATTATTATTATACCTTATATGCAACGGGATACGAATCCGGATGCCCTTGGTTATGCAGTTAGTTCCGGACTTTGTATTACACTGATGTTACTATATTTTCCGGCAGTCTATTTACTTAGAAATAGACAGGTTCAGTGGAAAAAATATGTAAAATTTGTTATGGGATGCTGTATTGCTCTGGCTATTTTGCATCCGGTGTTATATGTATTGGAGACAATACAGTGGCAGACAGATCATACGTACTATTTCATGGAGCGTGTTTTCGAAAGCTGGAAAAAAATAGTGAACGGACGGTGTGAATCTCAAATGATTTTAATGCCGAAGTATTCAGTGCGGATTATTTATTCTTTTAGCATTTTTATTGTGATGTCCTTTTATTTTATTATTGGAAAAAAGAAAAAATGTTATCTTGTATGGGCGTTATGCAATATTGTGGCTTTGCTGACTACGGGAACAAGGTCTCACAGTCTTGCGGTAATCGTTGGAATTTGTGTGGTTTGTATGTTAGATGTGATACTACATCGCTGGACAAAGAGAGAGTGCAAAAAAGCATTAGTTCTGGGCATTGGAAGTTTATTGTTTGTTCTGTTAGTGGACTCTGTTGCATTTCACGGAATGAATGTTACACGTATGCTGTCCTCTTTTGAAGTATCTAAAGAGGCTTTGGAGAAGGGAGAGGCACAGTTACTAACCTGGGAGAATTCAGATTACAGTAAGGAAAAAGAAATCAGGGGAACGGCAAATTCAAATGCAACAAGGATTTTGCTTATACGTAGTTTGTGGCAGCAAATAAAGGAGCATCCGATATTAGGACGTGGATTTGCTTTGCAGCAGTGTGATATGCAGGGATTAAATTATGTTGCAAAGGTAGGAATGGTCGGTGTGTCATTATGGATAGTAATTTTGGCTTTTCTGCTAAAGCGTGTGATTATGATGGAAAAAAGAGAACGTTATTCTGCACTTCCTGCAATTTATCTGGTGGTGTCGGTATTGTTTGATACACAATTACAATGTGTGTTTGGTTCACTTACTATGGCAGCAGCTGTGTTCTTATTTTTGGATTTAGAATATAGGGAAACAGAGCAAGAAATACTTTCTTAAAAAATGTTTCCATGAAGATTCTAATTTAGTTTCCTTGTTGTCTGCCCCAAAACAATATGTTACAATAAAAAAAGCAAAATGGAAGGTGTTCCAAACTGCTGCAAAAAACGAATATCAAGCAGGAAAAGATAAAAATGACTATATTTCAGAAGCAATATATCAATCAGGTAAAAGAGCTTGCGGATAAAATGAGAAGTGAAGCAATGCCACCTCTTACGGAAGAATTGTTTGCGCGTTTTGAAACAACTGGAAATCGTCTGGAATACGAGGCAGTGTATTTCAAACGGAGAAAATTTCTGGCAGTGTTCGGTATGGCGGCTTATTTATTCCGGCAACCGCAGGATGTGGCAAAGCTGGAAGAAGTGTTGTGGCAGATTTGTGAAGAAGAATGCTGGGCACTTCCTGCTCATGTAAATCGCAAGGAAACAGGCTGGCAGTATACGGTGGATTTATTTGCGGCGGAAACAGCGCAGTCCCTGGCAGAAATTACTGCACTTTTGGGGCGAGAGCACAGTGCTACCAAAGAATCGGAACAGAAGGGAAATTCGGCTGAGAACGAGAGTTTTCTGACAGATGCTGTTGCAGAAAAAATTCATCTTGAAATTAAAAAAAGAGTTCTGATCCCGTTTGAGAAGAATCGGCAGGGCTGGGAATGTTCTGACCATAACTGGAATGCGGTGTGCTGCGGTGGCATCGGCAGTGCGGCAATCTATCTGCTGGCTGGAAAAGAGGAGGAACGTTTAGAAAAACTGCTGGAGCGAATCTGTACTTCCCTGCAGTATTATGTGGACGGTTTTCGTGCGGATGGTACCTGTATGGAGGGTATCGGCTATTTTACCTATGGGATGACTTATTTTACCGGGTTTGCGGAGCAGCTGCTTCGTTTCAGTAAAGGAAAAATCGATTTGTTTGCATCAGACAAGGTAAGGAAAAATGCGGAGTTTCAGCAGAAAATGTATTTCAGAAGCGGACAGACGGTCAGCTTTTCTGATGGAGAAGTGAAAGCACGGTTTCGTATGGGATTAACTTGTTTTCTGGCGGAAAGGTTTGATACGGTAAGTGTTCCTGATATGGCATTTGCCTGTGATTTTGAAACGGATTCCTGCTACCGTTTTATGGGACTTTTGCGGGATTATCTGTGGACAAAGAAAATGACAGGAAAAGAACTACCGGGGGAAACAGCGTTGCAGAATAAGCAAGAACTACCGGAGAAAACGGCGTTGTCGGACACGAAAGAAAAGTGCGAAACAAAAGGCAGGCAAGCTTGTATGTTTCGGCATGACGTTTTGCCGGACGCTCAATGGAGTATCTGCGAAAGCAGCACAGGTGTTGGTTTTGCCATCAAGGGCGGCGATAATGGAGAGCCGCACAATCATAATGACATTGGAAGTTTTTTGTATACCGTTGGTGGTGAGCAGATCATCTGTGATTTAGGTGCCGGAGAGTACACAGCGGATTATTTTGGCATCGGCAGATATCAGATTTTATGTAATTCCTCATGGGGCCACAGTGTTCCTGTGATTAACGGCGGATTTCAACAGGCCGGAAAACAGTATCGAGCGTCCTGTTTTGAAGCGGATGGTCATGGAATAACAAAGCTGGAATTTGCAGATGCATATGAAGCAGAAAATCTAACGCGTCTGGAACGAACAGCCGAGTTTTCTCTGGAAGACGGAAAGCTGACGGTGAGTGATTATTTTGAGATGAACGAACAGACGGAACTGCTGCCGTGTTTTACGGAAACGCTTGTTGTCAGGGGAAGTGTTACGCTACAAAAGCAGTGTGTCAGAATACAGGGGAAACATGCTGCCTGCGAGGTGAAACTGCAGGAAGCCGTTCAAAATCTTCGTGTGACAGAAGAAATACATAACAATCATGAGGGGATTCCTGAGCTGGTTCGGCTGATACAGTGGGAGGTGCTTCCAAAAGAAAAAAAGAAAGCAGGAACCAAAAAGAAGCGTGTATTTTTCGGAAGTTCCACCTTTACGTTTCGGTGCATTCTGATTTCTTAGTGTGACAGCTTTTTTGTGAGAATTTATTTTTAGTATTTTTATGCTTTGGAGCTTTTCAGCTCCAAAGCTTTTTAACTTCTGAAAAAGGTATATCTTTTCGGGTACTGTTTACGGTTACATGGCTTTGTCTAAAAATTTTGCGGCAAGCTCCGGCCAGCCCTGACAATCCGGCTGGATATATTTTTCTTCGCCGTTTGCGGTTTCTTCGTTGGCAAGTGCCAGTCCGTGACAGCCAAATGGAAACATATGAAACTCAGCCAGAACTCCTTTGTCAATGAGGGCTGTTAAATACAGCAGGGAGTTTTCAACCGGAACACAGGAATCTTCGTAGGTGTGCCATAAAAAGGTTGGAGGAACATCCTCGGTAACGTGGTGTTCCAGAGTAACAAGCTCCACAAGATCCTGTTTATAGCGCATTGCCTTTGCGGCATCACTTTGCATACCAAGCAGATTTTCAAATGAGCCCTGATGTCCAAATTCACCAGAGGTAATGACCGGATAGGAAAGAACGCAGGCATTTGGCATGATTTCTTCCGGAGAAGCGTTGTTTAAGTAGTTTAAAAGCCACTCTTTTTTATAGCTGACGCAAAGATTAGCTGCCAGATGTCCGCCGGCAGAAAATCCGGCTACGGCAATACGTTCTGGGTCGATGCCCCATACAGCAGCATTTTCACGGACAGTGCGTACGGCAACGGCAAGCTCACAAAGTGCGGTTGGAAATTCGTAAGGTGCCACATGGTATTTTAAAACGAAAGTGGAAAAACCAAGGGAGTTGAATCTTTTTGCTACCGGACGTGCCTCACGTTCGGAAACGTGTTCATAGCCGCCGCCCGGGCAGATAATCAGGGAAGGACGAAGTCCGTCAGTTGTGGGAATATCGTTGTTTTCAAGCAAAAAGCAGTCTAAGGTAGCCGGGGTATAATGATTTTTTTTGGCAATATCAACTGGAACTACCATATAATTTTCAACGGTTATTGTAAATTCTTTCATACATTATCTCCATTCCGGGAACGTCTTTTGTGTGGGAATGCACTGGAAATCCGCACAGGCAGTTTCTGGTGTTTAGGCAGGGCTAATTTGTGACGTTCCCAACACAAACAGCCAGCCTCTCTAGTATAAGCAATTTTTTTAAACTATGCAAGTAAAAAAGCAGGTAACTATTGCATTTTTTCTTTTTTTCGCTATATTGAAGAAGCTGGTTCATCAGTTTTTATTGAAGAGTGCGCAAAGTACAAACAGCAACAAAAAATCAGGAGAAAGAGAATGAAAAAGAAAATATTAGTGCTTGCCACGGGTGGAACGATTGCATCCGAGGCCGGTGAATATGGTCTGCAGCCGGTGCTGGGGGCGGGAGGCCTGCTTCCATATCTGGTTGGTGTGGCAGAAAATTATGAGATTACAACAAAGGATATACTGCATCTGGACAGCTCCAATATCCAGCCGGAAGAATGGATATTGATTGCACGAAGTGTATTTGCAAATTATAAAACATATGATGGGATTATTATTACCCATGGTACCGATACGATGGCATATACGGCATCCATTTTATCTTATATGCTGCAAAATATTCCGGTGCCTGTGGTTTTAACGGGTTCACAGCTTCCTATGAGTCATCCGTTGACAGATGCGGCAGACAATATGCGATATGCCCTTGCCATGGCGGCAAGTGAAAAACCGGGAGTTTTTGTCAGCTTCAATCGTAAAATCATGCTTGGCTGCCGTGCGGTAAAGGTTCGGACGACCGGCTTTGATGCGTTTGAGAGTGTCAACTGTAAAAATGTTGCCGTGATAGATTCGCATGGACTGAATATCAATGAAGCACTGATACGAAAACCGACAGGAGAATGCAGATTATTGGATGCCCTTTGTCCGGATGTTTTTTTGATTAAGCTGACTCCGGGGTTAAATCCGAAAATTTTTGATGTTCTGCTGCAAATGAATTATAAAGGAATTGTAATTGAAGCTTTTGGCGCAGGAGGATTGCATTTTATCAAGCGAGACTTAATTTCCAAGCTGGCAAAAATGGTAGAAAGCGGTATTTCTGTTGTCGTGTCCAGTCAGTGCCTGTACGAACGCAGCGACCTGTCCATTTATGAAGTGGGGCAGCTTGCCTTAAGAGAGGGCGTTATCAGTGCTTATGACATGACAACGGAAGCAGCAGTGACAAAGCTTATCTGGGCATTGGGGCAGACAACGGATCCGACAGAAATCAGGCGGATTTTTGCAACGGACTATTCTGGTGAAATTACTTTATTATAATAAAACGAAAAAGTGTTTGTATGACTACTCATACAAACACTTTTTCGTAAATTAAAGTTTACAAAAAAACACGAAAAAGAAGAGAAATGCTGACGAAAGAAAAGAAAAAAGACAAAATTTTGCAACTGCAAGTTGCAAAAAAAACATTGCCAAGTTGCTTGAAAGGAGTTTCGAAAATTGGTATAATCAGTATATCATCGGAAATTAGGAAAATCTGAACCAAAAAGAAAAGGAGAATTCATATGACAATTGGGCAAAAAATAATTCAGCTTCGAAATGCGGCTGGTATTTCTCAGGAACAGATGGCAGAAACACTTGGTGTTTCCAGACAGTCCGTGTCCAAGTGGGAGATGGACCAGGCATTACCGCAAATTGACAAGGTATTACAACTGGCAGAAATGTTCAGCGTATCGACAGACGAACTTTTACTTGATAAACTTGAGATTAATCGCAGACCGGCAAATGAGCCAAGAACCTTGAAGTATTTTGGCACAGACGGTTTCCGTGGTGAGGCAAATGTAACCTTAACTTCTATGCAGGCATACAAGGTAGGGCGTTTTCTTGGCTGGTATTTTTCATCCAAGCTTTCCGGCTGTACCAAACCGGGTTACCGTCCTCGTATTGTTATTGGTAAGGATACCCGTCGTTCCAGCTATATGTTAGAGTATTCTATTGTTGCAGGTATTACAGCAAGCGGTGCAGATGCGTATATGCTTCATGTTATCACGACTCCGGGCGTATCCTATGTTACTCGTAAGGATGAATTTGACTGTGGTATTATGATTACTGCTTCCCACAATCCATACACGGATAATGGAATTAAGGTGCTGAATGCCTATGGTGAAAAGCTGGATGATGCAACAACCATGCTGATTGAAGCTTATATAGACGGCGATTTGCAGGAACTTGGTGTAACCGGAGAGGATCTTCCTCTGGCACAGAAGTCAAAAATCGGTTGTATCCATGACTACTCTACCGGAAGAAACCGTTATATCGGTTATCTGATTTCTGTAGCTTCCAATTCGTATAAGAAGCTGAAAATCGGTCTGGATTGTGCAAACGGTGCATCCTGGAATATTGCAAATGCAGTATTTAGTGCACTTGGTGCTCAAACGTATGTCATTGGTGATGAGCCGGACGGCTTAAACTGTAATGAAGGCTGTGGTTCCACCCATATTGAAAAATTAAAAAAGCTTGTAAAGGATAAGCATTTAGACGTTGGTTTTGCTTTTGATGGAGATGCGGACCGTTGTATTTCTGTGGATGAAAACGGCAATGAGGTAGATGGCGATGCCATGATTTACATTCTCGGAAAGCGCATGAAGGCAAGAGGAACCTTAAATGACAATACCGTTGTTACAACGATTATGTCAAATAGTGGGTTTGTGAACAGCTTAAAGGAAATTGGCATTAGCTGTGTTCAGACAAAGGTTGGCGACCGTTTTGTATATGAGTGTATGCAAAATAACGACTATGCAATTGGTGGTGAGCAGTCTGGTCATATTATTATGAAAAAATATGCGACGACCGGCGACGGAATTTTAACAGCGATTATGATTGCAGAAGAAATCTGCGATTCCAAAACGTCACTGGCAAGACTTACCGAACCGATTAAGCTTTATCCGCAGTATTTAAAGAATGTCAGGGTAAAGGATAAGGCGGCCGTACTTGCTGATCCAGCTGTTCTTGCAGCGAAGGAAGAAGCAGAAAAGTTGATTGATGGCAACGGCAGAGCATTACTTCGTCAAAGCGGTACAGAGCCTGTCATCCGTGTCATGATTGAAAGCGAAACACAGGAGCAGTGCGTAGAATACGCTGAAATCATTGTAAAGGCAATTGTGGAAGGGGGACATTGTGTTGAATAAGCTTGTAAAAACAAAGGATTTATATGCCTCCCAGCCAGAGTATCTGACAGCTTTGTTTGAAGAGAGTGAGTATCCATGGGAGATGCTTCCTAAAATCAAGGGCTATATTACTGCTTTAATTGAAAAAGGTATTCCGGGTTACACAAAAATTGCAGAAAATGTTCTCGTTGGCGAAAATGTAAAAATCTATCCAACGGCAACGATAGAAGGCCCGACAATTATCGGTTCAAATACGGAAGTTCGGCCGGGAGCTTTCATCCGCGGCAGTGTGATTACTGGAGAAGGCTGCGTTATTGGAAATTCCTCTGAACTGAAAAACTGTGTGCTGTTAGATAAGGTACAGGTTCCGCATTACAATTACATTGGAGATTCCATATTAGGTTATAAAGCACATACCGGTGCCGGAACCATCTGTTCCAACTTAAAATCAGACGGCAAGGCGGTTGTTATCCATGGAGATAAGGATTATGAAACCGGTTTAAGAAAAATCGGCGGCATTTTGGCAGACGGTGCAGATGTTGGTTGTGGTTCGGTTATCAATCCGGGTACAGTCATAGGAAAGAATACTTCGGTTTATCCGCTTACGGCATTGCGTGGTGTTTATCCGGCAGACTGCATTGTAAAGGATGCCAAAACGGTTGTGAAAAGAGTGTAAAAGTACACTTTTGACGGTGGCAAATCACCTGTGAATTACCGCATGCAAACGTGATATAGGAGTAAACAGACTCCTTTTAAGTTTAAAAAAAAGAATAAGGAGATTAAAATTATGAATTTCATCAAGGTAAGTAATTATGACGAACTCAGCACAAAGGCAGCAGCACTTATCTGTGCACAGGTAGTTATGAAGCCGGACTGTGTACTTGGTCTTGCTACCGGTTCTTCTCCACTTGGCACTTATGCAAAAATTGCAGAAAAGTGTGCCAATGGCGAAGTTGATTTTTCAAAGGTGTCTTCCATTAATCTGGATGAATATGTGGGCTTAGATGGCAGCAATGACCAAAGCTACCGTTACTTTATGAATACAAACCTGTTTGAGAAGATTAACATTGATGTAACAAAGACAAATGTTCCAAACGGATGCGCAAAGGACCTTTCGAGGGAATGCGAAGCTTATGATGCACTGATTCAGCAGAGCGGCGGTATTGATTTACAGTTGCTAGGAATCGGTCTGGATGGTCACATTGGATTTAACGAGCCGGATTCCTATTTTGAAAAGGCAACACATGTAGTAGACCTTGATCCATCCACGATAGAAGCAAATGCGCGTTTCTTTGCTTCGGAAGCGGATGTTCCAAGAAAGGCAGTTACTATGGGTATGGGTGGCATTATGAGTGCAAAAAAGGTACTTTTGATTGCCAACGGCAAGAATAAAAAGGATATTGTGGAGAAGGCATTCTTTGGTCCTATCACACCAGAGGTTCCGGCATCTATTTTACAGCTTCATCCGGATTTAACCGTGATTTACAGCGAAAATTAAAGAAATTTAATATCCAAAAAAGCAGATAGAAAATCCGAAAAAAGGCCTGGCTCGACTGATGAATGTATCAGCAGAAACCGGGCTTTTTTTTGTTTAATGGAAAAAGTATGTAAAATGGAATGGTGTGGAACGTGGCTTTGAAAATTGTAGTTAATATCCCAGTGTTTCTCCTACCAGAATTACTTTAATTCTTCCGGGAATTTTCGATTTTCTTGTGATGACGGTTTGGCAGCAGATACAGTTGTCATCCAGACAGTCTACACAGCGTCCGAATTTTGCACAGGCAGTATTCAGACCAAGACGAAGGGCATTTGGTGGAGCAGCTTCGTTATGGACACGGTCAATGGCTGCATCCAGAGTGGAAACAACCTTATTCATTCCGGCAACGATAATTACATTTTTTGGACCGTGAATCAGACTTGCCACGCGGTTTCCAATGCCATCAATGTTTACGAGCTGTCCATCCAGAGTAATGGCATTGGAACTCATAAAGTAGTAATCGCAGTGGGAAACGTTAGCAAACAGAGCTTCTCGTTCTTCAGAAGCGGTTACTGTGGTTCGGTCAAAAACAGTATAGTCGGAATTTTTAAGAGCCTCAATCAGACCGATTTCCGCTAAGGTCATGGAACCGCCCCAGGAGACCGAGCAGCCCGGTGTTAAAAAGCGTTTTGCCGTGAGCAGTGCTTCTTCTTTTGTTTCACAATAGTAGCCCTCGATTCCGCGAAGATTAAATTTATCAATCAAGGAATCTGCCAGATTTTCATAGTATTGCTGTTTTGGTGTAGACATATGAAATCCTCCATTCTGAGAACGTTCTTTTGGTGTTTGCGGAAGCAACCGGAAATTCGCCCAGGCGGTTTGCGGCACTGCATCAGGGCTTATTTGTGACGTTCTCAGCACAAATAGCCGGAATTTCAGTTGTTTGTGAAATAAATAGCTGCAAAGCAACAGAGTAATTCGTGTAACAGTCAGGAAAAATTTGCCCCAACATAATATAAGTGTACTACATTATGCTAATGGTTTCAAGCAAATTAGCCGAAAGATATTAATAACAGTATGAATGAGTTGTGATTTGAACAGTAACACGAATGATAAAATCCTACTGGAAATTAATCGTTTTTTATATTATACTAATAGAAGAATGTACTTTCGGAGAAATTTATCTCAGAATACTTTATTAAGAAAAATCCGAGAGTACATAAGATAAGAAAATGGGGGGTGCCCTATGAAAAAGACAAATATAATTTTGATATTGATTGCCATGATCAGTTTGCTTGGTCTTGGCGTGGTCGTACTGTTTTTTGGAGATGCACCGGAAAATGCAGAGCATAATGTGCCGTCGCTTGAGGATTATCAAGACACTTATATTGCCGATAACGGCAGAAATAAGGAAATTATCGTTGAAGTAGAAGAAAATTTTGCACAGCCTGCTGACGGCTGCATTTATGATTTGGAATTTCAAAATTCTGTACGTGAAAGTATTGATGCTTTAATTAGTAAAAATCAATACAGTGAAGATCTGCCGCTTGTGATTTATAATCCGTTTCAGACAAATACGCAGTCTTTATATGTATACTTTGAAACCGAGGAACCGTACGCAGTATCATATTCTATTCATACACCGGAGGCCGAGTATGATGATTTTGGCGGATATGTTGTGCCGAATCGTCCGGATACTTCCCAAATACATGAGTTCCAGATTGTCGGGCTTGTGCCGGGAGAAACAAATATGATTACCATCCGGATGATGGATGCAGATGGAATGGTAAAAATCCGGCGTTTTTATTATTACAACAGACATGAGGCTCAGACTGCGGCAATTGAGCTGAAAATGGAGCCAGGAATGACGGAAATTGAAAATGAGGATAAAACGACAAGCATGGTTTTTGCTAGTGAGGAAAGCGTGTCGGAGGGAATGTTTGCAGTATTTCCGGCACAAAACGAAGTAGCTCCATATTTACGTTTTTATGATAATAATGGAATACAACGTTGTGAAATCCCAATGGAAGAATATGGAACAAAACGTCTGCTGGTGTATGAGGACATCCTGTTTTTTCAGGTATCTGCGGACAAGTTCGTGGGACTTAATCGTCTTGGACAGGTAGTTAAACTGTTCACGGCAGAAAATTATACCTTTGGTGAGGACTATTGCTTTGATAAAAATAATGATATTTTAATGTTGGCATCGGATAAACGCCAGAATTCCGTGAATGACTGTATTCTGTTGCTGGATCGGGAAACGCTTGAGGTGACGGAGCTGGTTGACTTGGGCGATTTGTTGTCGGAGTATAAGGTCACGTGTAAGGAAACGGACGGTGTGAAAGACTGGATTTCTTTAAACTCCATTTCCTATGTGGAAGGCAACCGGATTTTAGTGAGTGCAGAAAGAATAAATACGATTATTAAAATCCGCCGTCTGTATAATGAGCCCAAAATTGCATTTTTGCTTGGAGATGCAGCAAAATTTGAAGGAACTCCGTATACGGAACTGTTTCTTCGTCTGGATAGTGAATTTGAAATGCATCATTCTGTGAATATGATGGAATACCAGCCATACGATTTAATACGGGAAACGAGGCATTATATTTATTTGCTGAACAATAATGAAAACTATGAATATGAGAAACGCCAGGAACATTTTTCCTATTTTTACCGTTATCTTGTGGATGATGCGGAAGAGGGGGTACGTCTGAAAGACAGCATGGTACTTCCGGAAGTTTTGGAAAGCGGAAGTGTGCAGTGGTACGGAACCCATCTTGTATTTGCTACAGATGCCGTTCCGGAGTTTTATGAGTACGACAGCGAATATCGGCTGATTATGAAATATTCTTATCAGGAACCGGTAAAAACGAAAACAGAGGCAGAACTGGAATATGAGGAGGATAATCCGCCTGCAGATGCAACGGTGGCATTCCTGCGTGTATCCAAGCATGATTTTCAGGGGTATTATTTTAATGCCGAGCCAGTGTTGATTTTGCCGCTGGAAGCAGAAACTGAAGGAGCAGAGTTTGGGAATGAGTAAAAATTTATTTATCGCAGAAAAGCCAAGTGTTGCGCAGGAATTTGCCAAGGCACTGAAACAGAACTTTTCCCGTAAAGATGGATATCAGGAGTCTGCGGAGAGTGTGGTAACCTGGTGTGTAGGCCATCTGGTTACCATGAGTTATCCGGAAAGCTATGATCCGGCACTAAAAAAATGGGCAGTGGAAACACTGCCATTTTTGCCGAAAGAATATAAGTACGAGTTGATTCCTGCCGTGGAAAAACAGTTTCATATTGTAAAAGGACTTTTGAACCGGGAGGATATTGCGTGTATTTACATTTGCACCGACTCCGGGCGGGAAGGAGAGTACATTTACCGTCTGGTAGACCAGATGGCAAATGTTCCGGTAGAGAAGGAGCGTCGGCGTGTCTGGATTGACTCCCAGACCGAGGAAGAAATCATGCGTGGTATCCGGGAGGCAAAGCTGTGGAAGGAGTATGACAATTTATCAGATGCCGCTTATCTGCGCGCAAAGGAAGATTATCTGATGGGCATCAATTTTTCAAGAATTTTAACTTTAAAATATGGTTATCCTGTCCGAAACTTTATGAAATCAGATAAAAATATCCCTATTTCTGTCGGAAGAGTCATGACCTGTGTGCTTGGAATGGTAGTGCGACGAGAGCGTGAAATCAGAGCTTTTGTGAAAACTCCGTTTTATCGCGTGCTTGCCAATGTTGGAGGACTGGAGGGAGAAAAAACATTCGAGACAGAGTTTCGTGCCGTGGAGGGCAGCCGGTACTTCAATCATCCGATGATGTACAAAGAAAACGGATTTAAGAAAAAGGAGGATGCCGCTTCTTTAATTGAAGAGCTAAACGGATTTCCGGCAAGAGTGCATAAGGTGGAACGAAAAAAAGAAAATAAAAATGCTCCGCTTTTGTTTAATCTGGCAGAGCTTCAAAATGAGTGTTCTAAATTATTCAAAATTAGTCCGGATGAAACATTGAAAATTACACAGGAACTGTACGAAAAAAAGCTGGTAACGTATCCAAGAACGGATGCCAGAGTGCTTTCCTCTGCTGTTGCGAAAGTGATTGAAAAAAACATCGCAGGACTTAGAAATTATGCTCCGGTAGGAAGTTTTGCTTCGGAAATTCTGGAGAAAAAAAGCTATCAGGGGCTTGCCAAAACCAGATATGTGAATGACAAGCAGATTACGGATCATTATGCGATTATTCCGACAGGTCAAGGGCTGGCCGCCTTAAATTCGGTATCTGCTATTGCCGGAAAGGTATATCAATTAATCTGCCGACGCTTTTTAAGTATTTTTTATCCGCCTGCAGTATATCAGAAAGTGGCGGTTGAACTTCTGATTGGGGAGGAACATTTTTTTGCCAATTTTAAAGTGCTGCTGGAAGAGGGATATTTTAAAGTGGCAGGAAATCCGGCAAAAAAGAAACAGGACGGAAAATTCGGTGCGGAAAAAAACGCTCAGGAAGCAGGAAATGCGGAAGACAGGGGAGCACAGCAATACAAGGAATTTGCGGAAGAAGAACAGGAATTTGGTGCAGATATGCTTTCTTTATTCCAAAATATGAAAAAGGGAATGGAGCTTCCGGTAAAGGAATTTAACATAAAGGAGGGAGAAACTTCTCCACCAAAACGGTACAATTCCGGTTCGTTGATTCTTGCAATGGAAAATGCAGGTCAGCTGATTGAGGATGAAGAACTTCGTGCTCAAATTAAGGGAAGCGGCATCGGAACCAGTGCCACCAGAGCAGAAATATTAAATAAGCTGATAAAAATAGCTTATCTGGATTTGAATAAAAAAACGCAGATTATTACGCCGACTTTGCTTGGTGAAGTAATTTATGATGTAGTGGCGTGTTCCATTAAATCCCTCCTGAACGCTGAATTGACGGCAAGCTGGGAAAAGGGGCTGACTTATGTGGCAGAAGGCACGATTACCTCGGAGGAATATATGCAGAAGCTGGAAGGCTTTGTAACCCGCATGACCAATGGTGTGAAGGGTTTGAATAACCAGAATTTTCTGACCAGTTTGTTTATGGAATCTGCAAAAAATTATAAATAATGTGTCAATCGATGCAAGAGCAGAGAAATTTATTTTCGTGTGTCGAATTGGGCTGCTATGATTTATGGGGAATGAATTATAACAACAGGGTACAGAGCTTTTATGAAAGAAGTTCTGTACCCTGTTGCTACATCGAGTTTATCTGGATAAGTCGGAGAGCAGCAGGTGATAAATGTGTTCCAGCTCTTCGGTATCCTCCATACTGAACAGATAGGTTTTTGCATCTGTAGTCTGTACCATTAAAAAGAGGGTATCGTATGGATCCAGACGGAGAAGACTGCTCTGGCGGCTTTCTGATAAGGTAAATTTTCCTTTATACAGGTGTGGATAATTGCTGCCCCAGGTTTTGGAAAGTGCAGGCAGTTCATTTAGTAGTGCCAGTGAGGAAATGGTTTCTAACGGGATACTATATTCGGTGCGGAGATGTTGCGCTTCCAGGGTGAAATCTGTTAATATAACGGTTGGCTCGGTAAATTCTTCCTTAACAAGAAATGCTCCGGTAAATGGAAGTACTAACAGGAGAACAAGGGTGAAAATGTTCAGTGCGATACCGACCGGATGGGCGGAATTGGTTGTGGAACCAAGTCCAATGCGGGAATTTACCAACAGACTGGAATCGTTTTTGTTGTAATACATGAGCCCGTAAGGCCAGTAATCATCCTCGTCCATCAAAATTTCGGTGGGCTGTTCTTTGTTCAAGCGTTGCTGTTCGGAGCGGATTTTAAATTCCATGACGACCACGATGATAAAAATCACAAGTGTCAAGAGTCCTAGGGCAACTATAAAAGCAGTTTCTGAGCAGTACAGTAAAAGGACACTGAAACTGAAACCACTTAAAAACCAGGCAAGATACAGCCAGCATTTTCCCCAGTAATAGCGACGAATGCGTGTGAGGACAGCGGATAAAGTGATGTCGCTGTTGACACGATCCTCTTTTTTGCGCAGCATCCGGTAGCAGAAGTACATCAGCAGCACAGAAACGGCGTTGCACAGTACTATGATCAGTAAGGAACCACTGCTGCCGGAAAAAATATCCCCAGAGTTTACGATCCCCTCCTTTTGCGGAACTACGATCGGATAGAGCAGGGGAATCAGGCTGACCAGCAGTGGCAGAAGAAAATGGACAAAGGTATAGGAGTTTTGTTTTTCCTCAAAAACAGAGGCAAGTGATGTGTCTGCTACCTGTACTTTGACAAGCTCCGGATGATACCAGTTAGCTTTTTTTAATTCGCGCAGTTGCTTGACGCTTCTGGCATAAATAATGGACGGAAAGACGATGATGGCATCCAGCCAGAGCAGAGTATATGTCAGGATAATGGAAATATAGGACATAAATAGTGCCGGAAGGTAGGCAAGCAGAAGAACCAGACAGAGAATCGTGAGCTGTCTGGTAAAGCGTCCGGTAATGGAAAGCACCCGTGGGTCGTTCCAGGCTTCCTTTGGCAGAGTGGTAGACAGAATCGGGTTGTTTTTTGGTTTTCTTTCATTTAAAATCGTAAAATACATAAGGAACAAAACAGGAATAAAGCAAATGGCTAAAAACAGATTCATTGTAGTAACACTCATATGTTTCCTCCTTTTCTGGTTGCTTCCAGTGTATCATAAATCTGACTACAGGCTTCTAACACTTCTTGTTTTTTGATTCCATCCATAAAAAACTCCGAAAGCAGAAGATTTAAGGCAGCGTGGTCAGAAAGCGGTGGCTGCTTTTGTGGTGTGCGTTCCGGATTGATCATGGCACCAAGCCGACGGTCGGTAATTAAATAACCTTCCTGCTTTAACAGCTGGTATGCCTTGTTGACTGTCATGGTGTTGACACCGGTTTCAGCTGCCAGAGTGCGGATGGGCGGCAGCTTTTCCCCTGGCTGAAAGCTTCCATTGGCAATGCCAAGGACAATCTGGTTACGAATCTGCTGATAGATGGGAGTGTCTATGGCAAAGTCGAGTTTTAACAGCATGCGTATCCTCCTTATTAAATTTTAATGTGTTATTTGTATTACTTACGATAATACAAAACAAACAAAATGTCAAGAAAAATATTTTGTTTGTTTTTGTCAATGATTGCAAAGAAATTATCGATTTTTAAACAATGTTGTGATATACTTTATAGGGAATGTATGATAGAAATGAAAATCTGACAACGAGGAGAGAATTAAATGTCAAACCAAAGATTACAGCTCACATGGTATAATATCCGCAGGATATTATACCGGCACCGATTTGCGTCCGAGCAGTGCGAGGACAGAATTCATAATCAAATCGTGCGCATCTTACGGAGCATAGCATGGCAAAGCCATGGTATAATAAGGATAAGGCTTTAATATCGATAGAAAGTGGAAAATATGGATATGCTTGAGTGAATCCAACTGATCCACGATATTGTGAGACTCATACGCTGGTATATGACGATTATGTGAAAGGTCAACAAACTTTGATGTACAGACTTTTCGAAATGCAAACCTCTATCAATTATTTACATATGTTAAGAACATGGATGTGAATCATGATGGTTCCGTTTGTGGAATGCTGTTATATGCGAAGACTGACGAGGAATTTTAACCGAAAAATCAGTTTATGATGGATGGAAATAAAATTTCAGTTGATTCCTTAGATTTATCTATGCCATTTTCCGAAATAGCAGCTCAGTTAGAAAAGATTGTGGAGGAATTTTCGTAATGTACGAAGGTGAAACAGCAGTTGATATTTGTAAATATGAATTACCACCCATTTATTGGCGAAATGGTAAACAATGTTATCTTGACCCAATCCGTCAGAAATTGATATTTATTACACCGGAAGAAACAGTGAGACAAATGGCAATTTCATATCTTATCAATGAGCTTAATGTTCCGGCTGGGATGATTAGTGTCGAGCAGCATTTATCTCATTATGGGATAAAGTCGAAAAGAAGAGCAGATATTGTAATACATGCGGTGGATGATAAGGGGGACATATACCCACTTGCGGTGATTGAGTGCAAGGCTCCAGATGTCTATTTGGATGAAAAAACATATTATCAGATGGTGGATTATGCAGACTTGATAGGAGCAACTTATGTAATGTGTAACAATGGTGTGGAGCAAAAGTGTTTCAAGTATGAATCAGATAAGTACATCCCGATAGAAGATTTTCCAACGTATGAAGAAATGATTGCCGGGGAATACACAGAGTGGGATATCGGAACATTGCCAGAGCGTATTCCTTTTGAGACTCTTAAGACACATTTGACGAATGAGTTTAAGAGTTATGAAGCGGATGAGTATGGTTATGAAATTAGTAAGCTCACACCGATGGAGCTGGCAGTTCCGGCATTCAATTTCTTGGAATGTTTATTAGATACCAGAGTTCGTATGAAAAGTGGAGATTATGGACTATTTCGATTGATTGAAGATTACGGAGTACGAATGTTAAGTTACGGGAACGCATCTGGAGGAAGTTTTTATGGTCCTTATCGTTCCTTTCTTGTAGAGGTGGACGGAAGCACAGAATTCTATTCCATAGGTATCACAACGTATTGGAAGAGCACGAAGCCGAATGAGGTAAAGACGTGCATAGTGGTAGCCCACGATAATGAAAAGGAAACACATCACGCATTACAGTTAGTGGTAGAAGATAATGTTTTTGTAAGTGGAAATAAAATTGATTTTCTTCATCATGGTAAAATCGCAGTAGGAAATCTTGGTAGTGGGAAGATTGACGAACTACGAATGTTTGTGGCAGCTAGATATCCTAAGATTATTCGTGGCAGTAAGTTCTACTTGGGAACTGTAACGAATGATAGATTATGGAACTTGGAAAATGCAGAAATCGTAGAGCTAGTTGTTAATCTGATTTCTTACTCGCTGATAAGAGACGAATATAGAGAATATGTGAAGCAGCGAAAACGATAGGGACAATAAGGAGCCCCATATATACCTGCACCGTAAGAAACTATCATTCTAAAGTATGAAAGGAAGATAAATATCAGCGATTGAGGGAAGCACTGTCTAATGCAGTGTATCATCGAGCTTATGATGAAAGAGAGCCGATAGAGGTGCGGATAGAAAAAGACCGTATCGAAATTGTAAGTTTTCCAGGGCCGGATTGTTCTGTTTCCATGGAGGGATTAAAAAGTTATCGTGTGTCTAATCGTCGTTATAGGAACCGCCGTATAGGTGATTTTTTAAAGGAATTACAATTAACTGAGGGTCGAAACACTGGCTTTAAGAAGATTTTAAATGTTCTGGAAGCAAATGGTTCTCCAGCACCTGAATTTGAAACTGATGAAGACAGAATCTATTTTATTACGAGGCTGTTCGTGCATGAGGGTTTTTATGACATAGAGGTGGAAAAATCTCAAAAAAGTCCCAAGAAGGAGCCGAAAAAGGAGCTGAAAAAGGACGATGGCTGGTGAAATTATAGAAAAGCCTCCGGAATGGGGAATAGTATGAAAAAATTTGAACAGGATTTTACCAAGGAACCACTTGGAAAGCAGATACTGTGGTTTAGTATTCCGCTGGTATGTTCGAATTTGCTGCACGTGCTTTTTAACATGGCAGACATTGCGGTAGTAGGGCAAGTTTGCAGGCTCAAATTCGCTCGGCTCGGTAGGATCCACAACAATTCTGGTGGCACTGAATACCAAGGAGGAATTGCTTGACGGAGCTGTTCTTTACATGAAAATTTATTTCCTTGGAATGCCGGCACTGGCAATTTATAACTTTGGTAATGCCATACTTTCGGCTGCCGGAGATACCAGACGGCCGCTGTTGTATCTGTCCATTGTGGGCGGTGTCAATGTTGTACTGAATTTGTTTTTTGTCATTGTCTGCCGGATGGATGGCATCAGTGTGATAATGAGCCTTGTGCTGCTGTTGTTCGGCCGACAGTTTTTATCTTTGTTTACTCCGGATGCTGCGGTCATTGAAGCAGGAATGCAGCGGCTGGGGATTATGGGATTTTCTTATCTGGTTTCTGCATTTATGGACTGCACGATTGCCGCCTCTCGAGGACTTGGAAAGAGTATTCCTCCGACGTTTATCGTCATTATGGGTTCCTGTGTGTTCCGTTTAATCTGGGTATATACAATATTTGAGTATTTTAAGACCATTCCGTCTTTATATCTTTTGTATGTATGTTCCTGAAGCCTGACCGCAGTGGCAGAAATTATTTACTTTGTGTATGCCTATAAAAAACAGATGAAGCAGCTGGAACCGGCGGCTGTCTGACAAGGTGCAGTTAAAAAGCAGAAAATTAAAGACAAGAATTGCAGGTGCATCCTGTGGAGCATATCGTGTCGCTGACACGGTTTATTACAGGAACATATTGCGGATTACCTGTGCAGAGAACGTCACGGAACGTCCGCTCCTATTCTGTGTTTATTTAAAATAGAGCATTTCAAGAAGAAAGAACGTTCTCGGAATGGAGGATATGATGAAATTAAAAAAGAAACTGATTGCTGCGGTTTTAGCAGCAGTGGCTGTGCTGGCATTGGTGCTTCCAAAAGCAGTACAGGCAGAGGAAGAACCCAAAAAACTGGATTTACTGTTCATTCATGACATGCATTCTCATCTGAACACTTTTACCACGAAGGAAGACGGAAAAACGGTACAGGTGGGTGGTTTATCCCGTATGATGACACTGGCAAAACATCAGTTTGCAAAAAATCCGGACACGTTGTTTTTGGATGCCGGTGATTTTTCCATGGGAACGGTGGTACAGTCTATTTTCGAAACAGATGCCGCGGAACTTCGGACGCTTGGCATACTTGGCATTGAAGCAACGACCATTGGCAATCATGAATTTGACTATGGACCGGACGGACTGGCAAATTCCCTGTTGGCAGCAAAGAAAAGCGGGGATAAGGTTCCGGCACTGATTATTTCAAACCTTGACCTGGAAGCAACCAAAGCACAGCCGCAGAGTGATGCAAGAAATGCCCTGCTGGATGCATTGGAAGAGTATGGCAGCAAAGAATACCTGATAGTGAAAAAGGGAAATGTGTCAGTAGCCATTATGGCGATTTTTGGCTATGACGCACAGGCTTGTGCACCATTTTCAGAGCTTGTGTTTAAAAATACGATAGAAGCGGCAAAGGAAACGGTTGCAAAAATCCAGGCAAATGAGGAGGCAGATATTATTATTTGTCTGTCTCATAGTGGTACATTGGAGGATGAGGCTAAATCCGAGGATGAAATTCTTGCAAAAAATGTACCGGAGATAGATGTGATTATTAGCGGACATACACATACCACATTGACAGAACCGATTGTTCATGGTACGACTTACATCGCTTCTGCGGGTGAATACGGAAAAAATCTTGGTTCCATGTCTCTTTCACAGCAGACGGACGGTACATGGAAGCTGACCGATTATGAACTTCTTCCGATTACAACCGATATTTTGCAGGAGGAAGAAACACAGAATAAAATTGATGGATATCTGGCACAGATAGATGTCAATTATCTTTCCAAGTACGGTTATGAGCGTAAACAGGTGCTGGCAGAAAATACAGTGGAATTTGTGGATTCCAGTACACTTGGTACGATGCATGAAGAACGAAATCTTGGAAATATCATGTCGGATGCTTATCGCTATTATGTGGAAAGTCTTCCGGATTGGGATGGCATACCGGTGGATGCTGCTGTTGTTCCGGCAGGACTGGTGCGTGAAACCTATGCGGTTGGAAATATTACGGTAGAGGATGTATTTAATTCATTTTCCTTGGGTGTTGGGGAAGATGGTCTGGCCGGGTATCCGTTGATAACGGCATATCTGACCGGGGAGGAGCTGAAGCTTGTGGCTGAAATTGATGCTTCCATTTCTCCACTGATGTCTTATGCAAGACTGTATACCTCCGGACTCCAGTGGAGTTTTAATCCAAATCGTATGATTTTAAATAAGTCATTTGATATTCACCTGGCATCGCTTTCAGGAGAGCGTACAGAAATTGAAAAGGACAGACTTTATCGTGTTGTAACTGACCTTTACAGTTTAAAAATTCTTGGTTCGGTAACGGATCTTTCCTACGGCTTGCTTTCTATTGTGCCAAAAAATGCACAGGGAGAGCCAATCGAAAACTTTTCGGATGCGATTATGTATACCGAGGGACGCGAAATAAAGGCATGGGAGGCTATTGCCGGCTATATGTCTTCTTTTACGGATACGGACGCAGATGGCGTTCCGGAGGTGGATGAACGATATGCCGCAACGGAAGGAAGAAAAGAAGTTGAAAACGGTAAAAAGCTGGGAGACCTCGTAAAGGAGCCGAATAAATTTTTCTTTATGATTCTTGCCGTTATACTGGTGATTCTTTTACTTCTTGTGCTGATTGTTGTGTTGGTCGTAAAAGGTATTCGAAAGCATTCGATAAAAAAACTGGGACAAAAGAAAGAGCGTCTCCGGAATAAAATCTGATGCCTTCCGGACGGAAATCCGGAAAAATAAAAAAAGCAGAAAATTTTTCTCAAAAAGGTATAGACGAAATGAGTTTTTTGTGCGAAAATAGGTACAGTGCAGAAAAATGTCGTTTTGCAGGTTTGTTAATTTGCTGACAAAGACAGGCTTCTGTTTTAAAAACCATAAGATGGATTGAAAGGAGTTCCAAACATGATCATCTATTCTCATGAAGTAGAAGAAATGTGCCCAGTTGCTCAGGGTGTACATCACGGTGCAGCCCCGATTCCAGAAGAAGCAAAGTGGGTGAAATCAAAAGAAGTAAAAGATATTTCCGGTCTGACCCATGGTATCGGCTGGTGCGCACCTCAGCAGGGTGCCTGCAAGCTGACACTTAACGTTAAGGATGGTATCATCCAGGAAGCATTAGTTGAGACAATCGGCTGCTCTGGTATGACACACTCTGCAGCCATGGCAGCAGAAATTCTTCCAGGTCTTACTGTTTTAGAAGCATTAAATACAGACCTTGTTTGTGATGCTATCAACACCGCTATGAGAGAGCTGTTCTTACAGATTGTTTATGGTAGAACACAGAGTGCTTTCTCTGAAAATGGTCTGCCTGTAGGTGCAGGTCTGGAAGACTTAGGTAAGGGCTTAAGAAGCCAGGTTGGTACCATGTATGGTACATTAAAGAAGGGGCCTCGTTACCTTGAAATGGCAGAAGGTTATGTAACAGGTATTGCTCTGGATGCGGAAGACCAGATTATCGGTTACAAGTTCGTTAGCCTTGGTAAGATGACAGACTTCATCAAGAAGGGTGATGACCCTAACACAGCATATGAAAAGGCATGTGGCCAGTATGGTCGTGTGGCTGATGCAGTTAAGATCATTGACCCAAGAACAGATAAGGAAATCTAATTAAGAGGAGGAAACTATAATGGCTTTATTTGAGTCTTATGAAAGACGTATTGACAAAATCAATGCGGTATTAAACAGCTATGGTATCGCTTCTCTTGAAGAAGCTGAGAAGATTACAAAGGATGCAGGTCTTGATGTTTACAATCAGATTAAGGGCATCCAGCCAATCTGCTTTGAAAACGCTTGTTGGGCATACATTGTAGGTGCAGCTATCGCTATCAAGAAGGATTGCAGAAGAGCAGCAGATGCAGCAGCAGCTATCGGTGAAGGTCTCCAGGCTTTCTGTATTCCAGGTTCCGTTGCAGACACACGTAAGGTAGGTCTTGGTCATGGTAACCTTGGTAAGATGCTTCTGGAAGAAGAGACAGAGTGTTTCTGCTTCTTAGCAGGTCACGAATCTTTCGCAGCAGCAGAAGGTGCTATCGGTATTGCTGAAAAGGCAAACAAGGTTCGTTCCAAGAAGTTAAGAGTTATCTTAAATGGTCTTGGTAAGGATGCTGCCCAGATTATTGCAAGAATCAATGGTTTCACATATGTTGAAACAGAGTACAACCCATATACAAATGAGGTTAAGGAAGTATTCCGTAAGCCTTACTCCACAGGTCTTCGTGCAGAAGTTAACTGCTATGGTTCCAATGATGTTTGCGAAGGTGTTGCCATCATGCATAAGGAAGGTGTTGATGTTTCCATCACTGGTAACTCCACTAACCCTACCAGATTCCAGCATCCGGTAGCAGGTACTTACAAGAAGGAATGTATCGAGCAGGGTAAGA
Organism: uncultured Lachnospiraceae bacterium; assembly: GCA_964544055.1. Taxonomy (GTDB): domain Bacteria; phylum Bacillota; class Clostridia; order Lachnospirales; family Lachnospiraceae; genus SIG299. Next base: position 102,189 of record CAZJAA010000003.1, on the reverse strand, counting down.
AGTACTTCTCCGTAGCATCCGGTGGTGGTACAGGAAGAACACTTCATCCGGATAACATGGCAGCAGGTCCTGCTTCCTATGGTATGACCGATACTCTCGGCCGTATGCACTCCGACGCACAGTTTGCAGGTTCCTCCTCCGTTCCGGCTCACGTAGAAATGATGGGCTTGATTGGTGCAGGTAACAACCCTATGGTTGGTATGACTGTTGCAGTTGCAGTTTCTATTGAAGAAGCAGCCGAGGCTGGTAAGTTCTAAAATACTTTATCAAAACAAAATATCAATGAACACTGAAAGTACCGTAGTTTCAAGGACTACGGTACTTTTTTGATGTTCAAAATCAGAAAATGGAAAAGCGGTGCAAGACGTGCTGAAATGCCTCAAAATTTGGAAGGTAGACAACCGGTAGGTAACAAGTAGGTAACACGGTAAAGGTAACAGATTTTTAAGGTGCGGAGAGCATAAGAAAAGCCGCAACCACGAGGGCTACGGCATCTTTTCCAGCTCGGTCCTGAGCCATTCAATGTCACGCTTCGTATAGACGGCTTCGGTTACGTCCGTGATCTTGTGACCGGCAAGGCGTTTGATTACATATTCATCAACCTGGGCTTTCTTTGCCATAGTGATGAAAGTGGTTCGGGGATCGTGCGGTCTGTGGTCCTCACGGAGTTTCAGAATATCGACAACTTTAGCAAAGCGCCCGGCATATTTGTCGTAGGTTATCTTCATACCGCCTTTGACGGCTTCCGGATCATTAAAGAGGCGGTCGCTGCCAAGCTCCAGTGCCTTGTCGTAATTCTGTTTTACGAGGTCACGGATTCGGGTGTGAATAGGAACGGTGCGGAAGCGTCCGGCATCCGTTTTCATACCGCCGGTAATACACCAGTTGTCAAGGTCCACATCTTCCAGTCTGATTATAGCGAGTTCCTGCGGTCTCCAGCCCATGTAGCACTGAATGAGAATCCAGTCCACGAACCGGATTTTGCCGAGGTTATCCCAAAGAGCCTGCATTTCGTTATCGTTGAAGTTTATGTGACCTCTGGTAGCAGCTTCCTTTTCTTTGATGATGTCGTTTGAGAGGTCGAAGGTTCGGGCATAATTTTTGTCAACGAGTTCATACTCCAGGGCATAGTCCAGCATAAGGTTAAACATTGATTTGATTCTCGCCTTTGTTCCGGGTGAAGCAGGAACTTTAGCACCTGTATTTTTTCCACGATCAGAAATGATGTAGCCATCTTCCATAATTCCCTTAATATGTCTAGCCCGAAGGTCTTTGACACGCATAGAGTAAAGAGCGTGGCAGTATTTCCAAGCAGATGTAATGGTTCTGGAAGAAGATTCACTTTCAAGGGTGGGAAAGTATTCTGCAGTCCATTTTTCGTAAAGCTCGGCCAAAGTAAGGTTGTTGTTCTGAATGTCGTAAGGGTGTGCGCCATATTCAGCCAAAGCCTGCAGAGCTTCCTTCTTTGTTCGGTATGTACCGAGTGGCACACGGTTCTGAGTTGTTTTTCCGGTCTGTTCGTCAGTAATCCATCCGAGAGTGACACGAGCCAGGTAAGGCTTGCGGCGATTTCCGGATAATTTCGTAACGCTGCCGTAGCCGTTAGGCAGTTTCATAGCATCACTTCCTTTACAGTTCGATAGTTTCAATGACTGAGCCGAGTCCGGCAAAGTCAGTCTTTATAGGTCCAAGTTTGAGCATAGATGAAAGAGCGATATGCTTCTGATCCGGTACTTTTTCGTTCAAAACAGATGTAGGCAGCACATAAAAATCCCAGTAGTCGAGATTCAGCATAGAAACATCCCGTGTAAGAGCGGTAAAGACACAGAACACATACAAATCACAGTTTCGTTTTGCCTCAGAGGCGCAGGTAGCACCATCCCAGGCGAGCTTCTTTCCAATGTCGAAGTTAATCTTAGAGTAGACATCTTCCGGAGTCCAGGACTGAATGTAAGCGGCAGATTTTACTTCAATCCTGCGCCCTGACGGACTGGTTACATCATAGGGCAGCCAGTTTGTACGCATTTGCGAGGGGGGGGGTAAAACCTATTGATGAATATACGAGAAATTCTGCCATTACGCCACGCATGGTATTGTCGTAAAGGTCTGAGCAAGACCAGGCCCAGTAATCGAGTACAGAAATACCGATACTTGCACCATGCAGGGTAAATTCCTCTTTTCCTGTTAGTAGTTCCATAGTTCCTCCGTTTCTTAGTTGCCTGAGCCGGTTAATACGGCATTGATACCGGCAACATATCCGTAAATAGAAAAATACAATAGATACTTGCATTCCAGGTCAGTAAGAGGACCATATGAACGCACCATATCTAAAAGTTGATGATCCGGAATAGATAGGGCTAATTGCAGCCGTCTGATCTTGGCGACAGTACCGTAAGGGTATTTATCTATACCGGAATTTAGACTGTCACAGAATGAGGATAAATAAAACAGCAGGGCAGCACAGTCGCACCCTGCCTTTTCCTCAGTCCGGGCAAGTCGAAAGTATTTGTTTGCCACGGCATCCTCCTGTCTTAGTACCGTCCAAACCGGCGGTACCATTCTAAACTGATAATCTTTTTTCCTCGTCAAGATATTTCTGAGAGGCAGTATAAGCCTTCAGGAAGCCTTTGAGTTCCCCGATAAATTCATACTGTTTGTTTTGTGGAAGAGAACGGAATAATTCTAAGAGTTCGTCCTCTTCTGCAGTGGTGGTCTTGCGTACTGGAGCTTCATTTCCGGTAAGGAGATAGTCCAGAGAGACACCAAAGAAGTCGGCGATTGTTTTCATATATTTTGCCGGCGGATCGCTGACACGAGACTTCCAGGTTGATATGGTGGAAGTACGGATATTAAGAACATCGCAAAGTTCATACGCACGCTTTCCCTTGTCGTCCAGTAATTGATAGATTCTTTCAATGATTTCCATGAGTGAAAACCTCCTAAAAAATATGTAAAATAGTTCGCATTTGAGAGAAAAACTATTTACAAACACGCAGTTGCGTGGTATAATAAGTATATGAAATACAAAATATTCAAAGTTGCGAGCTGAGAAGAAAGTATTTCAAATTACCGCTGCGAGTTTGTAAACAGATTTACTTACATTATAGCACGCAAACACGCAAAAGTAAACTAAATATTCCTCAAATACGAGAAAGGAGTGATACGCAAATGGCTACGAAGTCGTCACAGTGGAGTAAAGATGTCAAGAAAGCTGTTATCGATCAGGATATGACTATCAAGCAGCTTGCTGAGACTATCGGGTACAGCGTTGCGACAGTTTCACAGGTAATCAACGGCAGATACTCAAAAACCACCTGCAAAGTAATCGTTGACAAAATCAACGAAACACTGGGTATAGACGGTATGCCGGAGAGAACAGACACACCCTCTGACGAATGGTGCCAGGAAGTAAAAATCGCACTTGTCAAACACGGCATGAGCGTGAACAAACTGGCAGAGAATGTGGGAGTTACGAGAGACCGGCTTTCCCTGGTAATCAATGGAAAGATGATGAACCCAGAGATTGTTACATCAGTCAATGATCTGTTGGGTATCAGCATACCGGCGGTTACTTGTGATAGTTAAATTATATCGAAAAGGTAGGTAACAGAAAATGGGAAGAGACCCTATAAAGGCTAATGCAAATGTGTATTTCCAAGCGAGAAAAAAGGCTGCAGAATACAACGACGCTCTATATAGCAGAGAAGGCGCTGCAGAAAAATTAGGGGTTTCGGTTTCAACGCTGGCTGACTATGAGCTTGGGAATACGAAAGTAATACCGGTTGACAAGGTGGTTTTAATGGCTGAACTATACAACGATCCGGCATTACTGACAAGGTATTGCAAGTTTGAGTGTCCGATACACGGATATTTACCACTTGCAACAGAAGAAAAGAATATTCAAGGAATAGCACTGAGGCTGCTCAGAGACTTTGACGAAGATAATCTCCGAGAATTGAAACACAATCTGATAGACATTACAGAGGACGGAGTAATCTCGGACGATGAAATCCCGACAATGAGGGAAATCTTAAAAAGACTTGAAGGCGTGGCTGAGGTAATAAGCGAACTGAAAATTGTCGGTGAGAAGTATCTGAAAGGCAAATAAGAATGGTGCTGTGGAAAGGAGATAAGTTGAGAAAGAGAACAATGCGAAACATAAAGTTCGGGATAAAGGTTCTGGCAATATGTGGAGCAACGGCGGTTACTTTTTCCGGCATCCAGCAGGTGCATAAAGCAGCAGAAAGAACAGAAGCAAGTTGTACGATGTTGCCGGTTACGACAACAGAAAGCAGCGAGATAGAGATCGAGGCAGAAATAGAATCATTAGAGAAGGCACAGACACAATCTCCGGAAAGAGAGAGCTACGAAAGTCTGATAGGCAGTATGGACTGGGATGCAGATGATGCGTACCTGCTTGCGAAGATAGCAATGGCAGAAGCCGAAGGAGAAGATACAGAGGGCAAGGCGCTTGTGATACTGGTTGTACTCAATAGGGTATGGAGCGATGAATTTCCAGACTCAATAAGTGAAGTGATTTACCAGGAAAGACAGTTCAGCCCGGTTGCCAATGGAAGATTTGACAAAGTAGAACCTGACGAGGACTGTTACAGGGCTTTAGAGCTAGTGCAGGTAGAAGGATGGGACGAAAGCCACGGAGCATTGTATTTTGAAAGCGTAAGTGCATCGGACTGGCATAGAAAAAACCTGAGTTTCCTTTTCAAGCATGGAAATCATTACTTTTACACAGACAAGGAGTAAGAACGGTGAGGAAGTTAAGAAGATATATTTCAAGAAATTGGATATGGATAATCGCAGGACTGCTTCTGACGGTTAAAGCAGTACAGGCAGCATACGAATGGAGAGGGTATTGGTCCTATGGTGGAGAATATTTTACATTGCCATTAGTTCTGCTTGGAGTGGAAACTGTAAGAAATGTTATTGCGGTTGTGACTGAATTGTTTGAATTTGGAATGGAGGAATTGGATGGCTCAGGAAGAAGTAGACAGAATCGTTCAAGAGTTCAGAGAAACGGTATGCGATATAAGCGATGAAGAGGCGGACGGAGTAATCAACCTCTGCAAGCGAAAGATAGCGTTGACCGGGCAGAAAGACGATTATATGAAATTATTATTGCCGGATGAATTGAAAAATTATTTGTTCAGAAGGGCAGTAAATGCAACAACAATACTCAGACAGATGGAGAAGGAGGGAGTTATATGTGTGCAATGTGTGGGAGCAGCCCATGCGTAAGCAGATGTCCAAATGCTCCGGAGCCTAAACCGGTGTATGAGTGTAGCAGATGTGGCTACGGAATAATGGACGGAGACAAATATTTTGACAGTTCGGAAGGTTACATTTGCGAGGAATGTATAGAAGATATGACGGCGAAAGAATTTATGGAGCTGATAGGAGAAACATTCTCCACGGCAGAAAAGGAGGAATGACAGAATGGCAGAACAGAATACACAGATACAGCCGACAGAGCAGAAACCGGTACCGGTAGTAAACCAGGTAAAGGCTATGCTTTCACAGGACAATATCAAAGAGAAGTTTACAGAAGTTCTCGGACATAAGGCACCGCAGTTTATGGCATCTATCACAAATGCGGTATCGGGAAGTTCACAGCTTAAAAAGTGTCCGGCAAATTCAATTATTGGTGCGGCTTTTGTGGCAGCCACCTACGACTTGCCTATTGACAGTAATTTAGGATTTGCGGCGATCGTACCATACAATGAAAGTGTCTACGATCAGCAGAGAAGAGAGTGGATCAAGGTACCGAAAGCACAGTTTCAGATGATGTATAAGGGCTTTATCCAGCTTGCAATCAGATCGGGATATTATGAAAAAATGAATTATGCAGTTGTATATGAGGACGAGCTTGTGTCATACAATCCGATTACCGGAGAGGTGGAATTTACAAGAGACTTCAATTCCTGCACACAGAGAATGAATGGCGAGTATGAAAAAGTTGTAGGCTATTATGCCTGGTTCAGATTAAAGACTGGTTTTAGCCAGGAACTTTTTATGACGAAATCGGCGGTAGACAATCACGCAAAGAAGTATTCTCAGGCTTACCGTTACGATCTGAACAACAACAAAAAGTCGAGTAAGTGGACGACAGATTTTGAGGCTATGGCATTAAAGACGGTTATTAAGTTGCTTCTCAGCAAGTGGGGTATTTTGTCCGTAGATATGCAGAGAGCAATCCAAGACGATCAGAAGGTTTACGACGAGGACGGCGAAGGAAGTTACGGTGACAACCAGCCGGATATGATACCGGCAGAAGATCCGTTTCAGTTACCACAGAATGAACCGGAACCGCAGGAAATTGACGGCTTGACTTTAGAGGAAGCGTAGGAGGAAGAAGAAATGCAACTGACAAATGGGAATTATTATAGCCAGGAGGCAAATAGGGAATACATGAGCGTTTCCCAGTTTAAGGATTTTAACGGCACATACGGCAGAATGGCGTGCGAGTATTCAGCATTAGAGAAGCTGGAGGGCAGATGGGAAGATGAAAAAAGCACCGCTTTGATGGTTGGAAGTTATGTGGACTCGTACTTTGAAGGAACACTGGAACAGTTCAAGGCAGAGAACCCGGATTTGTTTACACAGAAAGGTGAACTGAAAGCGGCATATAAGCAGGCGGAACAGATTATCGCAAGAATTGAGCGTGACGAGTATTTTATGAAGTACATGGGCGGCCAGAAGCAGGTAATTATGACAGGCGAGTTATTTGGAGCGAAGTGGAAGATTAAGATGGACAGCTATATTCCGAATGTGGCGATCGTAGATTTGAAGGTAATGGCATCTATTACGGACTTGAAATGGGTAAAAGATATTGGTTATCTCGATTTTGTCCGTTATTGGGGCTATGACATTCAGGGTGCAATCTACCAGGAAATTGTGCGACAGAATACCGGAAAGAAGCTGCCTTTTTATATTGCGGGAGCGACAAAGGAAAAAGAACCGGACATTCAGATTGTCCATGTGACAGACAATTACCTGCAGGAAGCGTTGCATATGGTTGAGGCCAGTATGCCGAGAATCCTGAGAGTGAAGAATGGCGAAGCTGATCCGGACAGATGCGAACTTTGCGACTGTTGCAGACATAATAGGGTGCTGACACGTCCGATCTCGATTACGGATTTGACTGCAGGCATTTGATACGACAGGCGGTGGTTTAGTGGCAGATAATAGAAAGTATTACTACTTGAAGTTAAAAGAGGACTTTTTCGACAGCGACGAGTTGAAAATATTGGAGAGTCAGAAGGACGGTTATTTATATAGCAACATCCTTTTGAAACTCTATTTGAAAAGTCTGAGCAATGCAGGGAGGCTGATGTTCCGAAATGTAATACCATACACTCCGGAGGTGTTGGCAACTCTCACAGGACACCAGATGGGAACAGTCGAAAAGGCACTGGATGTATTCAAGAAACTGGGATTGATAGAAGTGCTGGATAACGGAGCAATCTACATGATGGATATTCAGAACTTCATAGGGCAGTCATCAAGCGAAGCCGATAGGCAGAGAGAGTATTATAATCGCATGAAAGCCGAGAAGGAGGCATTGGCTACTGCTAGTACACCGAAGGCATTGCCGGAAGAATTGGTTGAAACACCGATACCTGCAGAGATGAAGTCAAATAAGGCGATAGGAAACTATACATCGGAGTTTGAAGAATTATGGCAGGAATATCCGAGAAAGGTAGATAAAGCCCAGGCTTATAAGAAATATAAGGCAAGGCTGGAGGACGGATATTCACATGAACAGTTGCTTGCGGCGGTTCGTAATTATGCGGCACAGTGCAGGAGAGACAGAACGGAGGACAAATACATCAAGCACGGCAAGACTTTCTTAGGAGAGTCAACACCGTTTCTTGATTATCTTCCAAAGGAACAGCCGCAGGAAACTCCGGAACTGGCAGACGACAGCAATCCGTTCAGAAGGTAGGTGATATAGTTGAGCGAAGTTGAAGAAATCGGAAGTGTGGTACAGAAGATGTTTCCCGACGATACAAGGGCAGAGCAGGTGGGCGAAGATTATTACGGCGAAGATGGGCTTCTCTATTGTGGGAAGTGCAGGACAAAGAAAGAATCAAGGCTAATGGTCCCAGTATTATTCGGAGACTCAAATGCACCGAAGCAGGAAAGAATCGTTCCTTCCGTCTGCAGATGCAGAGCCGAAGAAATGAAACGGAGAGAAGAGGAAGAAAAGCACAGACAGGAAATGCGATACATTGAGAGCCTGAGACAGAGCAGCCTCATAGAGTCAAAGTTTCGGGATGCCAACTTTTCAACATTTATGACAACAAAGGACAATCAGAAAGTGTATGAGTTGGTGAAGCGGTATGTGGAGCGTTTTTCTCAGATGTACGAAAAGAACCAGGGCTTGTTGTTCTGGGGAGAAGTCGGAACCGGCAAAAGTTACACGGCGGCCTGCATAGCGAATGAGTTACTGCAGAGAAAAACGACAGTAATTATGACTTCATTCGTTAAGATTTTGCAGGATTTCCAGGGTATGCAGATGGAAGAAAGCCAGTACATAGCCAAGCTCAATGCGGCAAAACTGCTGATTATTGACGATTTGGGAACAGAGAGAAATACAGACTATGCACTGGAAAAGGTCTACAACGTAATTGATAGCAGGTACAGATCAGGAAAGCCGTTGATCCTCACAACGAATATGACACTACGAGAAATGCAGGAAACACCGGATATTCGGTACAAGAGAATTTATGACCGGATATTTGAAATGTGTTATCCGCAGAGAATGGTCGGGAAGTCGTGGAGAGAAGCGGCAGCAGCAAAAAGATTTGATGAAATGAGAAGTTTAATGGAGGAATGACAATATGGCATTAAAACAGGTGGCAGAAATCAGCATTGAGAAGCTGGAGGACAGAAAGATGGTGACGGCAATCCTGCATGAGAACGGCTATACAGTCGGTCCGGGCAAGAGAAAAAAGACACCGACAGGAAAGCAGTTGGACTATTACCTTAAAGTGTATGTAGATGAAAACGAGCAGGGAGGTCCAACGGCAGAAGGAGGACAGTAATTTGCACGAGGAAGAGCCTATGAAAAGTATTAAATTTTCGGTACCAGGAAAGCCATTCGGGAAGCAGAGACCGAAGTTTTCGAGAGCCGGGCAGTATGTGAAAACATACACGCCCAACGAGACAACAAGTTATGAGAACTGGGTAAGGATGATGTATTCAAATGCGGCCAAAGGGAGAATGTTCCCGGACGGAGCGATGCTCGATGTGAGAATCATCGCATATTATGAGGTTCCGAAATCAGTCAGCAAGAAGAAAAGGAAGGAAATGCTGGAGCATAGAATACGTCCGACAAAGAAGCCGGACTGGGATAACATCGGCAAGATAATCTGCGACAGTCTGAATTTGGTGGCTTATCACGATGATTCGGCAGTCGTGGATGCACAGGTAAGAAAATTCTACTCAGAGAATCCGAGAGTAGATGTGACAATCAGGGTAGTAGAACCCGGAATATTTTAGGAGGTAGCACGTGGAAGAAAATGCAACAATGGAAAAGGTTGACGGTGAAGTGGTAAATGAAGTAGTTCCTGCTGAGAGCAAAATGGAGTTCAGGCTCATAAATCCTACGGAGAATGGTTTTCTTCAAAAAATCGGCTGGAACAAAGAGGAATTGAAGGCGGCTGTGAAGGCTAAGACTGCAGCATATCAGAATGTGGTATATACCGAGGACAATATGAAGCAGGCAAAAGACGACAGGGCAGAGCTGAACAATCTTGTAAAGCAGTTCGAGGAAAGAAGAAAGAAGGTAAAGGAGCTGGTAATGGCACCTTACGATGCTTTCAAAGAGGAACTGGACGAGGTAACGGCGCTTATCCAGGAGCCGATTTTACTGATCGACACGCAGGTAAAGGAATTTGAGAACAGGCAGAAGGAAGAAAAGAAAGAGAAGCTGCTGGATGCCTACAATGAAGTTATCGGAGATTTGGTCGAAGTATTGCCGTTTGAAAAGGTGTTTGATACGAGATACCTCAATAAGACGTACAAGTTGGAGACGGCTCAGACGGAAATCAAAGAAAAGGTGCAGAGAGTCCGTACAGACCTGAAGACTATTGACGGTTTGGATAGCAAGTATAAGCTGAACGCTAAAGATGTTTACATTAAGACACTGGATCTGAGTAAGGCATTGGCAGAAAATAAGCGATTGGCAGACTTGGAGGAAAAACTTGAGGCAGAAAAGAAACGCAAAGCCCAGGAAGAAGCAGAGAGAGCAGAGGCAGAGCGCAAGAGAAAAGAGGAAGCCGAGGCTAAGAGAGCTGCGGAGGAAGAACGACAGAGGCAGGAAACGGAAAAACATCTTGCAGAGCAGAGTGTTCCGAAAAATGAAGAAAGTGTTTCAGAAAAGCAGGAAAGCGTTCCGGAAATAGAAGAAAGCGTGTCAGAACAGCCTCAGAGTGAAATGGGAAAGGTCATTGATGGAATAGAGAGACAGGCATTCCAGGCAGCAGTTGACCCGTTCGCACAGAAGCCGGCAGTAGAGGAAAAGAAATTCAGAATTAAGTTCGCAGCAGTCGGTACCAGACAGCAGCTTGCAGATTTGACACAGTATATGAAAAATCATGGCATCGAGTTTGGCCAGGCAAAATAGGAGGACGAAGATGGATAAGGAATTTGAGAAGAAATTAGATTTCGACAGCGATACCTTTGAGGATATGAAGCAGGATATGAACTTTGTCCTGCAGAGACTTCTCGGCAATATGCAAGAGAAGGGTACCAACGAGGGAAGTATGACGATCAAGATCGATGTTACTCTTGTAAAAGAGTTCATACCGAACTACGACCCGGATGTTAAGGGCGAAAGCAGAGAGGTAAGCAAGCCTCAGTTTAAGCATAAGGTTACATCAGCGGTAAAAATCAATGATGAAAAGTCCGGATCGTTCAACAATGAAATGGAAATGGTTATGGACGAGGAGACAGGAGTATTCAAACTGACACCGATAGCCAATACCCAGCAGAGGACTATATTTGATTCCGACTTTATGCAGAAAGAGCAGGAGAACAAAGAAGTTCACGAAGAACCGGACGGTCCGAAGGCTATCGAAGGAGGCAATACTCCGTTACTGCCTGCACCTGATGATGAAAATGTCATTGATGGTGAGTTCAGAGAAGTAGAATCGGAGGAAAGCTCAGAACCGGAAGTAGGCGAAGGACTTGAGGATATCACAGATGAATTACTCGGAGAGAATCCGGAAGATGATGGTTACAGCTATGACAATCCGAAAGATGAACCGGAAGGAGAGTAAGGCATGGGATTGAAGGATATTGGCAAGGACAGAATGAGTAGTTATGTGGAGAGAGGAAATAAGCTGATAGCAGCCGGAAAGACACCGGAGGCTATGAAGTTAATTGAAAAAGGTCTGCAGTATTACTCAGAGAAGGTTATCAATGCAATATCTCCGTATGCAAAGTTAGATGCAGGGCTGGTTGTACTGGTCCTGCGACATCTGGCAGATGAAGTGGAGAAAAATAACCAGGGTGCAAAAGAGTTGTACGAAGGAATGAAGAAATGCGTAAATGCTCCATCAATTACGGAGATAGAGAAGATTAGGAAGCCCAACAGAAAATAAAGGCGGTGCGTCAAAGTGGCAAGAAATTTCATGTATGTGTACGAGAGGATAGCGAAAGAGAAGAACGCTATGGAAGCCGAGTTTAAGAAATTAAATATCAACGGCAAGAAAACACCGGTAGCCGATCAGAAGCGTATGAGAAAGATTATTTTAGATTCTTCATACATTGTGGCTCAGGAATGTTCGGTGCTAGTGTCATATCCTCGAAGTCACATTGAAGGAAAGAATGTAGTTTTAGGAGAGCCATTGATAATGCTGCCGGACTGCAGGTTAGTCAGCATACAGCAGTTAATGGATATAGAACACGGAAGGTAGAAAGGAGGAGTAAGGAGCCATGAGGTCAAGCAATCCGTTTGGAACTTGTGCATACTGCGGAAAGAGAATTATGTGGATAAGGACAAAGGCAGGTAAGAATATGCCGGTAGATCCTATGATGATTAGTTTCCGTAGACCGGAAGCAGGGAAGAAGGCAAAAGAAAGAATTGTAACGCAGACCGGAGAAGTGGTGGCAGCAGATGAAGTAGACCGTGCTATTGCAGAAGGAGTAGGTTACATATCACATTTCGCCACCTGCAAAGCCAGGCGCAAATAAAAAAAGAGCCGCCTCTTTACGAAACGACCCGAACCTAAGAAAGATTATAGCACGCAAATGCGAGAAAATCAATAAGGAGGCGGCAAATGGAAACGGAAGCAAAGACAAGAGAAGTTCAGAGAAAAGAAGTACCGAGATTTGTACTTACCCAGGACCAAATCAATGAGATAGCAGCCATTGGCGGTAAAGAAGCATTGAGAGTGTTCCGTGAAGAACAGAGAAAAGAGGAACGCAAGAGGGCAAAGGATAATGACAAGGTAAAGCAGACAAAGAAGATGCTCAGCTCGTATAGGCGAATTAAAGCCACCCTGGAGGAAGAAGCAGAGTTCACAGAGGAAGAGCAGATAGAGTTGAGATGGAAATTCATTCAGGACCTCATGGGAAATGTGAATGAGATCGCCGGAAAGGCGGACAGGACAATCGAAGATACGGAGAAGCGCAGGCAGAGAGATAGATACTGCGTATATCGTATCGAACAAGCAACGGAAATGTACCGAAATGAGTGCGAAAAGAGCGGAAGCGAGGAAATGCAACGCAGATATAGAGAGCTTAGCATGATGTATCTGAAAGAAAAACAGTACACGGTACAGGAGATTGCGGAAGTAGAAAAGATAAGTGATAAGACGGTCTACAAGGACTTAGGGATAGCTTGCGGAATAGTGGCTGTTTACTTGCTTGGAATATGATTTTGAACGCTCCCTGTGGCTATAAAAAACGCAGGGAGAAAAAGAGTAGGTTGCAAGGAGAAAAAGCCAGTGGTAATATGGTATCAGCCGTTAAACCAAATGTCACCCCTAAAAAATAGCCAGTTGTTTTTCTTCCCTGACGGCAGAGAGAGGCGGGTCTCAGGGCTTGCCTCAATCAGCCAGAGAAATGTAAACAAACGATTAAATAAGGCTATTTCAGTGTACTTTGAGCCGTCTGTAAAGTATAATTATTATATAAGCAACAGACAAGGAGTGGTCGAAATGGCAATTTGGATAAGCAGATACAGTAACAAAGAGTTGCAGAAGGACGGCAAGTATTACCCGGTAGGAATCAGCATCGGAATACCGAAGTTTCCACTGGGATATACGGTAAGAGAGCAGTGCTATTCGTTGGCGCCGAAAGGTTATATGCTGAATATGGAGTTGGAGAAATTCATTCCTGCATATTATGGCAAACTGGCAGACATCGGAGATCAGCGAATCATTGATATGGTTATGAGGCTGGATAGTAAAGCCAGAGCGGAAGGCAAGGAGCTTGTGCTTCTCTGCTATGAAGATGTGAGAATACCGGAGGATTGGTGTCACAGAACAGTTTTCGCTCAGTGGTGGGCCGAAAAGGTCGGAGAGGTAATCGAGGAATTGCCGGACCCGAACCCGCCGAAGGTAAAGAAGCCAGCCAAAGCAAAAGAGGACAACAAGAAACCTGCCGAGAAGGCTCAGAAGCCGGATAACAGCTACCAGCAAATGGACTTGTTTGGTATGTTCGGTATGGCAGGGAATTAACTTTATACATCCGGAACTGGTGTAAGCAACACGCTTTCATTCCATGAGAGAGTTCCTGTTCATCGCAGGGTTCCGGTCCAAAAACAACGGCATCGCATCCGAAGGGGTACGGTGCCTTATTTGTTTTTCGGGAACGTACACCGGTGTTCTTTGTGGCCCGGTGTCTTTTTGTGCAATATGCCGAGGTGGGTATCAAAAATTATGGGGCTGATACCAGGGAAGCACCTCGGCTTTTTGTATAAATTTCACAAAAACAGAGAAAGGAGAGAAGGACAATGGCATTTTTTATGGACCCGGGAGCGATGTTCTTAGGGTGTCTTGGAACATCAGAACAGAGATTCTTGGTGAAGCTGATAGAAACAGCGGCAAAGAGTGGATATACAAGATTTGTTGAGCCTTGCGCCGGAACCTTTGCTATGTCAAACCTGGCAGTGCAGAATGGGTTCAAGCCGGAGCAGATAGAGACAAGTGATGTGGCTATGATGCCTTCCGTACTTGGTTATGCAATCACAGAGCAGTCTTTAGAACCGTTAGAAATTCATGCACAAGGCTTCTCAGATGAAGAGCTTCTCGACCCGGCAACGGCTTTGTATGCCCAGTTGTACCTCAGAACTTCAAAGAACGCAGGCAACGAGTATTTTCACAATATCTTGGTGGACCTGAGACAGAGGAGAGAGGAACACATCGCAAGCATCAACCGGCAGATAGAGGTCACAAAGAACCTGCTGCACGGTATGAGTTATAGACCACTGGATATGTGGAAACATTTGGAGGAAGTCCTCGATGATCCGCAAGCTATCGTCATAGCGAATCCGCCGACTTATTTCTCCGGCTATGAGAAGTATTATGATACGCAGGGCAAAATGACATGGAAAGAGCCTGAGTATGAGTTGTTTGATCCAGAGACAGGGCATAAGCAGTTCTATGATATGTGCATGGACGCAAAGGCGCTGGTCCTATGCTACCAGGAGAAAAGACCTGGAGAGGCAGTAGGATATACGATATATGCAAGATCAGGAACAAGAGCAGATCTCAATGCCTACATCACTACCAACAGAGAGGAAGAAGCAACGGCACTTGCAAACGGCAAGAAGATTAAGCGTCCGTCAGAAAGTAAGCTGGAACCGTTAGACTGCAGTATGCTGCCGAGAGATTATGTGATTACAGAAGAAAGCAAAGTGCAGGTCATTCCGATTAAGGCAGCACAGGCGCAGTATTACAGAGTGCTGTGGACGCATAACTTCGTCGGTTCCTCAGCTACCTGGAACAGAGCCCTGCTAATTGACGGATATGTAGCCGGAGTATTCGGCATATCGAAGATGGCGAGCGATTCAGTTTTTGTCTGGTATGTGATGAAGGTGCCGCATGAGACATACAGATTAGGTCGCCTTTGTTATATGCTGGCACAGAATAAAGAGTTTATAGACGGCCTGCTGGATAATATCGACAGAGAAAAGGTTGTCAAAATGCGTACAGCAATGCTTACCAAGTACCCGGAAAACAAAGAGGTACGAGGCATTATGAAGCTCGTAAACAGGGCAGAGGATAAGCAGAACGGCTATAAGCTGACATATGAGGCTGAATTGAAAACAGGAAGAACAGAACAGCAGACATTGGCAGAATGGCTAAGGAGGGAAAGCGAATGGCAGAAGAACAGACAAAAAACTACGAAGTAATTTATGATATGGGTTTCGGTCTTATCATCGCAAAGGTTCCGCTGGATAAGGTGAAGGAGCAGGACATCAACGCACGAATAATGAAAAATGAAATGCAGGATCAGTTGACTGCCAACATCAAGAACAGAGGGCAGTTGGAGAGCCTGCCTCTTTTTTGTCTTGTGGGTGAGAAGATAGAGATTATCTCCGGGCATCACAGGGTAAAGAGTGCAAGGGCAGCAGGCATGAAGGAAATTATCGCCATCGTAGATGTGAGTGGTCTTTCCAGAAGCAAGATAGCGGCAAAGCAGTTGGCTCACAATGCAATCTCCGGTTTTGATGATGATAGTACATTGAGAGAAATCGTGAAGATGATTGATGATGTAGATGATATGATCGAGAGTTTTGTCGGTAAGGACATACTGGAGGAGCCGTTGGAACAGTACGACAAGATGCTTTCCCCGGCCGTTCAGTTTGATTTCAAGACGGTGGTGTTCTCATTCCTTCCGCATCAGGTAAAGGATATGGATGTGCTGGTAAAGAATCTGGAAACCACAGCACCGGAGATTATTGGTGTTGCCCCCTACGAGCAGTGCAAGCAGTTCATCGAAACACTCAGCAAGTATCAGAAATTTACGGACATCAGAAATGTGGGTGCCGCAATTCATTCGATGATACAGAGCGTCAACGAGAAAATGGACGATGCAGGCTTTGACGAGGAAGAGGACTGGACCTATCTCACAAAGCTGTTCGGAAGTAATGCGGTACCCGGAGAGTCTGCACAGGTTATCCAGCAGGCAATCAAGAAAGCGGAGAAAGAGGGTACCGTCACAAGTAAGAACAAGTGGCAGCTTATCGAATACTTGTGTGCCGACTATCTTAGCGGCAGGTAATTTATGGCAGCAAAGCCAAAGTACAACTCCCTCTACCACGATAACTGGGCGTGGTCTTTGGCTGCTATGGGCGCCACTAACGACGAGATTGCCGAAGCTATGGGTGTCTCGGTTCGTACCATTATCCGCTGGGCTAAAGATCATGAGTCATTCGGAAAGGCATTGGCAGAAGGAAAAGGCGTTTCTGATGCTAAGGTTATCCGTAGTCTTTATCAGATGGCGACAGGATATGAGTACACAGAGGAAAAGAAAATCGTTGAGTACAATTCGGACGGGAGCGTAAAACCAGTAAGAGTAGAAAAAACGACAAAGCACGTCCAGCCAAGTGTAGCGGCACAGTGCTTCTGGTTGAAGAACCGGCAGAGAGACCGCTGGCAGGATAGACCCGATCCGGTTATTGACGCTCAGGGTGACGATGATGTTCAGATTTACTTGCCGGATAATGGAAGGGACGGTGATCTGAATGAGTAAAATCGTACTGGCACCGCAGAAAGGTCCACAGGAAATGTTCCTTGCGACATCTGCGGATATTTGTGTTTATGGCGGTGCGGCAGGTGGAGGAAAAACATTCGGACTGTTGCTTGAACCGTTGAGGCATAAGAACAACAAGAATTTTAATGCCGTAATTTTCAGACGAGATTACACTCAGGTTACAGCCCCAGGTGGTTTATGGGATAGTTCCAGAAAGGTTTATAGCCTAGTGAAAGGTTCCTATCCGTTAAAGACACCAAAACTACACTGGACCTTTTCAAGCGGTGCAACGGTCAATTTCGCACACTTAGGAAGTGATGATGATTGCGAAGGGTGGCAGGGTTCTCAGATTACAATGCTTGGATTTGACGAGCTGACACACTTTAGCGAATATCAGTTTTTCTATATGCTGTCACGAAACAGAACAGACTCCGGTGTTGCTCCGTATGTAAGGGCAACCTGTAACCCGGACGCAGATTCGTGGGTGGCAGAGTTTATTTCCTGGTGGATAGATCAGGAAACCGGCTATCCGATACCAGAACGCTCAGGAAAAGTACGCTGGATGGTGCGTTTGAATGAAGTCCTGTACTGGTTCGACAGCAAGAATGAGGCAATAGCAGCCGCTATGGAGAATGGTATGGAGTTTCAAGAAGCGTCAACGATGCCGAAAAGCGTAACATTCATAGCCAGTACCCTGCAGGACAATAAAATCCTGATGAAGAACGACCCCGGATATTTAGCCAACCTCCAGGCACTTGCGCTTGTAGAAAGAGAGCGACTGCTGAAAGGTAACTGGAAGATTAAAGCGGCAGCAGGTCTTATGTTCAAGAGAACAAAAGTCAATATGCTGGAGAATCTGCCTACGGATGTTATCGTGTGGGCGAGAGGATGGGACCTTGCGGCTACCTCAGAGGACGAGAAAGGCGATCCGGCTTATACGGCAAGTGTGCTGATAGGAAAACGAAAGAATGGTCGTTATATCGTGGCAGATGTAATCAATCAGCGCTCCGACTCAGCAGAGGTAAGAGAGTTAATAAAAATGACTTGTGCCGCAGACCGTGCGAAATACGGAAGGGTAACAACTAGACTTCCGCAGGATCCAGGACAGGCAGGAAAGGCACAGGCAGTAAGTTTTCTGAAATTCCTTGCTGGATTTATTGTGAAGATATTGCAGGAATCCGGAGATAAGGTTACAAGAGCAGAGCCGTTTTCAGCACAGTGGCTTGGGCTTGAAGGAATGGATAAAGGAAATGTAGATGTGCTGATAGCAGACTGGAATGAGATGTACTTCAATCAGTTGGAGAACTTCCCGCAGTCAAAATTCAAGGATATGGTGGACGCAAGCAGTTCAGCCTTCTCGGAAGTTGAGAATGGAGGAACATATTCAGCACCACCGACAGATACAAGTTTAGGAAAGAGCAGTTATTGGAAGTGAGGTGAGAACAGATGGCTGGAAGCAAAGAAATCGGCCGCATAGGTCAGAGAAGATATGGCGGTATGGTGTATGAAGAATTTCTGCATGAACTCAGAGGCAAGCGAGGGATAGAGACTTACAGAGAAATGTCAGAGAATGACGATGTTGTAGGCGCTATCCTTTTTGCCATTAAGATGCTGGTGCGTCAATGCGACTGGAACATTGAACCCGGTGGAGATACTGCTGCCGATAAAGAAGCGGCTGAATTTGTTGAAAGCTGTATGGACGATATGCAGGACACCTGGATTGACACAATCTCGGAAATCCTGTCTTTCCTCACATACGGCTGGAGCTTTCACGAAATCGTGTATAAGAGAAGGATGGGTAACACAAAGGACCATCGCACGAAAAGTAAGTATAATGACGGTCTTATCGGCTGGAAGAAACTGCCTATCAGAGCGCAGGAAACATTGTACCAGTGGGAATACGACAACGAGGATAACTTGTTAGGAATGACTCAGTTACCACCGCCGGACTTTGAGAAATGCACGATACCAATAGAAAAGGCTATGCTGTTTCGTACAGAGAGCCGCAAGAACAATCCGGAAGGCAGAAGTATTCTGAGAAATGCGTACAGATCGTGGTATTTCAAACGAAGAATACAAGAGATAGAAGGTATTGGCATTGAAAGAGACCTTGCAGGTCTGCCGGTAATCTACGGACCGGAAGGGCTGGATTTGTGGGATGATACCGTTCCGGCAAATGTGACTGCACGAATGGGGTTAGAATCCATCGTTAAGAATATCCGAAGGGATGAAATGGAAGGGTGCGTACTTCCTGCCGGTTATAAACTGGAGCTTTTGAGTTCCGGCGGTACCCGGCAATTTGACACAAACGCAATCATAAACCGCTACGATACCCGAATTGCAATGACGGTACTGGCGGATTTTATTTTCTTAGGACATTCCGAAACAGGAAGCTGGGCTTTGAGCTCGGATAAGACAGAGTTATTTGCGGTTGCGATAGGCGCTTACCTCGACATTATATGCGAGACATTCAATAGTCAGGGAATACCGGCACTCATAGATATTAACGGAGAGCATTTCTCAGGAATTACAGAATATCCGAGAATGACACACGGAGACATTGAAGATGCCGACATCACGAAGGTATCAGCGTTCATTAAGGATATGACAGGCATCGGTTTATTAGTGCCTGACGATAGCCTGGAGGACTATATCAGACAGATAGGGCATCTCCCGGAAAGAACATCTGACACAAGAGAAATAGACCGAACACGACAGGAACAGCAGGAACAGAATCAGCCTCCAGAGCCCGAAACAGCCGCAGGGAGCGAACCAAATGAGGAAGGGGAAGAAATACCCGACCAAAAGGCGGAAGAAGCAAAAAAGCGATTAGGAAGGGGTAAACAATGTCGTTCAGGATAATTCCGGCAAAGCGGATCAGAAAGAAAAAAACGGTAAACGGCAGGGAAGTCTTACGGAGGCTGAAAGATTTTCTTGATACTGAATGTGACGAACCTGCAGAAATCCTTTGCGGTTTTTGGCAGGATCAGCAGGACGCTATCACATACCAGGAACTCCGGCAAGCAATACTGAATGGTGAGATAAGCCAGCAGACGCTTATGGAGTGGTCTCACGATTACTCGGTACTTGTTGCGGAGAAGTTCGGAGAGGTATGGGAAAAAGCAATTATAGCAGGCCCGACAGGGCAACCCCTATTGGACGGTCTCATCTTTGAATTTAATACGCAGACACCGGGCATCACAAGCTGGATAAGCGAGCGTGGCGCCAATTTTGTTACTTCCTGCATGGAAGAGCAGAAAAAGGCAATATCGGCCTTGTTATCGAAGAAAATGCGTGATGCTCATACAGTAGATGAACTTGCAAGAATGATAAGACCGTGTATCGGACTTACAGAAGGACAGGCAAAAGCCAATGCAAGATACTATGACAGCATCGTGGCGAATCTGAGAAAAGAACACCCACGCATGAAAACGGAAAATATACGCAGGAAGGCAAGGGATGCCGCACAAAAGTATGCCGAAAGACAGCACAGGGAAAGAGCTATGACAATCGCCCAGACAGAAAGTGCATTTGCGTATAACCGAGGTGCTGACGAGGGAGTTCGACAGGCTCAGGAGCAGAAATTACTCGGTGTTGTAAAAAAGCGTTGGAGTACATCCGGAGACGATGCAGTATGCGAAGTATGTGCTTCTCTGGAAGGTATGGAAATTGAAATGAACGACAGTTTCTCATTTGGCGGGAAACTGTTATTTGTAGGACAGAAGATGTTACCACCTGCACACCCACGATGTGCTTGTGCGATAGAGTACATCGAAGAAAGTCCACCACAGATAATATGAGAAGGGAGTGATACAGTGAAAAAGTTTTCGGATATGATTCAAAAATCAGAAATAAATCTGTCTGAGAGTTCCACAGTAAAAAAAGGCAGATTTGCGATTTTGAAGTCTGACGATGAAAAACACCTTGCCTTTGGCTGGGCGAATGTGGCGATCAGAGCAGACGGAGAAGTAATTGAGGACTGGCAGAAAGATATTGTAGAGCCGGAAGAATTGGAAAATGCAGCATATAATTTCGTTCTTCTCTATCGTGAAGGCGGAGAAATGCACGAAAGAGGCGGTGCGGCAGTTCTCATAGAGAGTGTGGTGTTTAC
Source organism: uncultured Lachnospiraceae bacterium (assembly GCA_964544055.1). Classification (GTDB taxonomy): domain Bacteria; phylum Bacillota; class Clostridia; order Lachnospirales; family Lachnospiraceae; genus SIG299. The sequence goes on along the minus strand of CAZJAA010000003.1, from coordinate 81,353 downwards.
CGAAGAAAAGATGGCTGCTATGGGTATTCCGGCTGGAACACTTCCGGTAGGCTGGTGGATCGGCTTCAAGGTAATAGATGATGATGTATGGGAAAAGGTCAAAGACGGCACTTATCCTATGTTCTCCATCGAGGGAAGCGCAGAAAGAGTGGAGGTTGAAGATGAAAGTGTTAGTTGATATAGGAATTTTTCTTGCAGGAGGCATCTTAGGATGCTTTATGACCTGTCTGTTAGTAGCTTCTCGTGATGATAGAGACGAATAAGGGCAAAAAACAAGGAGCGTATTGAGTTTTTCAGCAGTTCCAACCTTATAATTCCACATACGAGGGGCTAAAAAGGGCGTAGGTAGCCCATTTAGAAAGTTCATTGAGGCATCCGAAAGGGTGCTTTTTTGATATATACAAAATCGCAGAAAGGAGGAAGCATAGTGGCAACAAAACTTAAAAATCTCGAAGTCAAAAAAGTAGATTTCGTAGATGCAGGTGCTAATCCGGACGCTCATATTAAACTCTTCAAGCGAAATAGTGCAGGAGAGAACAATGAGGGCGGCTCCGCAGAAAAGGACAACGAGAAAACCTCTGGTGTATTCAAGAAGCTGCTTGCCTTTATCGGTAAGGCGGCCAAAATGAGCCAGGAGGAAATCGACAGTGCTATGGAGGAAATCCAAAAAGGCGATTCTGTCAGTTTCGGCGAGAAGTACAAAGAAGCGAAGAACAGAAAAATCTCAGACGAGATATGGGATATATGCTGGGCGCTGCAATCTTCTCTTTGTTCTATTCTGAATGACGAGGATTTAGACAGCACCGCAAAAGAAACGGCAATGCAGGAAAGTCTTACCGAGTTCAGTTCTGAATTACAGGGTTGTATTACACAGTGGTCCGGCGGTAAGGAATGTGGCATTGTTATGAAAAATGAAGAGGTATCGGAAACCGAGGCAGAGGTTGCAAAATCAGTAGTAGAGAAACTGGGTGCAATTATCGAAAAGGCATCCGAACCTAAAGAGAAGGACCAAAAAGAACCCCAAAATGAGAACCCGAAAGGAGACGAAGAAGAAATGAAAATTGACAAGAGCAAAATGACTCCTGCCGAGAGAGCGTTTTTTGAAGATTTAGAAAAGCGTTACGGCACAGAAGATGGCGCACAGGTTGAAACACCTGCACAGGCAACAGAGGTAACAGAGCCTCCGGTTACAAAGTCCGTCACACCTCCTGCACAGGCAGAGCAGAATCAGACATCTGCAGAGCCGGATGGTGCCGACATTTACAAGGGTCTCCACCCTGCAGTTAAAGCAGAGATGGAAGCCTTGAAAAAGTTCAAGGAAGAAGCCGAAGAAAGAGAACTTGGCGAAGTGGCAAAGAAGTATGAAATCATCGGAAAGAAAAAAGAGGATCTTGTGCCTTTGTTTAAGAGCCTGAGAGCAGCCGGAGGTACAGCATACAATGATATGATCGCAGTCCTTGACGGTGCAGTTGCTACCGTAGAGAAATCCGGAGCATTTTCCGAAATCGGTAAATCCGGACATGGTACCGGAGCAACCAGTTCAGCAGAAACAAAGATCGCAGGAATTGCAAAGAAGTACCAGGAACAGGATGCTACACTCAGTTACGAGGCAGCCGTTGCTAAGGCATGGGAGAATAACCCGGACCTTATGGACGAGTACGAGGAAGAAGCAGGATTCTAAGGAAGGAGGATGTGTGATATGGCAAACAGAAATTTTAATGGTGTTCAGATTAACGAGAGCGTTACCATTACAGAGGTTGCCGGAGCTGCTATTGCAGACTGCCGCAACAGAATTATGAAATATGACACTAACGGCAATGTGGTACTGGCGGCAAGCGGTGAGGATATTCCTGCGGGAATTGCACTTATTGAAGCCGGTCTTAATGATATTACCGGTGATAATTCCGGTAAGGTTGCCGACGGCGACGATGTAGACATTCAGATCAAGGATATCGGTTATGTATTGGCTGGCGAAGAAATCACTAAAGGCGGAGAGATTACTGCAGGCGCAGACGGTGTTGCTATGGCAGCAAAGAGCGGAAACTATGTAGTCGGAATCGCCTTGTCGTCTGTTGAAAAAGCCGGAGAATACTGCAGAGTGCAGATTTCCAAGTATCAGAAGAATTAAGAAATGGAGGAATAGTTAAATGAAAAGAACAGCAGCAAGCATCCAGGCAGATATTGCTAAGGGTGCCTTTAGACCACACACAGCGCTTTCCAATATGGCGCTGGCTTACTATCAGAACGATGCAAAGAGCTTTGCGAAGTCTATCTTCCCTATTTGCCCTGTGACCTTATCGTCTGATAATTATTATGTTTTCAGCAAGGAGGACTTACTCCGTGATAACTGGCATAGAAAACCTGCATACGGCAAGGTTGATCCGGCCGTACTCTCCGAACAGATGGAGACTTACGCTTGCCAGGTAGATCAGATGATTATGGGTATCGACCAGATTCGTCAGACAGACCTCACACGCAGAATGGGACCGAGAACAGCTGATCCGAGACAGCAGAGAACAAAGGCGATGGCAGGGCAGGCAAATATCCATCAGGATTCTATCTTTGCCAGCAAGTTCTTCAAGTCCGGTGTATGGAATCAGGAGTACAAGGGAATTGACGGTACTTCCGCTAGTGGTAACCAGTTTATTAAGTTTACCAATGGCAACTCCGACCCGATTCAGCTTGTAGATGATATGAAAACCAAGATGGAAGAAACAACCGGATTTACACCGAACAGACTCGCTCTCGGTGTCCATGTGTATAATGCTTTGAAGCGCCACCCTGCAATTCTCGAAAGAGTGAAATACGGTGGTTCTACTGCGAATCCGGCATCTGTTACAACGAATGTTTTGGCTCAGCTTTTCGAGGTTGAGAAACTTACGGTTCAGCGTTCTATTATGAACAAGGCAGAACTCGGACAGGAGGCAGATATGGGTTACATCGGCGATCCGAATGCCTTCCTTCTTGCGTATGCGTCAAACACACCGTCTATCGAGGAACCGTCTGCAGGCTATATCTTCACTTGGGATATGCTTGGAAACGGAAATATCTTACCGATGTTGCAATATGAAGGAGAAGCTGGCACACATTCCGAGTTCATCGAAGGACTTATGGCTTGCGATATGAAAAAGACGGCAGATGATCTTGCGATGTTCTTCACGGATGCAGTGTAAGGAGGAAATGCCATGAGACTAATCGCAAAGAAGCCCTGCAGTTTTGGTGGCAGACAGTTCTTCGTTGGTGATGAAATTCCGACAGGACTTGTGGCAGACGCAAAGCAGCAGGAAAAATGGGGCGTAGTTTCCATTGTAGCAACAGACGGAGAGGCATCGGTGGAACAGACCGGTGCCCTTTTTACGCAGGAACAGGTCGATAGTATGGTTGCTGAGGCAGTTGCAGAACTGAAACAGACAGAGGCAGGAGCCTATGAAGGCACTGTTACAATCTCTGTATTTGGAGAGAGCGAAGGCGACAACGAGCAGATTACTGCGGTACCTACAACACCGGAAGAAATTCAGCAGGTGTTTACGATTATGCAGATGAACGCAGATAATGGTGCTAAGGCAATTACAGAAGTTCAGAATGAAAATGTGCTGATTCTTCTCCATGCGGTAGACAGTCGCAAAACCATTAAAGATGCGGCTAAAAAGCAGGCAGACAACTTATTCTCCACACCGGACGGTAAAAACGAAGCCTGACCCTATATCGCAACCAAAAGCAACAATACGGAAGGAGTTGATACCTAATGGCGAAAGGAACATATACCTATGAGCCGGAGAAAGTCGTGGAACTCGGAAAGGATCGTATGAGATTTGAACTGGGAGACACGATGGTTGAAGGAAATTCCGATACAACGGCATTGACTGACGAGGAAATACAAGCTGCTTTAGATGTTTACCCGAAATCGTGGAAACGAGCAAAGCTGATGTTGCTTGAAAGTCTGTGTCGCCGATTTGCTTATGAAGTTGATACAAAAACCGGCCCTCTTTGGATGTATATGCACGACAGGGCGAAACTTTGGCAGGAAGATTATGAGAGACTGAAAAAAGAAATCTCGGCACAAGCCTGTAATATACCGAAGTTTAATAATGGCGGTCCTCAGAAGCCGCCATATTTCTATACCGGTATGCAGAGTAATGAAAGGTCGAGGTGAGCCTGATGATAAATGCAAGAATGATGTATCTGAGACCGGGCAATATGTTCAAGGAGTTTGTTGTGGAAAGCAACAGACAGAAGGTTACGAGTACAGGAAGGGTGGTACAAGACACCTCCGGAGACGGCAGTAAATTCCTGAAAGGATGTCTTGCAGAAGCATCGGATCAGGATAGGCAGAATCATAGTACGAAGGAGCATATTGTTACTCATACGATTGTGCAGTCGGGACCTCCGGTGGCAAAGCGTTCCGACAAACTGATACTTACGGATAAACTGCAGACAAAAAGCCGTTCATTCTACATTGTCAAAGTGGATGATGTAGGAACTATCGGAGTATCGACAATTTATTATGCTGAGGAAAGGAACGATGTCTGATGAAATTATGGGTAGATGGCAAAAGCGGAAGTGCTGGAGCTGCCATAAGAGCAACTGTCAAAGGACAGGTTTCTGAAATCAACCGCAAAGTAGTATCAAGAGGTGTCAGAGCTGTAAATGCTATGAGAAATGCAGAGCTTGAAGTGCTGAAAGGTCAGAGAAGCGGCCGAAAGTACAGAAAGCCATACAGTAAAGCAACTTATACGGCATCAGCACCGGGAGAACCACCTGCAAGACGAACCGGAAATTTGCGTATGCACTGGAACGGACAGGTGAAAACAGGCGGTACTTCAAATGGTGGAACTCAGATTATTGCCGAACTGGAAAGTCAGGAGAAATATGCAGCTTATTTGGAGAATGGCACGAGCAAAATGGCGGCACGTCCTTTTACGGAGAAAATCAAAGAAAAGGCTATGCCGGAAATTGAAAGAATTTATAAAGAACCATACGGTTAGGAGGTAGAAAAACGTGGCACTGGTAGTTGAGCAGCCGGTGGCATCCTTTGATTTATCCCAGATTAAGTGCGGCGACCTGTTTTGGGGAAAGCACAAGACCTGGAGCGAAGGAAAGATGGGATTTGTAACATCAGCAAGAGAAGATCAGTTGATTGTGCAGTATTATCCCGGTATCGGCAATGTAACAAATCATTTTATCATTCCGGTTGCAGAGGCATCTGCAGGTGAATGGAGCATAAGATGGTCTGCGGGTTTGGAGAATATTCAGAAATACAATGATGAAGCAGACGACGAACAGCAGGAAGAGGAGGGCGAAGATGAACCTGGAGGAATTGATTCATAGGAGATTTGCCGGTTCAGAGGGCTTGACAAAGTACCTTGCAAAATTCTCTGACTTACCGGCTGTTTTTAGTCCGGAAGCACCGGGAGATAATCAGGAAGGGTGGAACGGAAACGTACAGTACCCGAAGATCGTTTACAATTTCGACCTGCAGGCTAATGAGGAAAGAAAGAGTGCCGGTACCTTATCGGTGTCGTTACTCTGCCAAAATACCTCAGAAGTAATGCCGGAAGAGATTGAACCAGAAGTAAGGAAATGCCTGAGAGATGTAATTTTGAAGCCGGAGGGCGGAACACCGTATTGTTTCGCTTGGGCCAGAACCGATGCCTTTACCATTGAGGAAAAGGCAGTTGATGTAACGATCGGAAGCGAGATAAGGTTTGACATTTTGGAATATCCTTCACAGGAGACAACGGATCCGGACCCGATAGTAGCGACGAACAGATACATCAAAGAGTTGTATCCGGACTGTTCAGTGATGGGATATGACAGAATGGAAGAAATTACAGAGGCATCAAAAGAGCAACCAGTGATTTATTGTCGGTTGTTATCTGCTGACAAGGCAGAAGAAACGAATACAGTAGCATGGATGGACGGTAGAATTGCCGTCCATGTTTTATGCCCGGACAGTGAAGTGAGAATAAAAATGGCGACAGCCATTGCAAATGCACTTTCACTTGATGGAGAAATTATTATGCTGGACCACTCGCCAATGTTCATCAAGAGATTACAGGCGAATTACCGTTCTGACTATTTGAAGGAAGGGCAGGTATTCATAACCGGTCACTATGGACTGCTGAGGTACAAAGCAAAGCCTCATTCCCTTGTGGGAGCGGGTGTGAAATTCAAGTAAGGAGGTACACGATGGCAGGAAAAGCAAGTGAAAAGGCTGTCAAAGAAGCTGAAATGCAGGAAGAGGCAACGCCACAGACAAAAGAAAATACGCAGAAAGATTCCGTGTATAAGGTCAGCGAGCTTGCAGAGAATGCAGCACATCTTTTTAAGACGAAGCCCGAATGTGTAACGGCTGCACTGAAAGCCGAAAAGAAGGAAACTGCCACGGTAGCGGAAGCCAAAGCTATTGTGGCTAAATTTTTGGAAAAGGAGGTAGAGTAAATGGCTGGTACATTTATCTTGGGAGAAACAAAGGTACGTCCTGGCTCCTATTTTAACATTCAGAAGAAGGGTGGAAATTCTTCATCCGGGATTATGAATGGTGTAACGATCGCCATTTTCAGAGCTGATTTCGGACCGCTGAATGAAGTGGTCGAATTGAGTGCAGAAGATGGTTATGAGAAAACTTTTGGCACTGGACTCACAACAGATGTTATGAGAGAAGCGATTGCCGGTGGAGCAAAGACCATTATTGCCTGCAGAGTAGGTAATGGTGGTACACAGGCAACAATCAACCTGAATAATGCAGAGAGCGAACAGGCATTGTCTATCACGGCAAAGTACCCTGGAGACAAAGAGTTTTCCGTAACAATTCGTGAGAAACTGTCTGATTCTGCATTAAAGGAGTGCATTATCTACACCGGTACAACGGAATTTGAAAAGGTGGAATTTGCGGCAGGAAAAGGAGAGGCAAAGGCACTTGCCGATGCTCTGGCAAATTCTAAGAACTTCAAGGCAGAGGTTGCCAATGAAAAGGGAGACTCTGTATTAGAGAATGTTTCACAGAAAGAATTTGACAAAGGCACAAATCCACAGGTGACAACCGGAGATTATTCCAATGCCTTTACAGAGGTTGAGCCGTTTGAGGCAAATACCATTTGTGTAGACACAGAAGATACCTCGGTACATCTGTTGTTGCAGTCTTTTGTTAAGAGAATTTTTGATGCAGGCTCTCTCATGCAGGCAGTCGTTGCAGAGAAACACACAGTTGATCTTGAAACAAGGGTGGCACACGCTGCTGCATTCAATGACGAGAAGATGAACTATGTTCTGAATCCGTACATCAATGAGCAGGGAACCATCATTGACGGTTATCAGACTGCTGCAAGAGTTGCCGGTATGATCGGCTCTGTTTCTGCAGGTTCTTCTCTTACTCATACGGTAATCAGCGGATTTACAGAGATTTTAGAGAAACTGACAAACACGGACATGATCAACGCTGAAAAGAAAGGCTGTCTGGTGCTTTCTTACAACAAGTCGAAGCAGGTATGGATTGATAATGCAATCAATACGCTTATCACTCCGGCAGATAATCAGGACGACGGCTGGAAGAAGATCAGACGAGTTAAGACTCGTTTTGAGCTTATCAGAAGAATCAACAACACCACGGATGATTTGATTGGTAAGGTCGATAACGATAAGAACGGCAGGGCAACAGTAATCAGCCAGATTCAGGGTGTAGGTACATCTATGATCGAGGAAAGTAAACTGGTAGCCTGTACCGTAACGGAAAGCAGCACATACACAGCAGACGGAGACAGTGCGTGGTTTGATATTGATGTAATCGATAAGGATTCTATGGAACACATCTATCTGACATTCCTGTTCCGTTTTAGCACAATAGAGGAATAGGAGGCGTAAACCATGAGAAACCCTAGAGCGGCGAGTGATTCTCGCCATGCCCGCACCGGAAAAGACGGTGCATTTTACAATAAAGACGGTGTACTGCTTGCGACAGTTGAGCAGTTCACATCTAATGTAAACTGGAACAATGCGAAGTACAGTGTATTGGGAGACGCACAGGAACACGAGACGGCAAATACATTTGCAGTCAGTCTTACAATGTCCCAGGTCGTAGTAGAAGATGATGATTTCATCGTCGAACTTATGGAGGCTCTGGAGACACAGATCATGCCTGTGTGGGATTTCCAGGGAACATTACTCGGAAGAAATGACACCGAGGAAAGAGTTGTTTACAGAGATTGCATTCCTTCCGGACAGGTTGATATTCAGAATGTCGCAGTCGGTGATGTAATCAAGAGAAACTGGAATTTCTTTGTCAACAGACCGCCTAAGTTACAGTCGTTGCTTACGGTAGACAGAGATTAAGTATAAGGATCACGAGGGGAGCGAGTGCTTCCCTCTTTTAATGTCAAGAAATGGAGGAAATAAGAAATGGCAGAGTTCAAAAAAGGTGTAACAGTAGGTCAGCAGGAAGATGGCATTGTAGAGGAAAAGGAATTTTCTCAGAAGGAAACACAGGACCAGATGAAGGAAATTATCCGTACAAATGAAGATGATTTCATTCAGGGACTTATTGATGCTGCACAGTTTGCAGATGATGAAACACAGCGTATCGAGATCATCAGAGAAGGAAAGCTGTATTTTGCATTTGATATTCGACCTCTCAGCTCTGAGGAATACGACAAGTGCCGTAAGAAGCATACGAAGTATGTCCGCAATAGACAGTTGGGTATGAAGATGCCGGAAGATACAAACCGTGTGAAATATCAGTCGGCAATCATCTATCAGGCAACAACGGAAGAGGACAGAGCGAAGTTGTGGGATAACCGTAAAGTATGGGATGCCCTCAATGCGAAGTACGATCATATTATGAACGGATTGGATGTTATCGAAGCAACCTTGAAGGCTGGAGAAAAGGACAGAATCCTTGCCGCAATCGACAAGCTGAGCGGCTATGACAATGACTTAGAAGAAGTCAACGGATTAGAAGATGTAGCAAAAAACTAATTGAAGCCGGTGGAAAAGCCTGTCTGTTGCATCACATATTCCAGCAGACGGGAATCACACCGGATGAATTTTATAAAAAACCAGTAGGAGTGCAGGCATTTATGCTTGCGTCTATGAGAATTTCTCTGGAATCAAGGCAGAAAGGAGGAGACGAATAGTGGCTGAAACATTAAGAATTGAGATACCTATTGAGACGGTGGATAATACGGATCCGGAGCTTTCCAATATCACAAAGAATTTTGAAAAGATGGAAAAGGCGGCCGACAATGCCAATGCATCAGCGAAGAAAGCCGGGAATACAGTTTCGCAGTTTGATAAGCAGGCTGAGAAAACAGAAAAAAGCCTGGCACGATGGGCGAAGGAAAAGTACGAGATTCTGCTGGAGGCAAAAGACAGAATTTCCCCAATATTATCTACGGTCGGCAGCGGACTGAAAAGTTTTGCCGGAAAGACGTGGAATGTCACTATGAGAGCCGTTGACCTCATTACCTCGCCGGTTCGGGGAATTATAAACCTGTTGAAAAATCCTATCTTCCAAGTAGGGGCAGTCCTCGGAGTCAGTATAGGTCTGAAAGATACCATAGAAACCTATAAGGATTTTGAGGCTGCTATGTCACAGGTACAGGCTATCAGCGGCGCTACGAGTTCGGAACTTACCAAGTTGACGAGCAAAGCAAAGGAAATGGGTGCTACAACCAAATTTACGGCTGAGGAATCAGCGGAGGCATTCAACTATATGGCGATGGCCGGTTGGAAAACAGAAGATATGCTGAATGGTATCGAGGGCATACTCAGCCTGGCGGCAGCTTCCGGAGAAGATTTGGCTACGACATCAGATATTGTTACGGATGCCCTGACGGCATTTAACATGAAAGCGTCTGATGCAGGGCATTTTTCGGATGTATTAGCTCAGGCGGCATCAAATGCGAACACAACGGTTTCCGGAATGGGAGAAACCTTCAAATATGCCGGTGCTATGGCAGGTACTCTCGGTTATTCTATCGAGGATGTCGCTCTGGCTACCGGACTTATGGCAAACGCAGGTATTAAAGGCACGATGGCTGGTACTGCGTTGAACTCTATTTTTACCAGACTGTCAACAAACACGAATGGAGCAGCAGATGCGTTAGAGGATTTAGGAATAAAATTCTTTGACAATAGCGGAAATGCGAGAGATTTATCAGATGTCTTAGGAGAATTGAGAACTGCTACGGCAAATTACAATGACGAGCAGAAGTCCTCACTGGCTAACACCATAGCAGGAACGCAGGCACAGAAAGGTTTACTGGCAATATTGAACGCATCAGAAGCCGATTATAACAAGCTGACAGACGCAGTGAATAATGCCGACGGAGCTTCAAAGAAAATGTCGGAGACTATGCTGGATAACCTGCAAGGTTCTATTACTTTACTGCAGAGTGCGGTGGACGGTGTAAAGATTTCCTTCGGCGAGAGATTGTCGCCGTATGTGAGAAGTCTTGCTGATTGGTTGACAGATGAAATGCCGGAAGTTGAGTCGGCTTTGGACGAAATGATGGACTGGGTAGATAACAAAGTGGACCGTATGCAGCGAAAATTCAAGGAAATTTCAAGTACAAAGGAGTGGCAGGATGCCGATTTCTTTGGAAAAGTCAAGATTTCCTGGGATGAATTTATTGCTGAGCCATTCAAAGAATGGTGGGGAAGCACAGGAAAAGCAAAGTTTGCAGATTTCGCACAGGATATTGGAGAAGGAATAGGTACCGGGCTTAAAGTTGGAGTTATGGCTATGCTGGGTATTGATATTTCAGAAACGATAGATGAAGGAGTCAGCATAGGCGCTTCGTTTGCAAAAGGTTTTTCAGATGGATTTGATTTTGAGCAGATTTCGGAAAAACTTTGGAGTGGTTTAGGCAATCTGATAAAGAGTGCCGGTAAATTACTTCCAGGAGGAGAGTCGGCAGACCTATCTTCCGTTTTTTCGGCAGTAATGTTAAGTAAAATAGCCTCTCCATTTATCAGTATGGGAAAGGGAGCCGCAAGTATTGGCAAAGGGTTGTTCGGTAAAGGAGAATCCGGAGTATCACTTGCAGGCTCTTTTTTAGGCTCAGCAGCCGCAGGTACAGGATTACTTGGAAAATCGGCTATGTTGGCGATAGGCCTCGGAGCAGGAAACCTGGCAGGCGGTGCTTCTATGAGTACGGCGGCGCTTAGTGCAACCGGTATGGCTGCAGCAGGCGGAGCTATCGCAGCAGGTGCAACACTCGTAAGCAGTGCTTTGGATACCTACAAGGCAATCAAGTCAGACAATGCAGATGAATCGAAAGCTTATGGAGAATCTGCTGCATGGAAAGCCGGTGGTGTAGCGGCTGGAGCTGCTGCCGGTGCGGCAATAGGTTCAATCATTCCAGGTATCGGTACAGCAGTCGGAGCCTTAGTCGGAGCTGGTGTCGGTGGTATTGCAGGCTGGACCAAGGGAAACAAGGTCAAGGAAGAATACCAGGAAAATGTCGAGGAAATGCAGAAGGAGGCTGAAAAGGCACAGAAGGTCTTTGAGGCAACTGGTCTGTCAATAGAAGATGTGACATTCAAAAATAAGGCATTGCAGGAGGCTATGAATGATTCTGAGGTGTCTGCTGAACAATTCGGACAGATGTTCCAGGAAGAATGTGCAAATGTAGCGAAAAATGCCTTCGGAGACATCACGCTTTCATTGAAAGAGGTTAAGAAGGTAGCCAGCGAGATTACATTCGGAGATAAGGCAGAAGAAATCAGTGATTTTTCACGGGCAACCAGTGAGACAGAAAGCGCATTTTCTAGTCTGCGGTCGGCGGTATCTGCTTTGAAAAAAGAAAACTGGAAGGTGGCACTTGGAATGGAGTTGTCCGAGACAGATAAGGACGGCTACAAGAGGGCTATTGAGAATTTCTTAGACACAAGCCAGACCTACATTGACGATAATCACTACGAGGCAACGGTTGCTTTGAAGCTGCTCACCGGTGAAAAAGGCGATACATCTGGAATGGATAGTTACTACAACGGTTTGAAACAACAGGTAGACGAGCTTGGAGAAAAACTGACTGATTCGGTAAATATTACACTGGAAGATAGCGTAATAACACTGGACGAACAGGCGGAGATTGAAAGTCTGCAGAACCAGATTTCTGAAATTACCGGAAAACTGGCAGATGCCAAAAGCGAAGCAGAGTTGCAGGCACTTAAAATTAAGTATAACGGTGCCGCTTTGGATGCTGAAAGCTTCAATGCCCTGCAGGAAGAATTGCAGGCAAATGTTGCAGAGGCATCCGAGCAGTATGAGAGTGCGTTGACATTGACACTTACAAATCTGAACCTGCAACTCAGCGACGAAGCCATCACACAAGAGGAATATGATAAGGCGGTCAAGGAGGCTACGGATGGGTACTATGCACAGATAAACGAGCTAAACGCAAGAGTAAGCACCTTCAATTTGGAAAGCATTGCGACAGCCTGGGATTCTGAGCTGTCAAAGCTTATGCCAGAAATGGAAGGTACAATAACAGAAAAACTTACGCAAGCGTTGAACAATGCACTGTTGGCACACCCGGATGTAAAGGCTTGGACCACGGCAGATGTGATTAGCTGGATTGGATTGGACAAACTCAGCCTTGATACGGCAGAGCAGACAACAATAGCAGCGGAACTGATCCAGACGGCGCTTGCAGTACCAGAAGGAACAAAGGAAACCATTATTCAGGATTTCAAGGACAAAATCCCGTCAGCAGAAGAAATCAAAGCTGCTATTGATTGGGATTCGCTTACCAACAACGAACTCAACCAGATATATCAAGATGCTGGAGCAATAATGATCAATTCTGGAGCAAAACAAATAGAAATGCCGCTTGAAGAATGGGCTACAATGTTCGAAGAGGACTATCAAACTGCAATAGATTCCTATGTTGAGATTATCCGTTCAGCTCTTGAAAATAGCAATAGTGAAGAAACGCTGAGTTCCTTTATGGAGCAGTATATGAAAGATCAGACGAGCAGTTTTGATTTTTCGAGCATAATGGCAGAATATGGTCCTATCTCAAACGAGTATTATAACCAGCTTGTGACAGAGTGGCAGACGGCAGGAACAAATTTGGGAACATCGTTAAACACAGGAGCGTCAACCAGCCTTACCGGAGGATCGGCTTTGCTAAGAAGCAGCCTGCAGACTTCTCTTAATTCAGCGGTAGCGAATCCGTTTAGCATCAGTCCAACGGTTAATGTGTCGCCGATATACAACCTTACAAGTCTGCCGACAATCCCAAGCACAACTACCGGAACTACAAAGCACGCAAACGGCGGTTATGTAGGAAGCCCGGAATTATCGTGGCTGGCAGAGGAAGGTTACGGAGAGTTTGTTATTCCGACCAATCCAAGCAGGAGAGCAAGAGCGTTAGATTTATACGAGCAGGCAGGAGTTGCTTTGGGAGTATCAGCCCACGCAAACGGCGGTTATGTCGAAGGCTCAAAATTGAGCGATACGGCATCAGACTATAATTTATTCACAGAAGCAAATAGAAACGCTCCCCTGACCTATAACGAAACCACAGACAGTAAAGAAACAGACGAAACCACACCGGTATATGCACCAACAACAAGTACAGGTACAGTAAGTACGCCAGTACAGGTCAGTGTGCAGGTATCTCCTCAGTTCTCCATTACTGCAAGTGACGGACAGGACGAGGAAACGATTGTGAAGGTAATCAGAAAGCATATGAAAGAAATGGCTGACGAGCTGGGTGGCGAGATTGCCGGAAAGCTCGAAGAAGTATTTTCAAATATGCCATTAAAGGAGGCGTAAGCTATGGATATTAGGTTAATTCCTGTCGGAAGCGGTTCAAAGTTTACGTTTCCGGCATTGCCTGAGAAGATGCAGGGCAAATATGGAGCCAAGTACCAGAGTTTTGACATCGTTTCCCAGGGAACTGTAAAAGTACCCAAAGGAACGGATGTGGCAGAATTTTCGTGGGACGGTGTTTTCTTTGGAGTATCGAAGAAAAGCGAACCTATCGTAAGAAAGAATAGTTGGAAAGAGCCGAATGAGTGCGTAAAAATCCTGCAAAAGTATATGCAGGAAGAAACGGTACTGAATCTGATCGTGACGGAAACATGGATAAATGTGGATGTCACGATTTCCTCATTCCAGCCGAGACCGGTAGGAGCATACGGAAATGTAGAGTATTCGATAACCTTCGTTCAGAAAAAGCCGTTAGAGATTTATACCACAAACGAATTAAAAATTGCCAAGTTTGAAAAAAAGACGAAGCCGAGAGCAGACAATAGTGGTGGCGGCTCAGGAGGCTCATACACAGTCGTCAGCGGTGATACTTTGTGGGGCATCGCATCAAAGAAACTGGGAAGCGGTGCCAAGTGGACGCAGATTTACGATGCAAACAAGGACACGATCGAGTCAACGGCAAAGAAACACGGCAAAAGCAGCTCAGATCACGGTCACTGGATATGGCCGGGCGAAGTTCTGACAATTCCGGGATAGGAGGCACAGGATGATAGATTTATCGAAAATCAGATACCGTGTCGTAGTGATGGACGAGAGCGGCAAACAGTACAACATTAAAGATTTTATTCATAATCTCGGCTGGGAAGAAAACGAAAACGAGATTTCGGTCCGTTCTTCCTTCTCGGCCAAGAATGACAAAACATCAAAAGGGTACCTGTCAAGCATCATCAAACCTGGATGCTTGGTGGGTATTTTTGCGACAGACGGATCCATAGACGAGGAGGTTGCCAGAGGATATGTGGAGACATGGAATCCGATAGAAAAGAATAGCGGAAACAGTTTGAAATGTATCAATTACGACGAATTGTATAAGCTGCAGAAAAGCCAGGATAACCGGTATTATTCATCGGGTACCGGCACGAAGTCGGCCATACAAGGCATACTGGACGACTGGGAAATTCCTCAGAGCGACTACAAAGGTCCAAATGTTTCCCACGGAAAGACAGTATGCAATAATAAATATCTGTCAGACATTATCCTTGAATTGCTGGACGATGCCGCCAAGAAAGGCGAGGAAAAATGTATTATCCGGGCATCGAAGGGCAGAGTAGGAATTATTCCGAGAGGCAGTAACGAGACGGTATATGTGTTCCGTACAGATAACACGCAGTCATTCAGCCAGACGATCAGCACCGCAGATTTGATTACGAGAGTCAAGGTTGTTGGTAAGGAAGATGATAATGAAAATACAAAAGTTGAAGCTACGCTGAATGGGGAAACCAAGTATGGAATACGACAGCGTATTTATACAAGGGGATCAGATGAAAGTCTGAGCGATGCGAAATCAGCGGCACAGGAAATTCTTGACGAGGACGGAAAAATTGAAAATGAAATGACCGTCACAAGTCCTGATGTTCCTTTTGTCCGGAAAGGCGACTTGGTGTATATCATCAGTAATTTAGCCTCCAGCTATTACTATGTGAAAAGTATTCAGCACAATGCAGACACATACAGTATGACGATGGAACTGGAGAAGGCTGAAAGCGAGAAAGCAAGCAGCAGTTCAGGAAATTCCAAGAAAACCGATTACAATGTTGGCGATATTGTGAATTTCCACGGAGGAACGCATTATGTCAGCAGTTATTCCGGTGCAAAGGGGTACAATGCCAAAGCCGGAAAAGCAAAAATCACAATCAAGAATGGCTCAGGCAAAGCCCATCCGTGGCACCTTATTCATACGGATAACGGAAGTAATGTTTATGGCTGGGTAGATGATGGAACATTCGATTAGGAAGGAGCAGAAATGGGAGAATTTGATGCACACCCAGGAACGAATAAGCTGGCGCAGGTACTCAGCCAGCGAATGAAGGCA
This sequence comes from uncultured Lachnospiraceae bacterium, assembly GCA_964544055.1. GTDB lineage: Bacteria > Bacillota > Clostridia > Lachnospirales > Lachnospiraceae > SIG299. Next base: position 65,544 of record CAZJAA010000003.1, on the reverse strand, counting down.
GAAGGCGAGTCTCCGCTGACACTGGATTTCGGAGAGATACAAGGCAACATGAGCCTGCTGACAAATACATTTCCGATTCCAATTCCCAAAGGCGAGTATTCTGTCTGCAGACACGTTGGCGGTCTCTCTTTCAAGACATACAAAGGCGAACACAACGGACACATAGGAGGCTACACAGGAGAACATAACCATACAATAGAGCCGCCGATCATCAAGCCGGGAGATCATGTACTGGTTGGCTGGGTGCAGAGCGAAGCAGTTGTAATTGATGTCATAACAAAATTGTAAAGGAGGCAGAGAATGTCAGAACCACTTTTTCCGGTAGTAGAAGTGCCGGAGTTCGTGTCTGAAAATTCCCAGTACGATACGGAATATAGACGCAGCGTAAAATGGGATGTCGAAAAGGGCGATTTCGTCCGTGACGGTGCTAACCGAATGGTGGAATGTGACGGACGAGAAGCCTTTGCAATATGGTGTTTCAAAGTCGCACAGACTGAGAGGTATCAGTGCCTTGCCTATCCAAATTCCATAGGTACGGAAATGGAGAGAGCATTGGATAATGACGATGAAAAGACCGTAGAATCTATGACACAGAGAACAATCACAGATGCCCTCAAAGTCAACCCACGGACTGAGGACGTTTTTAATTTTGTATTTGAGTGGGAAGGTGATACAATGCACTGCACATTCCAGGTAAAAGGCATTGACTGGGATGAAGTGATAAATATTTCAATCTGAGGAGGTGGTTTAGATGCAGCCAGAATTTACAATGCCCGATTTTCTTCTGAATAGTTCTCCGGAAGAAATCCACGAAAGAATGATGAGCGAACTGCCGGCAGATATAGACGATATGCCAGGCGGTTTTCCGTATGACTTTACAATGCCTGCAGCACAGGAAAAAAGCGAGTTCATCAACTTCCACTTAGCCAGAGCGGTTATGATCGCATTTCCACAGTTTGCGTGGGATGAATGGTTAGACTTGCATGGCAGACAGGTTAATCTTACAAGGCATGAGCCGCAGAAAGCCGCAGGAGCAGTTGTTGTGACAGGTACAGCAGGAGCGGTAATTGCTAAGGGGACAGTGTTCTGCACACCCGCAACAGATACCGGTCCTTCGATTGAATATGAAACGGAAGAAGAGGCTGTAATAGGAGAAGATGGCACAGTCAGAATCGAAGTCAGGGCAGTTCAGGCCGGTACGGAATCCAATGTAGCGGCGAACACGGTAAGTCTTATGGCAAAGCCCGACAAAGCAGTTACCTCGGTAAATAACCCGGAGAGAATTTCCGGAGGTACGGAAAGAGAGTCTGATGATGATTACTTTGACCGTATCGATGCTGAATACGCAAACAGTATGACATATCTTGGAAATGATGTGGACTACAAGCGATGGGCGAAGCAGGCTGGAGCCGGTGACTGTTATGTTATGCCTGCTGCCGAAGGGCCGGGAACTGTTAAGCTGGTACTTGTAGATACCAACGGACAGCCTGCCAATGAGCAGTTGGTGAGGGACGTATATAATTACATTGTTTCTCCGGAGGATAGGTCAAAGAGGCTTTTACCTACCGGAACTGCAAAGCTGATATGCGAAGCGGCAACAACTATTTTGATCGATTTCCAAATTACCGGGCTTGTGTATGACGAAACAGCCAGCATTGACAGTATTAAGAAAGATTTTACAGAAGCAGTAAAGGCAGTATATGCCGAGGCAAGAGAAGATGGAATCCTGAGATACAACGATGTGCGGCCTATTATTACTGACATCCCTGGAGTAGAGGACTTTGACGAGTTCTTAATGCAGGGAAGCATGAAGAACATCAAGCTGAGTGGAGAAGATTACCCGGAAACAGGTAATCTTGATTTTAGTTAGGCGGTGATGTGATGGAAAAAGAAAAGTTTGACTTAGATAATTTCCCAACGAGCAACAGTGCGAAGAAAATGCTGAGCTATGTCACGGACGGATTTTACAATAAGTCCTATGTCGGAAAATGGCTTTACCAGGTAATGGGTATAGAGTATGACGAAGCACAGGAACTTGCCGAAGCACTGCCGGAGCAGTTCTTTCCGGAAACGGCAACCTGGGGCTTGATGTGGCATGAAAGGAAATGGAATCTGCCGGTCAGAGAAAATCTTTCATACCAGGAACGCAGAAGGCTGATTTATCAGAAAAGAGATTATCGTGCGCCTATGACACCGTACCGTATGGAAACATACCTGGAGGACGCAACAGGATTCAAGGTCAGAATTGCAGATGTCAATGATCCTGGCGATTATGGATTTGTCGCACCGCATCCGAATGTATTCAAGGCATATTTCATTGGTGACGGAACGCTGGACTCCAAAAAGGTCCATGAGATATTGAACCGACTGAAACAGTCACATACCACATACGGAGTAAGTGAAAGAATAGAGACTGTACTTGACAACCGGGAACTCGAACAGATTATTTTGAGAAATATCCGGTTCATGATGCAGGTACCGTTTTGGTATGATTATGTGTATGACGGAACATGGCTACTGGATGGCAGCGTTATCCTCGGTGTAAAAAGACGATATGGGCTTGTGCTTGGTTTGAAATATAACCAGGGTAGATTTTATACACCAGAGCAAATCAGGCTGATTTCGGTCGAATTTGCGACACAAATAAATAATAGCGAATTATTCTATGCCGGAGTGAGACACAGCTTCGGCATTAACTTTTGGGATGTTCGTTGTTTTGATGGTTCTTGGAATCTGGACGGATCAGTGCTTTTGGATGCAAAACGGAGATATGGTTTATCTCTCGGAATACATCATAAGCACGGAATCACAAACGAAACAGAGAACATCAGGCTGCAGAATTTCAAAATTGGGTGGAAACAGCGTATCGAGGAAAGTGTGAAAGCAAGAGTGATTTACAATTTTGCGTCAGACTTTTGGAGAGTTGCATATCTGAATGGCGATTTTCTGCTGAATGGCGAGCAGTTGTTAAACGCTTGCAGATACAAGGCAAAAGCAGCCTTGACAGTACACTCGGATATAGATATGTCCGAAGGAGAAACGGTGGCGAATGTTACCGTTGAAACCAAAACGAGGGATTATTGGTTTTTGGACGGCGCCCTGTCGCTCAATGGATCCAGAAATCTTAATTCAATATACAGGAAGGAGGTAGCGGAGTGAGTACGGAGAAGAATAAGAATGTAATCATCACTAAGAAGTCCAGGGAGAAACTTGTTAAAGCGAGAGCCGGAGCCATCCAGCTTCCCAAAATTGTAGGGATGGCATTTGGAAACGGCGGCGTGGATTCAGGAGGCACAGTAATACCGCCTACGGAGAGTCAAAGCGAACTTACCAGCGAGCTTTACCGTAAGGAAATTAATGGTTACAGTTTCCCGGAGGACACGACTTGTCGTTACGAATGTACCTTATCGGAATCCGAACTTGCAGGCGAAGAAATCAGCGAAATCGGTCTTTATGACGAGGACGGTGATATTGTCTGTATCAAGACCTTCATGCGAAAAGGCAAAGACGATGATGTTGAACAGACCTACACGCTGGATGATATTTTCTAAGGAAAACCTTAGAGGAAAGGAGGTACCATGAAGGACTATACAAGCAGCGGACCGGTTTTCTCTCCGAGCATCAAAGTGGTAGAAACAACCGATCCGGCTCACGCAGACAACATTAACGCAGCGCCTAAGCAGTTATTGCAGAATACACTTGCAAACAGGGCGGTGTTGGAAGGCCTGTTCGGGTTCAATTATGAAGGAAACGGTCTGCTAAATAATGTTCTCGGCTGTGTACGAGATGGAGAAACCCTCATAATTCCTGCAGGTATGGGTGTTGTTGAAGATGAAACTTTAGTTTTGACCGGAGGCATACCCTATGTTCCGACAGGAGGCGGAGGTGGTTCTGAGTATGTTCTGCCGGTTGCAACGGCATCGCAGCTTGGCGGTGTCAAAATCGGAGAAGGCATCAACGCAAAAGCAGACGGCACGATAAGCGTTGATTTAGAAGAAAGTGCCGAAAAAGTGGCTTCCCTGGTAGAAGCCAATACGGAAGATTTTTCAGAAGAAGAAATTTCCGATTTGCTGAAATTGGTTTAAGGCTTCCATGCTTAACCACATAGACATATCAAATTTTAAGATTATAAGGAGGTATAAATTATGTCTATTAAAAGATTTTCGTATGCAAATATGCAGACAGTTTTAAGCGAGGTAGAAAAGAAATATGCTAAGAAAGCAGAATTAGGTACCCTTGCAGCACTTAACGAGATCGGCGAGTCCAACTTGGCGGCCGATCTGAAAGCAATCATCAACGGAAAGGCTGATGCAGCAGATACACTTGCTGGTTATGGAATTACAGACGGAATGACCGCTTCTGAGGTTGCAACTGCAATTTCTGAGGCTATTGCTGGAGCAGATCATCTTAGCAGAACTATTGTAGCCAGCGTAGAAGAAATCGATGTAGATGCCGACGGCGCAGACAAGTACATCTATATGGTTACAAAGAAAAAGGCGGATTCAGGAGACACATACGATGAATACATGATCGTAAATGGTGCTTTGGAAAAAGTAGGCAACTGGAAGGTTGACCTCTCCGATTATGCAACGACCGCAGCGGTAACACAGGCGATCGCAGAAGCTCTTGTGGGATATGCCAAAACTGCAGATGTAACAACTGCAATCAATACGGCTGTGGCAGGGCTTATCAAACTTGACAACCTCTCCACAGAAACGACCGGTGACGGAAATGTGGTAACTTCCGTAGAATACGATAAGTCAACCGGAAAAACCACAGTAAAGAAAGAGTTTACCGCTTTGCAGGAATCTGATTTTGAGGAATACTCAGCAGAAGAAATCAAGGCATTGTTCTAAGCAGAGTAAGTAGAAGAATTATGGAGGTATGCTAAATGATTAAGTGGTTCTCGCAGGGAAACCTTAAACAGTTTGCGAATCATCACAACGAAACCTTAGCGGCTTTATCATCAGCAGTAGCATCCACATTTGAAGAAGTTTACGATAACTTGGAAGCCATCGATAAATGTGTCGGTGGCTTCTCTTATTCAGAAGCAGATAGAACATTAACTGTTCCGGCAGAGAATGGTACTGTGGTTGATAATACTTTGATTTTGAAATAGACAAGGAGGAAAGATTATGTCAGATATTAGTAAAATCAGCTCTGGCGGCGTGGTTCATAATGTGATGGACGAAACGGCCAGAGAAGATAATTTGATTCTTTTCCAGCAGCAGAATTTGTTGTATAAGGGAAGGGATTTAACAAAGGTTTTTGCAACAGAGATTGCAAAATTCACAGATGAATGGGCTTGGATCAAGAACAGGATCGCAAATGCCAATTACGAAGGTATTTACATCGGCGATTATATTCCGGTTACTGTAAACAACGAGGTAATGCAGGCACAGGTGGCAGGTATTGACTGTTATTACAAGACAACGGATCAGTCTGTACCGCACCATATCGACTTCATCAGCCGTGATTGTTTTTCTCAGACGGTAAAATGGAATGAGACAAATGATAACAACGGCAACGAAACAAGTCCTTATCCGTATATGGTATCAAATCTGTATAAGTTCCTGAATGAAACATTATACGGCTACCTTCCGGATAAGTTGAAAAATCAGATTGCAAATAAGCGATCACTTTTAGAGCAGAGATATTCTGCGAGCGGAAAGCTGACAGATTCCACTTCGTGGGGCTGGCAGGATATGGGTAAACTTTGGGTACCGCATGAGTTTGAGGTGTTCGGTTCTATCGTTTGGGGTACAAAGGGTTGGTCCGAAGGACAGGCTATGCAGTACCCTATTTTCGCCAATAGTTATCTGAACCGCATCAAAGGAGCCGGTAACGGCGGAGGCCGGTGCGACTGGTGGCTGGCTTCCGTTAGGTCTGGCTATTCGACCTATGCGTGCATTGTCACCAACTACGGCTATGCCGGCAACTGGACCGCCTCCGACGAGGATCGGGTGCCGCTCTGCTTCCGTATCACTGCGTAAGCAGGGAGCAATCCCACAATCTAAAAAATCAGGGGCCCTTGTGGCCCCTATATCTTTCAAAGGGGAGGGAAAAAGATGGCAAATGATAGAAAATTCAAAAATTCATACGGAAATAATTTTGCGAGAAACAGAGAAGAAACGCAGTTTGACACGCTGGACCTGGCACAAGAATTGAAACACAAGGTCAGCAAATATGTGATGAATGAAAAGAGGGTGCCGACAAGATGGCGGTATATGAACGGCAAACCGGCAATAGATTATGCCCGGCGCATACGAGATCTTGTGTCGGTGGCAAATGAGATACGACTGAATCAGGAAAATATCGAGAAAAGAAATGAACTGCAGAAACAGGCATTAGCCTACTGCAATATTTTACAGCTCCAGCTCATGGATATTATCGCAGAGTGCGAAGGGGCAACACACGAAAATATGAGAGAAATCACTGATACCCTGGATAAACTCATAGGGAAAATTAGAAATTGGAATAAATCAGATGACAAGAGGGCGAGATAACTCGACCTTTTTTTCATAGGCTATCCTCTGAATATGTTTGTGCCGGTGCAACTGGTGGCTGGCTTCCGTTAGGTCTGGCAATTCGACCAATGCGTGCAATGTCAACAACAACGGCAATGCCAACAACTGGAACGCCTCCAACGAGAATCGGGTGCCGCTCTGATTCCACTAATGTCAGACAGAGTAAGTTTTGCCGGAAGGTATTCTGAAATCAGTACGGGTGGATGGAAGGAGAGGATATGCCTTCGCACAGGACTGTGCGTAAATATGTATCTGGATGATGTCTGGAGGACGCTGCTTGCATGGCGGAAGAATTGCAGGAAATATTCCGTTTCATTCCAGGTCTCTCGTGTAATGCGAGGGTTTGCACTATGCGGCTAGTAACCTGCAAAAAGCCGTACCAGGTACCAATTATTAAGAAAAGCGGTGACTATATATGACAAGTGAGGAAAGACACGAGGCGAGGTATCAACGCCGCAGGGCTAAGCGGCTTGAAAAGCGAAGGAAGGTACTGGAAGAGTATGGAGATTATTATAAAATCATCAATAGGGATGCTTTGTCGAAGTCCGCCAAAGAGGCGACAAAGAATGTAAAATACAAAGCAAGCGTAAAGAGGTTCATGTTAAGAAGCCTCATAAATATTGGTATTCTGAATAGGAAATTGATGTATCGCAAAGACGTGCGTAAAGGCTTTATTTGCTTTGGGTTGTGCGAGAGAGGCAAACATCGGGACATAATGAGTGTTCATTTTTCGGAAAGAGTAGTGCAGAAATCACTCAACCAAAACGCACTGATTCCAGTGCTTACAAGGTCATTGATTTACGATAACGGCGCAAGTCGAAAGGGAATGGGTACCGGACACGCTATGGCGAGGTTAGTGGTGCAATTAAGGAAACATTACCGGCATCACGGAAGAAATGGTTATGTTCTGCAGATAGATTTCAAGGACTATTTCGGCAGGATAAGCCATAAACAGGCAAAGAAGATAATAAGCAGGGCATTTGATGATGAAAGCATCAGGTGGCTTGCGTTTTTGTTTATAGATGCTTACCGGGAGCATAAAATCCGGAAATTAAGAGAAGCGGGAATGTCGGAGGAAGAAATAGAAGCTGAGGCAAGCAGAGGTCTCGGACTTGGCAGTGAAATCAACCAGACACTTGCGATAACACTTCCGAACCCGCTAGACCATTACATCAAAGAAGTGCTGGGAATAAAGCCATACGGCAGATATATGGACGATTCGTATCTGATAGATGAAAGCAAGGAATACCTGGAGTATTGCCTTGTGAAGATTCGGGAAATATGTGCAGAATTGGAAATTACAATAAGCGAGAAAAAGACGAGGATAGTAAAACTTTCACACGGTTTTACATTCTTAAAGACACAGGTTTATCTTACAGAGACAGGGAAAATTATAAGAAAACCCTGCCACGATGCCATAGTCAGAGAACGCAGGAAATTGAAAAAGCAGAAGAAACTTGTTGACGAAGGCATTATGACTTACGAGGACGTTCGTGCTTCCTATTCATCGTGGAGAGGCAGCATGGAACATAGGAACGCTAGAAAGACCGTTCATTCAATGGATTTGTTGTATGACCGGCTTTTTATAGAATCTTGGAAGGAAGGAGGAAACGATCATGACAAGACAGACGAGACAGACAATGGATATTGAGTCTGAAATCGCAGGCTTAAAACAGCTTCTTGCCGGCACTGACTACAAGGCTCTTAAACACGCAGACGGCGCTTTGTCCGATGAAGAGTACGAAGAGACCAAAGAGTACAGACAGCAGCTCAGAGATAAAATCAATGAGCTGGAGAGTACACTTATGACAGTAGCAGAAAGCGAGGATCAGGAAGATGCAGAGTAAGGTTACACCGACCTATGAGGAGTATTACAGTTATGACAGGCTGGCTGAGGCTTCTCGTAAACTGCATCTGAATCCGGCACAATCAGAAAATGAAGAGCGGTTGATGAATTTGCATAACCACCTTGTATGGCATTCGTACAGTCCGGGGCAGGACGAAGTTGCGGATGCCATTTTCTGTGCCGCTATTCGGAGCATTATGGAGGAATACAACCTGCAGAAAAGCGATATACCGTTTATGGTTTTGCTGTACCTGGAGGTTGTGGAAAGGAGGAACGCTGATGGACACACCTATTTCGAGAGCAGAGCATGAGGAATTTCGCAAGCGTATTGATGAAGAAAACCACAGGCAGAACAGACGCATTGAGCTGCTGGAGGAGAATGTAAAACAGACAGGAGCATTGACGGCTTCGGTCGAAAAACTTGCCTCTAATATGACAAGTATGGTCAGGGAGCAGGAAAAACAGGGTAAGCGCCTTGAAGCCCTTGAAGGGCGAGATGGTGAGATGTGGCGTAAGGTTGTCGGATATGTCATTACGGCAGTAATCGGTATTGTTGTAGGCTTCATATTTACGCAGATCGGAATGTAGGAGGCAGCTATGGAGAGAAAAAAGCAAGGCTTCCACCCAGTTAAAAAGTTCAAAGAATTTGTCGGAAAGGTAGGCACTCTGAATCTTGTATTGATTCTGATGTTTGCCTTTTTTATTTGGTTCAACTGGCAGATGCTTGAAATTTTCCGCGAGTATGCAAGTATTCCGGAAACATATGCGTGTGCGGTTATTGCGGCCACTATCGGAGAAGCTGGTATTTGTGGTTGGATAAGAACCACGAAGGACAGGAATCGAGAACATAAGTGGGAAAAGGAAGAGAGAGAAGCCGAGAGGCAGGAAAGAGAGGACTTAGGCAATGAGTGAAATCATTTTTGAAGTAATCAAATTAGTGGTAATGGTGGCAGCGTTAGTTGTCACAAGATACCTGATACCGTGGATCAAAGAAAAAATCGGTGCAGATCAGATGGCAACGGCGGAAAAGTGGGTAAGATTTGCCGTTCTCAAAGCTCAGCAGGTTATGCAGAGCGAGAATGGAACGGATAAAAAAGCCTATGTAACGGAGTTTTTGAAGGAACTGCTGCAGGCGAAGAACATTTCCCTCACAGACGAGCAGTTAGATGTTCTTATTGAAGCAGCGGTTAAACAGATGAAGATCGAGGAAAATGCCGGACTTACCATTGAGGCAGTCGATGAAGTGCCAGTGCAGATGAAATAAGGAGGCAGGAGTTATGGCTCTAAAAGGAAATACAGTAGAGGAGCAGATTTGGAATTTCCTGAAAGGGAAAGGGCTGAACAATTACGGAATCGCAGGTTTAATGGGAAACCTTTACGCTGAGTCCGGCTTGAAAGCCACGAATCTGCAGAACTCATATGAGAAGAAACTGGGAATGACAGACGACAGTTACACCACATCGGTAGACAACGGAGATTATACCAATTTTGTCCGTGACAGTGCTGGATATGGCTTGGCACAGTGGACCTACTGGAGCAGAAAGCAGAATCTCTTGGATTTTGTCAGAAGCAAGGGCAAGTCCATCGGTGATCTGGAAACCCAGTTAGAATTTCTTTGGAAGGAGCTGAGCGAAGGGTACAAGGCGGTGCTGAGTACCCTTAAATCAGCTTCAAGTGTAAGACAGGCATCGGATGAGGTTCTTACAAAGTTTGAGCGTCCAGCAGATCAGAGTACAGCAGTACAGGTCAAGAGAGCCGGGTACGGTCAGACATATTACGACAAATATGCAGTCAATAACGCTGCATCAGCAGGAAATGGAGGTATGACTATGACAGAAAAAGAAGTCAGACAGAAATTTGTAAATTATGCCATTGGTTATCTCGGTTGCAAGGAGAGTGATGGCAGCCACAAGAAAATTATCGATCTTTACAACAGCCATAAACCACTTGCAAGAGGATATAAGGTTCAGTACACAGACGCTTGGTGTGCGACATATGTATCTGCTATGGCTATCGGTTTTGGATTTGAGGACATTGTCCCTCTTGAATGTGGCTGCAGTAAGTACATTGAGCTTGCGAAAGCAGCAGGTATCTGGGTAGAAACTGACGGTTATAAGCCGGAGATCGGAGACATCGTTTTGTACGACTGGCAGGATGGAGCGAACTATGCAACCACAGACAACACCGGCAACCCGGATCACATCGGTATTGTTGCTTCTGTTTCCGGAAACACCCTTAAAATCATCGAGGGCAATATCAGCAACAGTGTAGGCTACCGTACATTACAGGTAAACGGCAGATACATCAGAGGTTGGGTAATTCCTAAATATGCGTCTAAGGCTACTGGCAGTTCTGCGGGAAGTGGAAGCGGTGCGAGCGGAACAACTGCCGGAGGAAGTCTGAAAGTAGGAGATACGGTAAATTTCACAGGCAATACGCATTACACAAGTGCAAATGCTGCCAGTGGAAAGAGCTGCAAATCCGGAAAAGCGAAGATTACGCAGATTTACCAGCTCGGAAAAAGTAAGCACCCTTACCATGTGACTGCGGTAAGTGGAGGCGGATCGAATGTCTATGGCTGGGTAGATGCGGCCGATATTGGCGGTGTAACATCCGGAGGTACACAGAAGTCCGTCAATGAAATTGCTAAGGAAGTGCTTAATGGCAAATGGGGCAACGGCGGCGAGCGTAAGAAAAAGCTGGAAGCAGCAGGTTACAATTACGCACAGGTGCAGGCAGCGGTAAACAGACTGTGTAAGTAGTTGGGAGGATAATGGTGTGAAGAATTACATTGGTGTAAAAATCGTAAAGGCTGAGCCTTACGAGAAGGATGGCAAGCCTGGTTATCGGGTAAAATACCCAGACGGCTATACATCATGGAGTCCGAAGGAAGCCTTTGAAAAGGCATTCAGAGAATTGGACTGTAAAGACTTCATCAATGCGGTGGAGTGATTTTTTGAACCCTGGTCTATATGGCTGGGGTTCTTTTTTTATTGCAAAAATGCGGAGCGAATCAGCAGAAAAAATCAATATACAAAATAACCAAAAATGAACCGGAAAAATTGACGAAATGTGCCTGAGCAACGACAGACGATTTTACCACCTATCCTATGCCTAAAAGTTAAAATCCAGTATTGAAGCGTGTACGAATTTACAGGCATATATGAGATTCTGAAAGAGAAATTTGTAGAAATATATTGGAAAGCGTGGTACAATGTCACTGTTACCGCCTCCTAGACTGGTACGGAAGGGAGGTGTCGGACGTGGAAATAATTACTTCTCTTATTGTCGCTGTTGCGGCTGGTGTAATTTGCCATTACATCATCAAATGGTTAGACGGCGATAAATAGTCGGTAACTAGCCTGTGGGTCTAAGCCTTCCCACTCCGGAAATTAGGAATAGAAAAACCCGAAGGTCTTGCACACCTCCGGGTTTTTTGTCGTCTGACATGGAATGTCATTACTTCTCTTTGCCTACTGGCATTATAGCATATGCAAATTTTGATTGCAATATTCATTTAATTAAAAATCTGTGTCTTTATCCACATTATCCACACTCATTTGTGGATAAAATACGCAATTGAGAGTTGCAAATACGAGTGGTCAGACATTCGGGATGACCATATATATTTATATCTATATCTAATATCTATCTCTAATCTCTAGTAAAGAAATCTACAAGAAACCTTACGAGAAATCATGTAAGAAATCTTACAAGCACCCCAGTATTTTAGGGCATTGAGCCGATTTTAAGAATATAACACGCACGAAGGATCAGCCGGAAGTGATCTTGAAAATTCATAAGTGCGAGAAAATATTTGAAAAAATTTGTTATTTGTGAAGTAAAACTATTGACAAATACGCAGTTGCGAAGTATAATATATACATAATCAAACAAAACAATTTGATTAAATCTTAGAAAGGAGGACAGCCAGTTGGGTAAGAAGAAAAAGAAACAAGAAAGACTTTTCCAAAAGGAAAAGGAACTACTTGAAATCGAAAACCTCAGATTACAGAAACGAGAGAAGCTCACCAGCATTATCTCCACCATAGTAATTATGATTGTATCAGTAATTACGGCAGTTCTGAAATGGTTCGGTTTTATTGACTAAGTAGTTCCTTAATGGTTGAGCGGGCGGGTTCAGCGCCCCTCAGCTATTAAGTCTAACATAAAAGGAGGTTCGAGACAATGAGAAAAATCAGAAGATTTTTACAGACTTTGTTGTTTATCAATTTCATGGTGGGTCTGCACGACGGAATGAGAGCCGGAAACCTGGTTGCAATATTGATAAATGGAATTTTGGTACTGGCAGTTATCGCCGGAGAAGATGAAGAAAAGAGGTAAATGAGTATGAAATGGGATGTAATGCACGACAGAGCAAAAAGAGTAATTGATTCTTTCCTGAGCAACGCAGAATATTGGCAGGATAGTGAGAGACTGGCAGAAGGTCTGACAGATGAAGAAAAGGAACTGGTAAGTAAAGAGGTGGCATCTATGATTGTATCTATCCGTAAGCGTTATAAGCTGGATGTCAGACTTCCTCAGCAGGAGGCTCAAATTCAGCAGGAAACAGTCAAGGTGGAAATTCCTACGGAGAAGCCGGAAGAAACGAAGCCTGAGCCTGTAAACGAGGTTCAGACCGAAGAAAAGCCGAAGCGAGGACGTAAGGCATCCAATGGAGAGAAGAAACCGGCAGCAAGAAAGCCGAGAACAAAGAAAACAGAAAAGGAGGTACCGGCTGATGAAAAAGAGAGTGCTTGATTATTTGGAGAGGCTGAGAGAAATCGAAGATGATGGCATTTGTTACGAAAATGAGTTTTTCAGTGTGGGTATGGTGCCACCTGCAGAAGAAGTGGCTAAGTTCAAGGCGGTGCGGCGGAAAATCAGCCGCCTTGAAAAACAGTTAAAAGCAGCATAGGAGGTAGAGGAATGTGTGAGGCAAGGAGATTGACACCGGAGCAGATAGAAAGTATGGCGGTGGAAATCAGAGAGTTCCTGCTGGAGCATGATATGTGGATAGATACGGCAATTTTCTTTAATGGAAAGTGCTTCACAACATATGATCCGGCAGAAGGAAAGCATTTTTACAATGACAGGGAGCATCTGATTGTTTTAGAAAATGAAGATCCGAAAACATATTTTGAATATGTGGCAGTGGACCATATTCTCAGTATGAGTTTTGAAGGACCAACGCATGAAATGATAAACAATTGTGCGTATGGCAGAAACCGACAGAAGAAATTTAACGAAATCTTTGAGAAATACGGAGTGTATTACGAGCAGGGAAATTCGTGGAATTTAAGTTGTTATTATATTTAGAAAATGGAGGAAAAATCAATGAGAGAAGAAATTTTAAGAGAGTTGACAGAGGAAGTAAAGGTTATCGCAGGAGAGGAAAGAAAGGTTATCTGCAGAGAGGTAAGCAAGAATAATGGGGTTAAACTCCAGGGAATGACCATCGCCGCAAAGAATGAGTTTATGGCACCTACAATTTATGTAGATGGATATGTTGAGAAAATTTCTGATGGAGAAATGAGCATTGAAGAAGCTGCAGAGACAATAGTGGAAATCTATCATCAGAACCAGGGCATGGATTTGGGTGTAGATACATCGGTTTTAGGAAGCAAGGAGTTCATTCTCGGAAAGGTAGAGTATCAACTGGTGAATACAGAAAACAACAAAGAAAGGTTAGAGAATGTGCCTCACAAGGAACTGTTGGATTTAAGTGCAGTATATAGAGCTGTAGTCAGCAGAGACGAAAACGGATCGGCAAGCTATATGGTAACGAATGAAATGATCGAGACTGCCGGGATAACGATGCAGGAGCTTGACGAAGCAGCGATGGAAAACACCAACAGGAGAGAGTTCTCAATACATACAATGCAGGAAATTATGTGCGCTATGGGTATTCCAAAGGAAATGGCAGAAATGGCAAGCGATGGTCCAAGAATGTATGTACTGACAAATAGCGACAAGTTCCACGGAGCAAATGTCCTGTTATACAGCGAAGTTTTGAGCAGACTGGCAGATTCCGTTGGTGGAGATTTCTATATCCTGCCTTCGAGCATACACGAGGTATTGGCTGTGCCGGTTGATGATATCGACGATCCTGCTTACTTAAAGAGTATGGTAAGCGAGGTTAATCAAACGGAGGTATCGGACGAGGAAGTGCTTGGTTACAGTATTTACAAATATAGCAGAACAGAAGAAAGACTGAGTATCGCCGAATAGGCGGTACTCAGTGCGAGGTGGCAAAATGGTAGAAGTGGTAAAGGATAGCGTAATCAAGGTAAACTCGGTTCTGAATGACTGGCTAGACTGCGTGTTTGTAGTAAGCAAGGATGAAGAGGAAAAGGCGGTTGAGGTTATCAAGAAAGCGTATGACAGTTTTTGGGAAGATGGAGAAGGTTGGTGCTATGGAAACTATCTGGAAGCGAAACTGGTTGAGGCGAACATAGCATTTGATTCTTATTACGCAGAAGTGGAGGAGTAAGGATGGATGAATACAAAGTAACCGATGAAATGCAGGCATTGTTGGAGCAGGCAGAAAATGAAGGTTGGGAAAGCACATCGTATTTAGAAAGTGACGGAAAGAGAGCTTATGTGGAAATCGGAAAACATTCTCCGGCAGGAGAGGACTTCTCTATGTGCATTGACTTTGATCCGGAGAACCAGGCAGAAACCTTTTTGGATAATCTGTGCGAATATGCAACAGAGTTTGATACAGACGAACACGCAGAAATGTGGTTAGAGTCAAGAGGAAAAAATGGCTGTCCGTCAACAATTAAAGAACTCTTAGACGATGCGAGAGCAATTAAGAAGATGATAAAAGAATTGAGCGATAAGCTGAGGACATCGGAAGTGGAATTGAACGATGAACAGGTGGCAAGATGTGATGAGGTTTACAATGCCGTCTATGAAATGTGCAAAGTTATGTGCGAGAACACGGAATTAGAGTGGGATATGCACTATATCGGAGAAATCGCAGAACTGACAGCTAATCTGCTTGTAACGAGAGGCGAGAGAGTAAGATTCCCGGCAGTAGTTACCACTGAGTACGGCTTGCAGAAAATCGAGGAGTATTACGAACCGGAGGACAGAGAATGTTGATTTGGAAAGTGTTTATTTTCGATGAGGAAAGCGGGTGTGAGCAGCCAATAACAATACAGGACGGTACTGAGGCAGACGCAAGACGGCTTGGAAACAGCTACATAAGAGCGTGGAACCTCAAAGGTGCCTACATCACGAGAATTGAAAGAGAGGTAGTAACGGTATGAGATACGATTACAACGACATTAAAACGGAGAAAGTCGAGGTAAAAGGCATTCCCTGTGAGTTTTACGATATGAGGGTTAAGAGAGAGTCCATCCCGGAAGGAAAATTTCTGTATGAAGTTGCAGACGGAGAAAGCGATGGAGTACCTGCAAGAATACAGAAGGGAATACTGGTAGACTTTTATGGAACGCTGATCTGCGACAGAGAGCTTCCGATAGACGAAAGCGGCACATTATGGCTGGAGGAAGGTGATTTTAGATATGTCTGAGAAAAGGGAATACCTCAAGGTGGGAAGTTACACACCGCCGAACGAAAACGGAGAAGGAGAGAAGATAGAACGTGCATTTTACGGTCAGGGAGAAATCTTCAAAGACGAAGAAGTATTTTATAACAGACCCGATGATGGGTGCTATATCCCGGAATTGACAGATACCGTCTATACGAGAAATGACTTCCTGCATGAATGTAACGACCAGACAGAACTTGCGGAAGAATTATTTGAGGCGGTGGACTGGCAGCATCCAAGCACCTTACTGGAGGACTGGCAGAGAAATGGCGAACTTGATACCTGCAAAGAGTGTGGGAAGATGTTTAACTGCTACGGAGAAACGAAGTGTCCGTATTGCGGTGCAAAATATGAAGGAGGCGAAGCAAGATGAAATATAGATGGCTTGGAATGAGAGTTCTTGATTCTGAGGAAGTTGACACTCTGTATCTGAATGGAAAGTTGAGTGGGTGTTATAAATTATATCCGGACGGAACAGAGTCACAGATCGACGGCATAACGCTTCGGGAAATAGTAGACCACTATAACAATGGCGGGGGGTTCGGAGAAGAACTTCCGACAGTAGAATTGATATTACCTGACGGAAAAACAATCGTAGCCCCGGAGGTTGTGGATATTTCGGCAACTGATACATTGGACGAGCTGGAGTACAGTTTATGGCACACCATTGAGGAATACTTGGTACTTTTCGGCATCAGAACGCATGACGACACACCGGACTGGGCAACCGTCAAAGCGGTGCAGGAAAGTATTCTGACGGTCCTTACTGATGCAGGAGTGAACTTCAAGATACTGACAGATGATCAGCAGGAAGCAATCAAAAAGCAGATCGAAGAAAAGAAGGTTAAAGACGGGATTTTCAATGTGAAGGCTGAGTTAGAAATCGTTCTCAGTACAGAAGATATTGACGACATCATGGTAGGCGCATTGGAAGGTGGTATTACTTACTGGTGTAGTAGAGTGAAAGTTATCGGAGAATATCTTGGAGAATACAAAAGCAAGCAGATTGCAAGAGGTGGAACGCTGAGACTTCACGACAGAGAAGAAAACAAAGACTATGATCTGACGAAAGAGAAGTTCCTGAAAGGTGTCGAATTGTGGGTTAAAAACCCAGTAGGTTGTAACTGTTTGGAGCAGGTGGACGGAAAACTTCACTTTGACACCTGTAATGCAGACGCTATTGTGTGCGATGCAATTATCCAGTATGCAATCTTTGGAGAAGTTGTTTATAGCTAGGAGGCGAGGTTATGGCAGCGGTAATAGTATTAGCGTTCCTTATATTCGTGGGAGCGGAAAATGGAAAGAAGTAGGAGGCAACAATGAGCAAAGGAATAGTAACGGAATATGCAGACATCTGTGTGTTTTGTGGCAGACCTGCGGAGTGTGAGCATCATTTGGTGTTCGGAACAGCTGGTAGAGATTTAAGCGAGAAAGACGGTCTGAAAGTTCCAGCCTGCAATAACTGTCACAATATGGGTGAGAAGATGGTTAGAGTCCACGGCAACCCGATGGCCGAGAGAATGTCAAAGATAATAGGGCAGTTGGCATGGGAAAAGGAATATGCACTGCAGAAAGCAGATGAATTTGCAAGAATCATTGATAGCGATCGGAAGAAGGGTGATATAAAGCAGGTTGTTGAAAAAGGCGGCAGAGAAACATTCCGTAAGAGATACGGAAATTCATATTTGTAGGAGGTGCTGATATGTTAGGAGGCGGACCATACGAAGCCACAACCTGTCCGGAATGTGGCAGTACGATGTGGAATGGTAGGTGTGAAAATCCAGATTGCAGATACCATTGGCATCCGGCAGACGAGGAGGTCGAGGAAGAATGACGTTAAGAGAAAATGCGGCGGTACTGGAAACATACCTACATAATATCCGAAACATCGAAGAGACACCACCTGGTCCTATGGAGATAGAAGTGCTGGATGCGACAATGGAGGTTATGAAAGCTGCGGTTGAGAATGTAGAGTACGGAGTATTTGCCTGGGACAAACAGAGAGGTATATTTGTTCAGATCGGCAGGCCGGTGCCAGTAAAACAGTTGTGCTTGAACAGGTACCAGGAAAGAGTAAAAAACGGAGAGATTCCAAGCTGGATCGAAGCTGAGAAGTTTAAGATTTTGAAGAGAACAGTCGTTGAGATGGCGGGCGACTGGAAGGAGGCAAAGAGTGAAAAAGATAATTAAATTATTTGTATTAGTTGGATGCTGGGAATGCCCGGACGATATTGGAGTAACAGTGGTAGCGATTTCCAGTAACGAGAAACAGCTGATTGGCATATTGGATCAGATAGCAGACAGCAAAGCGAAGGGGTATGTAAGTATTGAGGGAGATACCCTAATGGAAGAACGCACAGACACCAAGTATGAGATAAGCGGTAACATCAGTGGAAATGCAAGATTCTACATTACAGAAGAACCGGCGGTAATCAATGAGCCACTTATGGGGGAAATCAGCAGGGCGATGAGCGAGAGCGACAGAACTGAGGATGTGAAGAATTATCTGCAGGGGTTATACGAGAGCGATAACCTGGGCGAAGAAGAGTACGAGAAGCTGAATGATAGCGAGGAGTTCCTACAGAAGGCGGTCGAACTGTTTGACAAAATGGAAGATTGCAATACGCCATTCAATACGACCATGGAATTAGCAGTAAGAGCAGCAAGAAAGGAGACAGAAAGATGAAGAATACATTAGGAGATTTGAATAATCATTTATTTGCTCAGTTGGAAAAACTGGGTGACGATGAATTGACCGGAGAAGAATTGGAAAGCGAGTTAAAGCGAACAGATGCCATATGTGACATCAGCGAGCAGATCATAAAAAACGGAGAATTACAGTATAAAGCCATGAAGCACATGGACGAGTATGGATATGAACGAAAGAAGTCGGTTCCGGAAATGCTCGAAGTTCATTCGGGGGGGGGCAGTAGATGAAATGGAAATGGCCGAACGAGGTAATTGAGTGGTTGCATGAGAATGTTCCAGGCAGGTCCACGAAGGAGGTAACTGCCTTAATAAATCAGCAGGGCTTTGACGAGAAGTATGATATGGTTTTTACGGAAGCATCAATTAAAAATGCAAAGAACCGTTACAAAATCAAAAGTGGAACAATAGGAGGACATCCTAAGGGATATTCCCCGAAATACCCGGCTGATATGCAGGAATACATTCGGAGCATAGCAAAGGGAAGAACAGCAGAGGAAATTGCCAGTATGGCAGCGGAGCATTTTGGAATTGAATTTTCGGTAAAGCAGTGCAGGGCATACAAGAAGAATCACGACATAGTAAGCGGGCTGGACTGCAGATTTGCAAAAGGGCATGAACCGGCAAATAAAGGTAAGCCAATGAGCAAAGAGCAGTACGAGAAATGCAGGGCTACAATGTTTAAGAAGGGTGATGTTCCTGTAAACCATACGGAGGTTGGCGAGTACACGCACACGACAGACGGTTATCTGATCCGAAAAGTCAGCGAGGAAGGCATCCAGCGAGAGAGATTTGAGTTTGTGCATCGTGCAGAATGGGAGAAGCATTATGGTCCTATCCCGGAGGGAAAGATGGTTAGTTTTCTTGATGGGAATAAAGATAACTGCAGTATTGAAAATTTGGTGCTGATCGACAATAAAGAAAATCTGGAACTGAACAGAAGCAAACTGAGATTTGAGAATCCGAATTTCACAAAGGCAGGGGTAACGGTGGCGAAGTTAAAGGTAGCAGCGAGGCAAAGAAGAAAGAAGGCAGATGAAAAGTATGAGCAATAAAGAGTACAAAGGAGACAATGCGGCAGAAATTGTGAAAGCAATACTCGATGAAGAGAAGATCAGCCGCAGTGAATTGGCAGAGAGAATGGGGTGCGTCAGACAGAATGTAAGCCAGGCACTCAGCAGAGGGAAAGTCAATATGAGATATGACAGTTTCAATAAGATGGTATCAGCTCTCGGTTACGAAATTGTTGTAAGAAAAAAATAGGATAAATTTGCTATTTGTGAAGTAAAACTATTGACAAATACGCAGTTGCGAAGTATAATATATACATAATCAAACAACAAATAAAACACTCACGGAGGTAGAGATTATGTATAATATGAACGATTACAGAGCAGCATTAAGCGAAAGAGATGGCAAAGATTTTGAAACTAAAGAATGGCAGTTTTGTCAGCAGAAAGCACAGAGCATCGCAACGGTTTTAGTTGCATCCGGAAATAAGTCAATGGTAGTCGAAGTTGTTGATGAAGTTTACAGCCTCAATGATTGCGGGGTAGAACTGGAAGATAATGCAGTACAGTTTGACCTTTGGCTGCTCGAAAGCAATGGTTACACGAAAGAAGCACAGGAACTCAGAGAACTGGATTGGAAGTAGGTATATTTTTTTACCCAAAGGTTCGCAAATGAGAGTTTTGAAACAAAAACTTAATCGCAAGTGCGAGAAAGGAAAGAGTCAATATGAAAGAGTTACTTCACAAAATCACGGCAATGTCAATGATCCGAAGCAGACGCTCGGATGTGGAAAGAATTTTTGCATAGGAGGTGGCAGTATGAATGAGATTGAAGTTGTTGCAATGTTTTGTTCCGTAATCGATATGGAAGATGGATATGTCAATCACATTGCGATTTTGAAAGAAAGCGATGGTTACCACAACCATTTTCTGTACGACAAGTACAAGGGGAAAGGTGCAGCGGGAACAGGACCATTCATTAAATTAGATGATGCAAAGCAGGATGTCATAGCACATTATCCGGATGCAATCGAGCAGGAGGTAGCATAATGGAAAGAGTATATTACAGTATCAATGAGAAGTCGGCAAAGACGGCACATAGCATGATGTCTATGAGCGACTACAAGGAAGGAAGCAAGACGAGAGAGTATCAGTCGTATGTCAATAAGGCATACGATCTGGCGGACAAGGTGGCAGAGGCAAGACCGAAGGAAGCTGAGAGGGTTTACAGTATGGCGGCCAGATATTCTAAAAAGATGGCGGAGTATATGAATAAAGACATCAGCATTGGTTTAATGTGTCCGTCCGTGATGATTTCTGGAGCCGGTAATTTTCCTGTAAAGAAGAAAGAAAAACAGAACCAGGCATGGGAAAGAAACTATGAGTTTTACAAGGAAATTCAGAAGATTCTCGATAAGATGGAGAGTATTTTTTACGGAAAAGAGGTCATTAAGTCCGGTGACGAGGATGCGATCGAGAAATTAGAGGAAAAGCTGGCAAGTCTGAAAGATTCCCAGGAGAATATGAAGGCGGCAAATAAGGCGATACGAATGAAAGACCAGGCTAAGGGCGATGAAGAATTGAGGAATCTGGGATATTCAGATGAACAGATTAAGAGTTTGCGGGAGCCGGATTTTTGTGGTCGTGTAGGTTATCCTCAATATGCCCTGCAGAATAACAATGCCAATATTCACAGAGTAGAGAGCAGACTGAAACAGTTGAAAGCGGCCAAAGAAAAAGGAACGCAGGAAACGGAAAACGAGTTCTTCAAAGTAGTGGAAAATACGGAATGTATGAGACTACAGTTGTTCTTTGAAGGAAAGCCGGAGCCGGAGGTCAGAGAAATCTTAAAGAGTAACGGTTTTCGATGGGCGCCGTCACAAAGTGCATGGCAGAGACAGCTTAATAACAATGGTCGCTATGCCTTGAAGAAGGTTATCGAAAAATTGGAGGAACTGAAATGCAGAAAGTAATCGTAACGGTACCGGAGGGAACAATACCCAGCCGTGCAGGAGAGAAGTATATGGCGTGTATTCTTAAAGACGACGGAAAGCTGGAGAAATGTACTGATTTCTTCAAATCGAAGGACGAGGCGAAGGGGTTTGTAGAGAAGAATCCGGAATATATGATGTATGGAGTGAATTATTCCGGAGAAATGCCAAAAGGAACGGCGCTTAAAAAAGTGCCGAGGGAGGTGGCGCAGTGACAATAAGACAGGCAGGAAAAGATGTGGTTGTGGGTGATGCAGGCCTACAAACCTACCGTATCGGATTTAACGGTGGCGACGAGACAGAGCTGGAAGCGAAGAATATGAGTGACTTGGAAGAACTGTGGCAGTCGTTGTGTCCGGAATTTGGAAGTGATGCGGATAGCATTGATTATGTAGAAAGGGTATAGATATGGCTGAATTGCTTACCAGGAAGATTGCGAATGAATACAGAGACAGGGCGAAGCTCCTGCCTGCTGAACATTTGCAAGATATAGGCGAAAGAAGAAAACTGAGAATTGAATTACAGAACAGGTGTAATCTTCCGGAACTGCAGGCAATCAACATTATCAATGGATATCACATAGACGAATACATAGCAATAGCAGAGATTAGAGAAGCAGAAAGAATCAGGGAAGAACAGGAGGCGGCTAATGAGAATTGAGAAAGATGGCTATGTACTTTACTTAGAAGGTACATGGATGGAAATTTCAAATAAATACGGTGTGCTGGAGAGCGGTGATATTGCCGTAAACCAGGAGGATATACCGGAGGATTATGCAGAGAAAAAATTGGAGAGCTTCATCGAAAAGCACAGTGTAGCATGGCGCAGCACACCAACCTGCATCAAGAAAGTGGCATTTGATGAGGCGAGCAAAGAGTACATACAGTTGCAGGCGGTATTTCCGGTAGGTGGAGAGTATTGGATCCTGCAGAAGTTCGACAATGAACTGGTATATATGGGTGAGGTTTGGACTGGTTGTAAATACAGAGACGAAGTGACAGACTGGATGCAGACAAACTTTGACATAGAAAGCTGTTTGACGGCCAGGGTGTTAAGAGATAGTGCTTTTGGAGATTGCACCAATGGAGGAATTTCGGCACACGCACGGGAACTTTACATTTTGTCAAAGACGAAAGGACCATTCGAGCCAGAGGATATAAGAGAATGTGTGTATATCGAATGGAGAAAGATAGGTGGCGAGGAATACATTGACTGCAAGCCTGCATACTGCAGAAAGCGTTGGTATATGGCTGGTGGCAATTTCCTTTATTCATCAGACAGCAGATTTAAGGAAGTCACAAAATCGAAGTACCCGATTTCTATACACGACAGATACGAAGGGAGGTAGAGGCTATGCAGATAGTTGGCTATTGGGTTCACGGAAACAAGGAATATGTGGCATTTAGTGAGGACAAGAAAAGACCGGATCGTTTCAAGATTACAGATGGTTTTCACGACAGACTGGTTAATGAGAGAAATGCCGGCAAATACAAGGACTATCGCCAGGTTGAAAAGAAGGATATTGATTTGCAGAAAATCGTAGATCGTATGCGTGGCACAAGACCGTGGCATCCGTTGTTAAGACTGTTAAAGAAGGAGGTAGCAGCATGAGTGAGAATATATTCAAAATCAGTGAGAGAGATACCCAGCAGGTGGCTGAGTGCATAAAAGATATTGCAGTAGCATTACAGGCAACCGGAAAGCAGGACAAGTCAGAGGTCGGTATCTGCACAATGGATATTGCTGAAATGTTCGGCTGGGCGCATACAAAGGTGTTCAATATGGTTTCTAAGTATGTGACGGTTAATGCTGAGGAACAGGAAAAGAAAGAGTTTCATTTTGCAGAAAGAGTTTACAAACAGGGAGTGAGAAAACACGCAGTATGTTACCTGACCGAAAAAGGAGGACAGATTTTTCTTGACAAGATATGTGCCGGGGAGAATAGAAAAAGTCAGCAGTTCATCAAGGGAGCAGAGAAGTTAAAGCAGGCACTTTCCACCGAGCAGAAAAGTTTTCTTATGGACGGTAGATCAAGGACAGAGTGTGAGAAAATAAAGGAATTATTTGATAGATTCATCACGGGTCCGGCACTTGAAAATCGTGAGATTGCGGAGCTGACAGAAAAGTACCAGATATTCCACGATGTTATGGGCGAAGTACAGATGAAGGCAAAAGAAACCAATAAGATCGAAGGAGCAGTGTATGGCGTTGCGATAGAAGCGGAACTCCAGGGATTCATCTACGGCTTCAAACTGTATGAGGAACTGTTAAACAGACAGCTGGCAGTAGTATAGAATTGAATTTTGCGAGCCGGAAATGTGGTCGCATATTTTTTACCCACAAGGTTCGCAAATTCGAGATAAAAGGCAGATTATAACACGCAATAGCGAAAGGAGAAACACAATGGAAGAATTAAGACTGAAAGCAGGAAACGAGGAACTGGAGGTAAAGGGTAGCCCTGAGACAATCCAGCAGCAGAGTCAGGCATTTTATCAGCATCAGAAGGAATTGGAAGAAATAAATGTCAGAGCCAAGACGGAGTTTATGGAGAGACTGAAAAACAAGATGTCTGTATGCACTGCAAGAACGGCATCCAATACGGTACCAGCAATTAAGAGAAGTACCGGAAAACTGGAGGCATCGTGGGATGAAATTCAGAAAGCACTCAATGCTGGAGAAAAGTTCTGTGTTGGAGATTACAAGACGGAGACGCTTAAAAACGGACAGCCGATAACGCTTGTTGTGACAGATGTTCAGGAAGATTTTGTGAGATTTGAGAGTAAGGATTGCGTTGGAAATCCTGTTTCTTGGAATGAGAAAGATACCAATGAAGGAGGTTTTCTGGCATCCAATGTGAAGAAATACCTCGATGAAACAATTTGGGAACAGCTTCCGGAAGAATTGAAAGCAGTGATCGGCGACGCACAGAGAAAGTGGCTTGACAATGATGGAAACGAGGCAGAATATGCTTGCAAGTTATTCCTTCCTGCAGCGTCAGAAGTTTTCGATGAAGATTATTGCTATGGCGATGAAGGCCTGTATGAGCAGTTGGAATATTACGAGGATCGGAGAAACAGAATGAAAGGAAGTGCGGAGGGTTCAGATACCTGCTACTGGTGGCTGGCTTCCGTTAGGTCTGGCAGTTCGACCTATGCGTGCTCTGTCGACTACGGCGGCACTGCCGACTCCTGGTACGCCTCCGACGAGACTCGGGTGCCGCTCTGCTTCCTCGTCAAGAGAGAAATCTCATAATCAGAGTAATCGGGCGGTCTTGTGCCGCCCATTGAAAGAAGGGAAGAATGACATGGCAGATATAACGAATAAGAATGAGTTGAAAAGAAGAATTGACACATTCCTGCACGACTTCACACCAAAGGAATATGCAATAAATGAAGTGTATTGTAAAGAGACAATGCGAATGATGGCTGATTTCATCGGTCATGCAGACTGCAGACTGGATTCTGCAGACAGAAAAGTGAAAACTGAAAAGAGAAAAAGCAAAGAGCTGGCAGAATACATAATCAAGAATGTGCATAGTTGCCCGATACCGGCTGAGGTAAATTGCAAGCCGGGATTCCAGAATAAAGGGTGCGTAGCCTGCCTTATGAAGCACACGGATTTGTTAGGAAAAGAGAAGGAGGATATATAGATGGAAAACAATGGCATTTTGAATATAGCGGCTGATCTGATTCATCAGCACCCGGACAATCCCAGGAAGGATTTAGGAGATTTATCGGAGTTATCAGAATCTATCAAGAAGAAGGGCATCATGCAGAACCTTACGGTAATTCCAGGACATTGGGACGATAAAAGAGAATGGCACGAGGACGGATATACACTAATCATCGGTCACAGAAGATTTGCGGCCGGTAAGGAGGCAGGACTTACAGCGTTTCCTTGCAGGGTAGTGACAGATATGGACCAAAAGGATCAGGTCGGCACGATGCTGGAAGAAAATATGCAGCGTAATGATTTGACTATCTGGGAGCAGGCAAACGGTTTTCAGATGATGCTCGACCTCGGAGACACAGAGGAACAGATTGCTGAAAAGACCGGTTTTAGTAAGACTACCATCAAGCGCCGCCTGAATATCGCAAAGCTGGATCAGAATGTCTTGAAAGATAAAGAAGATCAGGAAGCATTCCAGTTATCACTCACAGATTTGTACGAACTGGAGAAAATCAAAGATGTTGAGACAAGGAATAAGGTGCTGAAAGAAGCGACAAGCTCTAGGGATTTGGCGAGACTTTCCCTTAATGCGGTAAATGAACAGAAGCGCAAGGACAATCTGAAAGTGATCGTGGCCGAATTGAAGAAATTAGGCATCAAGAAGGCTCCGAAGGAATTTGAAGACGATTTTTATAGCAACAAAATCGAGAGAATGACAAGCTACAATCTGAATGACGAACCGCCTAAGAAATTTAAGTTTGAGGAAAACGGAAAGCAGATTTTCTATATGGAGAGATACAGTTCGCTGTATCTTGTGCGAAAAGTCAAAAAAGAAAAGAAGGTTCTTACTCCGGCAGAAGAGGCTAAGAAGCAGAATGAAAAGAATAAGAGGCAGATAAAGGCAATTCTGAAAGAAGCATCGAACACGAGGAGGGTTTTCATCGAAGGCATTATATCCGGAAGAATCGAGCCAATCAAGGAAACAAAGGAAATCGAAGCAGAATTGTTTGAGCAGATTCTTTGTTATGAGACTTTTGTAGGACATAACACATTGAAGGAGTTTTTCTTGGGATGTGAAGTCTATAAGGCAGAAGGACAAGCTAGAGAAGAAGCGGAGAAAAAGCTGGAAGGGCTCAGCCTGCTTCATAAGTTGTTGTGCATCACATCGGCAATGGTGGCAGAGCAAGATCTCGTAACATGGAAATTTCAGTATGAAACATTAACTGGCGAAAAGGTAAAGAAGTTCTATGCGGTGCTTGAAAAGTACGGATTCCAATTTCCGAACGATGAAGAAAAAGAGGTAATCGAAGGCACGAGTGATTTGTATGTGAAGGAGGCATAAATGCTGATTGTTAGTCAGAATAAAGAAAAAGTGTTGCGGTTTGGCAGAGCGTTTAACGCTTTGGAATATGCAGAACAGGTTGACAAGAAAGGAAGGCAGGAGGTAGTCCGGCATACAATTTGTATTTCGGACGGCTGCCTTGAAGAAGTGGCAGAGTATGAGTCGAAGGAAAGGTGCCTTGCTGTACTGAAAGATTTTTGTGGATCTTATGAAAATGAGTGTTACACCGTTGAATATTTCGATATGGCAGCACAGGCAACGGTTCCTGCTACATACAGAAAGAACATTGTTTATGAGTTCCCAGCAGAATAGGAGGAAAGAATATGGCGAAGGAAATTTTCGCAACATCAGAAAGACAGAAGGTTTTGAAAGAGTTCGGCATTAAATATTGCGTGGATCAGGATTTGAATTTTGTGTTCAAAAGCAAAGAGGAAGAGAAAAAAGCGGTCAAAGTGTTAAAAGCTGCATTGGAATTATAGGAGGCGATATTTTGAAAAGAGGACAGATTTATTATGTACGAAGCAATAATAAAGAGGAAGGGAGCGAGCAGAAAGGGAACCGTCCGGCAGTAATTGTGTCAAATAACAAGAATAACGATAATAGCACGACGGTAGAAGTTGTGTATATGACAACGCAGCCCAAGAATGATCTGCCAACTCATGTACTCATCAGGTCGGCATTAAGACCGTCAACAGTGCTTTGCGAGCAGGTATTTACGGTGAGTACAGACAGAATTGGAGAATGGATTGGAGAATTGACGGACGAAGAAGAAAAGAATTTGAATATAGCACTTGCGATTTCTTTAGGGATTCCATTTGGACCGGGACAGTTAGATATTGACGCATTAAAGAGAATGAATGATCTGCAGGCACAGTTGGAAAAAGCAAATGCAGAGCTGGAAGATATGAGAAAGCAACCGGATTATAAAATGCTGTACGACGGGTTGATAGAGAAGATGCTGAACAGGTAGGTGAAAGTGTGAAATTAAACAGATGTAATAGCTTTATGTTTCAGATAGTAAAATGCAGCCGGTATATGAAAAAGATAAATGACGGAAGGTGTATAACCCGGCTAAGTGAAAAAGAAACGGAGAACGGCAGACCTTGTTATTTTTATACCGACAACAAAGCCAAGAAGGAATCAGACAGAGACAGAGAGGTTCCGGTAGAAGATTGGGGCGGCGGTGGATTCATCAAGACTTACTACGAGTTGACGGAAAAAGAATTTGTGGGAATTGTTATCGGTATGAA
Organism: uncultured Lachnospiraceae bacterium; assembly: GCA_964544055.1. Classification (GTDB taxonomy): domain Bacteria; phylum Bacillota; class Clostridia; order Lachnospirales; family Lachnospiraceae; genus SIG299. Next base: position 37,642 of record CAZJAA010000003.1, on the reverse strand, counting down.
GATGATTGCGACAAAAGCTGAGTTATATTGTGATACTTCTTACGGTTACGATGGATCGGAGCATGATTATGTTGGAAAGAGCGTAATTGAGCAGAAAAAAGTGGTTGTCGTAGCATATGGTTGTAATAGGACAAGACTCGTTCCGATGGATAGTTTTGAGATAATTAAAGAAGATATGGAGGCAGAAAATGGCGAAGAATAAAGTAGAAATGATCAACAGAAAAGAGTATGACAGAATCAAGAAAATGGACCATAGCCAGATGTCGAACTTTGTGGCTGGAGTTTATCAGAAAGGCTATATGGCAGGAAAGAAATCTGCAGAAGGTCTCAATGAGTCGGAAATCAGAGAGGCTATTTTGGCAGTAAAAGGCATTGGAGAAAAGAAGGCTGAGGATATTATGCAGGCGATTATTGCCGCAGACAAGGAGAAAGGAGGGCATTGACAAATGAATAAAGATAAAGTATATTTGGAAGTACCAGAGTTCACAGGCGAGAACGTACCGGTTACAGTGGCGGCAAGGGTTATGAAAAAGGATCCGCAGTTTGTAAGGCAGGGAATTATCCTCGGCTTCCTTACCTTCGGGGTAGCGTTCAAGAAAGATGGAAGTAGCCAGTATGACTACTACATATCGCCGATAAAGTTCTGGCAGGAAACAGGTTATGTGTATGACGGAGCAGAAGCGTAAATGTTCTGCAAAAATGTCCTGAGATACGCTGAAAGGGTAGAAAATTTGGTGAATAGGAAACATAGAGGCAACAAAATCAAAGGCAAAGCCCCAAAATGTGTACATTACTGTTGCTATTGAAGAAGCGGCTAAGGCTGGCAAGTTCTAAAAAATCATAGAAAAAACCTTTATTTTAGAGGGCAAATCAAGTCGTAGTACGGCATGGTTTGCCCTCGTTTTTTCTGCCTACCTACCCTGCTACCTACCTGCTACCTACCCCAACTTTTTTTGCATAGGTAGGTAGACCAATGGTTGGTATACCTCAAGCTGGATGCGAAAGGATGGTAAAAAATTATGGCAAAAAAGAAAGCAGTCAGAAGAGAGAATGGAAGAGGTACGGTTGAGAAAACAAATGGTAAGAAGAATCCATTTAAAGCAAAGGTACCAGTGGGAACCAAGGTAGATAAGAATGGAAAACACAGGCAATTTACAAAATATTTTGGAAAGTGTATATGCTCTTCCTATGACTGTTTTACAAGATATGGAGCAGTTTATTAACAAGCTGGAAGCAGAACCGTTTGATGCCGGAATGTTGAAAAACTATGGAGTGAGTAACCGGGAGCTGATAGACAGGCTTAGAGATTTATATCGAATGTAGTGATAAAGGGCATGGTGTAGCTATGTCCTTTTTTGAAATGCTGATATGGGATAAACAAAATTTTGTTATAAAGTTATGAGATATTTCCCTCGAAAACCGTAGTATATAGATGAGGCAGAAAGGATGGTGGTCGATTTGGACGATAGAAAGATTATTGAATTGTTCTATGAGCGCTCGGAACAGGCAATTATGGAATTATCGAATAAATACGGATCCGTATGTACGAAGGTTGCTTATAATATACTGAATAATAAACAGGATACAGAAGAATGCATAAACGATGCTTATCTTGGTGCTTGGAATACAATACCGCCTCAAAATCCAAATCCATTAGTAAGCTATGTGTGTCGCATTGTTCGTAATCTTGCCATTAAGAAATATCATTCCAATACAGCAGCGAAGAGAAATAGTATCTATGATGTGGCATTAGATGAACTGGAAAACTGTTTTCCGTCTGCCGGTTCTGTGGAAGCGGAATTGGATGCAAAAGAACTTGCCCGGTATATCGACTCATTTTTAGAAACGCTTAGTCATGAGAATCGGATTATGTTTGTACGCAGATATTGGTATTCCGATTCCATAGATGAACTGGCACAATTATTTAGGACAAGTAATCACAACATATCTGTAAGGCTATCCCGGACGAGAGAAAAGCTAAAAAAGTATCTGCTTCAGAAAGGAATTGTGCTATGAAAAGAGAAAAGATATCGGAAGTAGTGGAAAATATTAATACAAAGTATATAGAGGAAGCTGCTACATATACAGGCAAAACCAGAGCAGTAAAAAAAGGTTCTTGGTACAAATGGGGTGCGGTGGCAGCATGTGTTGCGCTTGTAGTTATCGGAAGCATAAAGTTGATACCGTCATTGCTTGGAGATAATGCAGATGGAAAGTATATACATCAAATTGCCGGAATGGAGTATGCTATGGAATGGCCGTGGGAATATAAAACACTTGGAGAAAAATATCCGACGGTTACTTATGATGGCAGGGAGTATGGAATTAAGAGTTTACGTCAGATAACAATGAATTCTTTAGGAGAAAGCTTAGGTATTGGAGAAGCAGAAGGGGTAGATAGTTACACAGATAAGAGATATACAGAGCCATTTGAAATCTACCAAATTTCTGGTGTATCGGTAGAAAAACTGATTGCAGCAGGTACGAATGGAGAATTCTATGTGTATAGAGTAAGAGAGGTTGAGAAACCAGCTACCTTTGGAGAATTGATGCAGGTATACGGACTTAGTGAAAATCTGGGATTTTACCGGTATCAGGTATGCGAGGGTTATAAGGGCAAGGGATATTATAATTTAGAGGATGATGCGTATATCTGGCAGATTCTTTCGGATTGTAAAGATGCTCCATTGGAGACTTTTGTGGATTCCTTTGACCGGAGCAACCGCAATTACTTAAGTTTTACTGCAACATCGGAGGAACTTGGGGTATATAAGAGAGTGGTATACATTTCAGAAGATGGATATTTTGCTACGAACATCTTTGATTATAGTCACATTTATTTTATTGGGACTGATGCAGCAGGAAAAATCATTGAGTATGCAAAGCAGCATTCCGAGGAAGGAGCAGCAGAAGTATATGAGCAAACGGTGTCAGGAACATTAATAGAAATTGGAGAAGATTATGTACTGGTGGATGATAGCGTACTTTGCAGAAAAAAGGAAGATGGCACGGTATATAGGATTTATACCAATGATATTCGTATGAAACGCTGTGTGGAAGTGGCAGGAAGCAAGGTTGGCGATATCGTTGCAGTAAAATATGTCGGAGAAATTTCTGGCTCCAATGTAATAACCGGGGCATATTCCATGGATAAAGGAACCTTGTTGGATGAAAGTGTGGCTGTTCCGGAGTAGTCACAGGCTACAGAAATATTGAATTTCATAATATTTACTTGAACAGTGGTAGTTGAATATGAAAGCAACATGGCGTATGCGACTTTATCACCACTTTAGGAAAATTTCAATACCAGATGGTGTAAAAAACAGGATGAAAACGAAGTCTTGTCAAAGGTTAGTTCTCATCCTGTTTTTATAAAATTTAAGCTGTTGTCTGCTTGTTCATAATCTTTTTAAACTGTGTAAGGAATGCAATGGTAGTAATTGTGGCTGCCAGAATATCACTGACCGGTTCTGCAAGGAATACTGCAAATACCTTATCGGCAAGGAGGTTTGGCAGGATAAATATGAGTGGAATCAGAAGGATAAGCTTTCGTAAGAAAGCAAGTACCAAGCTGATGGCTGCCTGACCTAGTGCCATAAAGCTTTGTTGGCAGCTAAGCTGGAAGCCTACAGAGAAAATTCCGGCCATATAAATGCGTATTGCCCAGGATGCGTATTCTGCCAATGCTGTATCAGTTGTGAAAATGCTAGCGAATACGTTTGGAATAAGCATACATAAGCCCCAGAAGAGTGCAGCATATCCTACACAAACACCGAACTGCATAAAAAAGGCTTTCTTTACACGACTTGCATTTCCAGCACCATAGTTGTAGCTTATGATTGGTTGTCCACCCTGACAGAAGCCTTGAAGGGGCATGGTAACCAGCATGTTGATACTTGTAATAATAGTCATGGCACCTACAGCAATGTCACCACCATATTCTGAAAGGCTGGTAGTAAAGCAAATGGAGAGCAGGCTTTCCGTTGAAACCATAACAAACGGGGAAATACCAAGAGCCAGAGATGGACCGAATATTTTTGGATCCAGTTTAAGGTTTTCTTTTCTTAGCTTTAATGTGGTTTTATTACTGGAAAGAAAGCTTAAAATCCAAATCGCACCAACCGCCTGACTTAGTACGGTTGCCAGGGCTGCCCCCTTTACACCCATATCGAATACAAAAATAAAGATTGGGTCAAGGATAATGTTGATGACGGCACCGATAATGGTAGTCAGCATTGCAATGTTTGCAAAGCCTTGAGTAGTAACAAATGGGTTCATACCTGTAACAATTAGAACGAATACCGTACCGAGAATGTAAATACGGGCATAGTCAACTGCGTATGGCAGGGTAACCTCGCTGGCACCAAACAACATAAGCAGGTCCGGTGCAAAGATATAGAATACCACGGTAAGTATACCTGCGAAAACGAGCAGGAGCAGGAACGAGTTTGTCATAATCTTTTCTGCACGTTCCTTATCATTTTTTCCTAATGAAATAGAAGTCAGTGGAGCACCACCGGTACCTCCCAGCATGGAGAAGGCTGTGATTAACATTAAAATAGCATTGAATAATCCTACACCGGTCAAAGCAGATGCGCCTATTTCAGGAATATGTCCGATGTAGATACGGTCAACAATGTTGTAGAGAAGGTTTACCACCTGTGCCACTACAGCGGGAATTGCAAGTTTAAAGAACAGCTTTGGAATGCTGCCGGTACCCATTTCCTTTGTCTGACTATTGTTGTTCATTTTAAAAGCCCTTTCTTTCTGGAGTTTATTATTAACTTAATAGTACCCCAGTAATAATAAAAGAGTCAAGAGGAAAGGCGAAAGGGCTGTGGAATTTAAAATTATATTTGTTGAAGATGTCAGAAAACTTCAAAAAATGCTTGAAAATTCGGGGGGTATGGTATACTTACGTTGGCTGCTTATACGATAAAAGGTAGTCAGAAACGATGGTGCAATCATGATAAATTTTAATGAGTTACCATTTCATAAGGATGATCTGGAAGAACTCTTACAATTAGAAATTGACTTTGTTTTTCAACCTATTTTTGACACCGAAAATTTGGAGTTGGCAGCGTATGAAGCATTAATGCGACCAAAAGGAAAGTCACCGCTGGAATTGATAGAAGAGTATCAGAAAAAGAATAAGCTTTATGTAATAGAGCTTGCCACCTGTTTTGGTGCTACCATGGAATACAAAAAGCGTGGGTATTCACATGATATATGTATTAATTCATTTCCAAGTGAGGTATTAAATGTCGGTCAGACAAAACTATATTTTGAATGCTTTCCGGAAATGCAAGGAAAAATCAGTGTAGAAATGCTGGAATATACCGAATTAAATAAAAACAGATGGCACGCAAAGAAAGAGGAAATCAACAGCTATGACATGCGGTTAGCCTTGGATGATTATTCCACAGGAAGCAATAATATCTCTGCAGTGGATTACTTTCATCACCAGTATGTTAAGTTTGACCGTTCTATGGTATCTAACGTGCATCAGGATCCGGAAAAGCAGAAGAATATGTCAGAGTTAATCAGGTATTTCCATAAGAAGGACATAAAGGTTGTTGCGGAGGGTGTAGAAACCGGAGAAGAATTAAAGTATCTTAGATGTAACACAAAGATTGATTATGTTCAGGGGTATTATCTGGCAATGCCAAAATAAACATCGAAATATTTACTTGAACAGTGGTAGGGAATAACATCTTACCACTGTTCTTTTTTTGTGTGAATTATCACTTTTCTTAACCTCTTATCATAGTAAGAATGAGAAAAGTAAGGAGGCAAACGTGAAAAAGTACAGAACAGTCTTATTTCTAAACATCATTCTTATAGCCATTTGGATTATGGCTATGCAGTTGGAAGCATACGATAAAGACTATCAAATCAATATGACCGTGGAAGCGGATATTCCGCAGGGAATGGTAAAGGAAGTAAGAGAAGCAATGGGAAGGTTTTCTGTAGAACTACAGGATTCCTTTGTAGAAGATGGCTGGAAAGTCGTTTTGCTGACAACCTTTGAAGCTGTGGAAGAATATGAAAGTATCAGTAAGGATGCTTCTGTGGTGGGATTGATAAACTATCAACAGAAGACAATTACGGTGAAGGGTATTCCAGAGTTTGAACATACGGTAGAAAATATCATGGTACATGAAATGTGTCATTATGCAGATTGTTACTGGGGATGTGTAAGTACATCGAAGGAATTCCTACAATTATATGAGTCTTATCGTTCCAGAGGTTATATCACCTATTTCTTCTTTGGTATCAGTGTGATAGGTGAATATGAAAACGATATAGCGTATGCGACTTCATCACCACAGGAATTTTTTGCAGAAAGCCTAAAGGATTATTTGTTGTATCCTGAGTATCTGCAAACATACTATCCGAAAATTCATGAATATTATCGTCTGGCTGAATTTATGCAGAAAAGAGAGGATAAGGAAAGGTATTGGAATTGGTAATACAGTTTATTGCAGAGGTTGGAGTGGGGAAGGCTGAAAAAAGCATGTAAATGGGATTAGAAACATTGTGATGTAGTGGAAATTGTGGTATGATACAGGTATAATCAGAAGTAAGATTGCAGGAGAAAGAAGCATGAATATAAGAATCTGTAATGAAAATGATATTCTTGAGGTTGGAAGATTTTATGATAAAGTTGTTCTACATTTATGTCAGACAACTAATTATCCGAAGTGGGAATATAAAGTATATCCATCGGAATTATCGGTTCGAGAAAAAGTAAGCTTAGAGCAGCAGTTTGTTTGTATGGATGAAGAAAACATTGTTGGAGCGTTTGTATTAAATGATGACCCACAAGGAAAGTATGGAAACGCTAATTGGTCAGTAGAAGTTGTAGACGGGGAATATATGGTGTGTCACACATTGGCAGCAGATCCTGATTTGCAAGGAAAAGGAATAGGAAAGCAGATGGTATCGTTCCATAGTCAAATGAAGCTGTTATATGAGGAAGAATATCAGTGGTTATGGGAGAATAAGCACATCTGCCATTACCATGTAAATGATTATGCTGATGGATACAAGGAATGGGAAAAACTACGGACCCTTCCGATTGGGCAAGGGCATATTGATTTTGATAGATTTTTTGAGTTTATTCAGAAGATTGGATATCATGGGACTTTTACGGTAGAGGCAACTGCATTTGATAGTAATGGTGTAATAGATATTCAGATGTTAAATCAGCAGTTTGAATTTATCAGAAATGCAATGGATTAGATTTATAATATAGCAAAGCTTCGTAGAACAAAAATAAACGCAAACAGTGTAAACATGGAGGCGATGGAAGTCCATACAACCAGCTGACCGGCAAGGGTTCCGTCATTTTCCATTTCCTGTGCCATGATGGCACTGGAGGTGGCAACGGGCGAGCCAAACAGTGCAAGTAGTGCAGGGTAAACGCTTTGGTCAAAGGTGAGAATGCCAATGTGGGATAAAAAAACGGCAAGTCCGATACCAAGTGCAGGGGCAAGCAGAACTCTTCCCAGTGTGCCGATAATAATTTCGCACAGTTTGTTTTTTACAGCAGAAAAATCAAACAATCCGCCAAGAATAATCAGGGCCAGCGGAGATGCGGCTTTTGCAAGATTGCTGATGATATTGTAAACAAACGGCAGATTCCCGGACAGAGAGAAAACAGGAGTTCCGTCTTTTGCTGCTGGAAGAAGTGAACGGAGGACAAGGCAGGACAGACCGCACACAACACCAAGAATCAGTGGGTTTTTTGCGATTTTTTTCATGGTTGTTTTTAGTCCGGCTTTTTTTTCGCTTTCTGTATCCAGAAACATAGTCAGCGAAAGAACAGCAAGAATATTAAAGGTCGGAATGGAAAAGGCACTTAGAACTGCAGCAACACCAACGCCCTGTGTTCCGCCCAGGGATTCTGTTAATGGCAGACCGATAATGGCAAAGTTGGAGCGAAACAGGCATTGAACAATGACTCCTTTTTGTCTGGCATCCGGAATTGCGGCTTTTACAACGAGAAGTCCCAAAAAAAACAGGACGAGAACGATAAACTCGGAATAGACAACAACAGACCAGTTGATTTCGGCAAACGACTGGATATTGTAGACGTTATAAAACAGCAGGCATGGGAGCAACAGGCGGAAAACAAGCCGGTTGCTTTTTTTGAACCAATCTTCATCTAAAAAATCAAGCTTCTTTAAAATATATCCTACAAAAATTAAAAGTATAACAGGTAAAATGGCGTTTACGGAAAACAATAAGGTATCCACAGGCTCTCCTTTCTGGGATGAGATAAAACAGGACATAATAAGTGACTATGGCTGGTGATGCCAGAGCTTTGCCCTGTTCCTACTCAAATTTATTATACAAAAACATAAAACAAAGGTGCATAATATACGGTAGCACGAACCGTTAGCAAAGTCAAGTAAGGAGATTTTTCTTGTCATTCCTTGCTTAATCTGGTAGAATGAAAAAATAAAGGATTAGAAAAATGATTCCTAGGTACGAGAGGACAAAAAAGTGAAACTAAGACAATTTTTACAAGACCATATACTTCTGATGGATGGAGCCATGGGAACCTACTATCAGCAGAAAAAAAAACATACAGAGGATATGGCAGAGCTTGCCAATCGTTCACAACCGGAACTGATAAAGAGTATACATAGCGAATATCTGGAAGCAGGGGCCGACTTAATCCGCACTAATACGTTTGCTGTAAATTCCGTGATGCTTCCTGATGCTTCCAAAGAAGAAAGGGAGCAGCTTTTGCGAAGTGCCTGCCGTATGGCAAAGCAGGCAGTGACCGTGGAAATGGCACGGACGGGAAGAAATTGCTTTGTGGCAGCAGATATAGGACCTGTGACGGGGGGAGCAGAAAAGGAAGCAGAGGATGTTCTTACAGAATACTATCGTATGTGTGATGTATTTCTTAGCGAGGGTATGGATATTTTCTGGTTGGAAACCTTTTCGGCAACGGAGTTTATACCGGAAATCCTTTCTTATATAAAGAAAAAAGCTTCGGAGAGCTTTTGTACAGTCAGCTTCTGCATTAATAAAAATGGCTTTACAGCGGGAGGTCTGCGGGCAGAACGTATTCTTTTTGCTGAGGAGCTTCGTTTGGCAGATGCCATTGGCTTTAACTGTGGAATAGGTTCCGTACATATGAAAAATATATTGACACAGTGCCAGCTGCCGAAGGATGTTTTTGTGTTGGCGGCACCAAATGCCGGTTATGCCGAAGTTTTTTCCAGTCGGGCTGCTTTTTTGAACAGTGCAGGGTATTTTGGAGATAATATGGTGCAGATAGCAGCACTTGGTGTGGATATCATTGGCGGTTGCTGTGGTACGATGCCGTCTTTTATTCGTGAAATGAAACTGCGGGTAAAGACAGAACGAAAGTTTTTCCAAAGCAACGCAGAACGACTTACTTTGGAAGCATATGAAATCAGGCAGACCAACAAAAAGCAAAATCGGAAAGAATTGAAAACTCCGACGGAAATAAGAACGTTGACGGCAAAGGGAAAAAAGGATATCTTTCGTGAAAAGCTTCTGTGTGGAGAAAAGGTGATTGCTGTGGAACTGGACCCGCCGTATAATGCGGATGGGGAAAAGCTTCTGGCATGTGCGAAAACCTTGAGTCGGTATCCTGTTGATGTGTTGACTTTTGCGGATTCCCCTATGGGACGCAGCCGGGCAGATTCTGTGCTTACGGCACTACATATCAACAATAAGGCCGGAATGCAGGTAGTACCTCATGTGTGCTGCCGTGACCGTAATGTAATTGCCATGCGTTCTCTTTTGCTTGGTGCTCATATGAATGGACTCAGAAATCTCCTAATTGTAACCGGAGATCCTGTGCCTGGTGCGGTTAGAAAAACAGTGACAGGTGTTTTTGACTATAATTCTATACGCTTTATGGAGTATGTGTCAGCAATGAATGCGGAATTATTTCCGGAGGATGGATTTCTCTTTGGTGGTGCATTAAATTATAATTATCCTAATGCGGAAAAGGTGGCAGAGCGGATGGAAAAAAAGATGGCGGCAGGCTGTGCTTTCTTTTTAACACAGCCGGTTTTTTCGGATACGGACGTGGAACGCATCCAGTGGTTGAAGCAACGAACGAATGCCAAAATATTGGCGGGAATACTTCCACCGGTGAGCTTAAAAAACGCAAGCTTCATACGTAATGAGATGGCAGGAATACATGTGCCGGAGGAAATTATGGAACGGTATAGGGCTGACATGACAAGGGAAGAGGGAGAAATGGTCGGAGCAGAGGTTGCAAAGGAACTGATGAAAAAGCTGGAACCGTATGTGGACGGTTATTATTTTATGCTTCCGTTTAATCGTGTAAGCTTAATGGAACATATTTTTGAGGTGGAATAATGACAAGACAGAAATTTAAAGAGCTTTGTGAAAAAAAGATAATACTTTTAGATGGTGCTACCGGTACAAACCTTCAAAAAGCAGGAATGCCGACCGGAGTATGTCCAGAACAGTGGATTTTAGAACATGGAGAAACGGTTAAAAAACTGCAGAGGGATTTTTTGGAAGCAGGAACAGACATTCTGTATGCACCAACGTTCAGCGCAAACCGCATTAAGCTTACGGAATATGGATTGCAGGAGAAACTTGCGGAAATGAATACGGAGCTTGTGCGTTTGTCGAAAGAGACAGTGAGAGAGTTTGAACAAGCCGGGGAAGCACAGAAGACAGCCGGAAACTGTCATTATGTGGCAGGCGATTTGACCATGACTGGAGAATTGTTGTATCCGGTCGGAAAACTTAAGTTTGAAGAACTTGTTGAAGTTTATAAGGAGCAGGTAAAGGTACTGTATGCGGCAGGAGTTGATTTGATTGTTGTGGAAACGATGATGAGCCTGCAGGAGTGCCGTGCGGCTGTGCTGGCTGTAAAGGAAACTTGTGAGCTCCCGGTTATGGTAACGCTTACGTTTGCGGAAGATAATAAAACTATGTATGGGACGACACCGGAGGCAGCTGTGGTGGTATTGCAGTCGTTGGGAGCCGATGCGGTTGGTGTCAATTGTTCTGCCGGTCCGGAAACCATGGTGGAAGTTATTGAACGTATGGTGGCAGTGGCAGAAGTTCCAATCATTGCCAAGCCAAATGCCGGTATGCCAGAACTGGTTGAAGAAAAAACCGTTTATAAAATGACACCGGAAGAATTTGCCGGACATATGGAAAAGCTGGTAAATGCAGGAGCCTCCATCTTAGGCGGTTGCTGTGGCTCTGAACCAGAGCACATTCTGGCAGTTAAAAATATGGCATACAAGAAGGTTCCTGCAGAAAAAAAACGGCATAAATCCATTCTGGCAACCGAACGCAAAATTTTTCCAATTGAACTGGATGCACGCTTTTGCGTGATTGGTGAGCGGATTAATCCAACTGGAAAAAAGGCTCTGCAGGCCGAACTTCGAGAAGAAAAAATAGATTTGGTGCTTCAGTTTGCCAAGGAGCAGGAGGAAGCAGGAGCCTATATTTTAGATGTCAATGCGGGCATGCCGGGTATTGATGAAAAAGCAAGACTGATTCAGATGATTTATGAGGTGTCCCAAAATGCAGAACTTCCATTGTCCATTGATTCCAGCCATGTTGATGTAATAGAAGCAGCACTTCGGATTTATCCGGGACGTGCTCTGGTAAATTCCGTGTCCTGTGAAAAAGAAAAAATGGAGCAGCTACTTCCGATTGTCAGAAAATATGGTGCTATGTTTATACTTCTTCCTCTGTCCGAACACGGATTGCCAAAAAACCAGGACGAAAAAAGGCTGTTTATTCACACTGTAATGGTTAAAGCGTTAAATCTTGGTTTAACAAAAGAGGATATTGTGGTCGATGGACTGGTAAATACGATAGGTGCAGGAAAAGATGCTGCAAAGGAAACGCTGGCTACCATCCGTTACTGTAAGGAAGAGCTGGGGGTGGCAACCTGCATCGGACTTTCCAATATTTCTTTCGGGCTTCCGGCGCGAAGTTTTGTTAATACCGCATTTCTGACGATGGCAATTGCAAATGGACTGACAATGGCGATTGCAAATCCATGTCAGAAGATGATGATGCAGTTTATGCTGGCAGCAGACCTGCTTTGTGGAAAAGAAGACGCTGATATTGCATTCATCGAAGCGGCACCGGAGATGGTAGCGGCTTCCGGCGCTCCCTTAAGCGGTACAGTGACAGAAACTACTTCTGCGGATAAAACAGTGTCAAAGCAGGCAGCTCAAAGCCGTGGAACCACAGAAAAAACCGACACACCGTTGTTTGAAGCTGTTGTAAAAGGAAATAAAAAGAAAATACTTGAATTAACGGAAATTGCATTGAAAGAAGAAAAATATGGTGCTTCAGAAGCTGTACGAGCAGATGAAATATTAAATGAAGATTTAATTCCTGCTATCAATCGTGTAGGCGAACTGTTTGAAAAAAAGAAATATTTTCTCCCGCAGCTGATTGCTTCTGCAGAAACCATGGAGCTTGCAATGAAGCGTCTGGAACCGCTGCTTGCTACAGGAGATGGTCAAAAACGTGGCATTGTAATTATTGCTACCGTAAAAGGAGATATCCATGACATTGGAAAAAATCTGGTAGCATTGATGTTAAAGAATTATGGCTTTGAAGTAATTGATATGGGCAAGGATGTCGATTCAGAAGCCATTATCGAAAAGGCAAAAGAAACAAATGCTGACCTGATTGCTTTATCAGCACTGATGACGACAACCATGACACGGATGAAAGAGGTGGTAGAATTAAAGAATGCTGTCGGACTTTCTACCAAGGTAATGATTGGCGGTGCTGTGACAACACCGGATTATGCAAAGGAAATTGGTGCCGATGGTTACTCAAAAGATGCACAGGATGCGGTAAGGGTTGCAATTTCTTTGACGGAAAGCTGAACATATGGTATAATATCCGCAGGATATTATACCGGCGCCGGTTTGCGTCCGAGCAGTGCGAGGACAGAATTCATAATCAAATCGTGCGCATCTTGCGGAGCATAGCATGGCAAAGCCATGGTATAATATCTCGCAGAGCATATCGTGTCGCAGACACTGTATACTGTTTAAGAAGCAAAAATGAAATGTCACCGGAGAACAAAAATAATACCGGATAAACATCAGAAAGGAGAAGTTATGGAATACAGAATATTGGAAAAACTGGGAATAAAAACATCACTGCTTGGTTTCGGTTGTATGCGATTTCCGACTACACCAGATGGGGCAATTGATGAAGAACGTGCACAGCAAATGCTGGATAAAGCTTATGAAGCCGGCATCAATTACTATGATACTGCATGGCCGTATCATGATGGCACGAGTGAACCGTTTGTAGGTCGTGCCATGAAAAAGTATCCGCGCGACAGCTTCTATTTTGCAACCAAGCTACCATGCTGGGAGGTAAAGCAAAGAGAAGATGCGGTACGCATTTTTAACCAGCAGCTGGAACGTCTTCAAACAGAATATATTGATTTTTACTTACTGCACGCATTAAATCGAGACAGCTTCCGTTCTATGTGCGCTATGGGTGTGCTGGATGATGTAATCGAGCTGCAAAAGCAGGGAAAAATTCGCTATCTTGGTTTTTCCTTTCATGATAGCTATGACGCATTTGAAGAAATCCTGACATACCGTGACTGGGATTTCTGCCAGATTCAGTACAATTACATGGATACTATGGAGCAGGCAGGAGACAAGGGTTATGCCCTTTGCGAAGAACGTAATGTGCCGCTTATTATTATGGAACCGGTAAAAGGCGGGGCACTTGCTTCCTATGCACCGGAGGTAGAAGCACTTTTCAAAAAGGTTCGCCCGGAAAAGAGCATTGCTTCCTGGGCACTCCGCTTTGTAGCATCAAAACCACAGATTAAGGTTGTACTCAGTGGTATGTCTACCGAGGAACAGGTAAAGGATAATTTAGAAACCTTTGGAACCTTTGAAGCTTTATCAGTAAAAGAGCAGGAAACAATTGAAACGGTTGTTAGAGAAGTTAAATCCAGAATTAAGAATGGATGCACAGGCTGCCGCTACTGTATGCCGTGCCCAGTTGGCGTCAATATTCCAAAAAACTTTTCCATCTGGAACAACTATGGTATGTATAACAACGCCGGAGCAACAAAATGGCGGTATTTTCAGGATATGAAAGAAGAAGAACATGCAGATAAATGCATGTCCTGTGGTGCTTGTGAAGAGGCATGTCCACAGAAGCTTCCAATCAGAGAGCATCTGGTACAAATAGCAGAGCTGATGGAACGCTTATAAGCTTCTGACCGAAACAGTATATTAAAAACAACGCAGGGGTAGATTCCACCCCTGCGTTTTATTGAAGTATCGGAGAGTCTGCTGTATATAATAATTCTTTTATTGCAGATACTACATCAGAACAATGGTAATGAAATCTTTTTTTTATTTCATCAGCGGCATTATCCATAACATATCCATATTTGACAACGGAAAGCATTTCTAAATCATTATAATTATCTCCAAAAGCGACACACTCCGAGCTATCCATGTTTTGTAAATGAAGCAGCTTAAGCAATGCCTGACCTTTATTGACTCCAGGTGCAACGAAGTCCAACCAGGCTTTGCCGGAAACGGTGCATTGTGCTTTACCTTGGTATCTTTTTAATAATTCCGGTCCATGTCCGGTTGCAATTCCGGATTCTTCGAATACTGAAACTTTGTAAAAAGGTTCCGAATGCTCCTCCGGTGTGGAAAGAATTTTGATATCATTTTTTACATGGTTTACCATTCGATCTACAAAAGCATTGCTTTTTGGTAGTAAATAACACGTTTTCTCACCGGAAATCTGCAGCTCGCAACCGGGAAGAGCTAAAATATCATGGCAGATGGTAAGAGCAGTATCCTGCGTCATAGGATGGCTTGCCAGCAACCTATCCTGATAAAATAACAAGGAACCGTTTTCACAGATAAATGCCATGTGTTTTGCAGCAGAACCAAATAAACGTACTAAATTCGGATATTGCCTGCCACTTGCCGCAACGAACAAAATGCCATGCTTTACAGCAAGACTTTCAATAAATGGGATGACTCCGTCAGGCAGAGTCTGGGCACCATTTTGTAAAAGGGTACCATCTAAGTCACTTGCGATTAATCGTATCATGTATATTTATACCATATCCTTACTTTTAAAATTTTCCAGATGTTTTCTGATTCTCTGAATCAGCATTTCCAAAGCAACCTGATTTTGATCGCCCTCCGGAATAATGATATCTGCATATTTTTTACTCGGTTCCACAAACTGTTCATGCATCGGTTTTACCGTAGTGAGGTACTGACTGATGACGGAATCAAGACTTCGCCCACGTTCTTTGACATCACGGGTAATGCGGCGCAGAATACGGACATCAGCATCTGTATCCACATATATTTTGATGTCCATCAAATCCGTTAGTTCCCTGCGGTCAAAGATAAGAATTCCTTCGATAATCATGAGCCTTGTAGTAATTTTCGTGCATCAATACCGTAACATCTTCGCCAAAATATTCCTTGATTCGTTGTGTCAGTGTGGAATTGCCGCTACCGGTTCCACCGGCAATTTCAATCATGAGAACTTCAGACATAAACAGACTCCTTTACAGTTTTATTATTTGGGAGTAAAACTTCATTTTTTATTATATCTTGGATAAAACATGGAAGTCAATGGCTTTTTTTATTGACATTTTTTGTGAAAAACAGTACTATGGAAAAGGAAGATTGTGTTGCAAAAGAGAAAGGTGGGAGCATTTATGACAGACACAGAAATAAAAAAAAGGGAACTGTATATTGATGTTGAAATCAAAGAGAATCAGTTAGAAGAAATCTATTTTTACCAGATTGATTATTTTAAGGATCAGAGCTTCCGCACAAAAGAATACATTTACAAACGAGAGGATGTTTCAGTGGAGGAAAATGCCGGAACAACGGAAGATATGCCGCCGGAACCGCTGGAACTTTTCAAAATGCAATCCGAACAGCTTTATATGGAGCGGATTCCGACAGAAGTATATGCAACAAATGCCATGAGCGTCATGACTTATGTTCTGGAACCATTAAAAAAGCAATATCCGGATGCCGTAACTGAGCCGGTGCTGCATTCTGAACGGGAAGCCCTGCATGACTGTGTCAGCATGGGCCGGGTGGTATCCATGTCCGTTTTTGATGAAGAACCGCAGTTATCTTCCGGTATTCGCAGACGAATGAAAGAGCGTTATCATGACTATGTAGATGAAATAAAAAAGGAGCATCAGGAACACATTTTCCTGCGCCAGACACATTCCGGCGAGCTTCCGGTTCTGCTTCTTTTTGTTACCGATGAAAATTTTAAGTTAAAAAAACAGGTCATGTTAGACCGTGACAGAAAAGAAGAAACCATAGCGGTAAGACTGCGTGAAATTCTATCCCTGTATCCGGATGCAGATATTATTGCAGACGCAATAACGACGGAGCTGCATCGCTTGTTTAAGAATATGAACCAGTTCATGGATATCAAGAACAAAAGATACTTTTTCTCCATGGAAAGTATGCTTACGGCACTTGGAAAACAGCCGGATGACGAAGACATTATAAAAGACTATCTGTTGTATATCAAGAATCATGAGGATATGCGGCTTGGAATTTTTATAGCAGAGTGTCTGTACAGTGTTCACAGCCTCTATCTTCCGGTGCAGTTTTCTGAAAATGCTGCATGGTCAAAGCAGTTTGAAAAAAATACAGTCTGGAAGCAGGGTGATAAAGAAGAATATGTTATTTCTGCGGAAGGCGAGCTTCGTGGAAAATATATCTTAAAATTCGGAAGGGAGCAGTTTGCATTAAAACTCCGCAGAATTTCTGTCCGTCGTTACCTGACAAAGTACGCAGTTATCCGTATAGACCTGGAAAATTATTTGTATCCGGGTGAGGCAGATAAAAAAAGAATAAATGAACTGGCAGGCAGCCTGTTTACCAGAGAAAAAAATGGCACTGATGTGATGGAATTAAAACTGAAAGTTAAAGGACAGGCATATTCTCTTGCAGCAGTACCAAAAACAGGATATGAAAACCAGCTTTGGCTGAATGGGCTTTTACATCTTGGACAAAAAGAGAAAAAGCATGCAAAAAAGCAGATGATATTCAATTCCCTGTCTGACTATATGTACAGTGTGGAAAATACGGAAATAAAAGAAGAAGAGCAGATTATTCAGATTGCACTGATAAGAGATGGTGTCCTGCGGAAAATAGAGGACTCTCTTGCAAAAATAATTCGTCCGGAAGAAGACGAGCGTCCAACGGGTGTGTTAAAAAAATATCAGAAAAAAGAAGTTAAGCGACTGTTTGAAATGTACCGTTTTCTTATTGTTTCTTTTGGAGAAACGTATGAAGCAACGCAGAAAGCAGAGCAGAAACAGGTATTTGCTATGGTGCAGGCCGCCCTTGGAACAATTGACGTAATAAACCGGCTGAAAGAAAAATTCGAATTGTTTTTTCTTAAAACCATGTGAGTTATATAAACTTTAAACGCAAGCTTCAAATGAACAGCAACGAAGAAACAGATGCTAAGAGGAGTGCATAATATGCAGACAAAAAATATTTCTACTGCCGTAATCAAACGGTTACCAAGGTATTACAGATATCTGGGGGAACTTCTCGCCCATGATGTGGTTCGGATTTCTTCAAAGGAATTAAGTGAACGGATGGGAGTAACCGCTTCCCAGATTCGACAGGATTTGAACAATTTTGGTGGCTTTGGACAACAGGGCTATGGTTATCAGGTAGAATACCTATATACGGAAATTGGAAAGATTTTAGGGTTGGATAAGAAAAACAACCTGATTATTTTAGGAGCAGGCAATCTGGGAATGGCACTTGTGAATTCTACCGGTTTGCAGAAAAGAGGCTTTGAAATTATCGGAATTTTTGACGTTAAGCCAGAGGTTATCGGCACAACGGTTCGCGGAATTCCGGTCTCTGACATAGGCACTCTGGAACAATTTATTAAAGAACATGAGGTAGATATGGCAGTTCTGACCGTGCCGAAAGCTGTAGCACCAACCCTTGCGGCAAATGTAGTAAGCTGGGGAGTCAAGGCAATTTGGAATTTTGCACCAACCGACCTGAAACTTCCATCGGATGTTGTACTGGAAAATGTTCACCTGACGGAAAGCTTAATGCGGCTGTCTTACAAGAAAAAAGCAGCAGAAGAGGAACGGAGCAAAAAGCGTTCCAGAAATGGAGCATAGTGTGATTTACGGCATCGGAACGGACTTAATTGAAATTGAACGTGTAAAAAAAGCCTGTGAAAAAGAAGCATTTCGTCAGAAAATTTATACAGCGCAGGAGCTGCTTCTGATTGCAGAAAATATGCAAAGGGCAGCAGGAAATTTTGCCGTAAAGGAGTCGGTGGTAAAGGCATTTGGTACGGGCTTTGGCAAAATTCAGCCGGCAGATATTGAAGTGCTCAGGGAAGTGTCCGGCAGACCTTATGTAAAACTATATGGTGAAGCAAACAAAATGGCGGAGGAGAAGCATATCCGGCAGATACATGTATCAATATCCAATGTAAAGGAATATGCTGCCGCTTATGTTGTGATGGAGGTATAAAAGAATATGAAATACGCACTTGGTTCAGAGCAGATGAAAGCAATAGACCGGTATACCATAGAGCATATCGGTATCCCAGCCTGTGTGCTTATGGAAAACGCAGCCATGGCAGTCGTGCGTCATATCAGGGAATTGTGCTCCGAAAAGGACAGCATTCTGGCGGTCTGTGGATACGGCAACAACGGCGGTGACGGTATAGCAGCTGCCAGAATTTTGTATATGCAAGGCAGGAATACGGCAATTTATATGGTGGGAGATAAGTCACACATCACCAAAGAAACAAAGCAACAGTTAAAAATCGCCAGAAAAATAGGCGTTCCGGTGATTCGCAAAGCGAAGCTGGAAGAATATACTGTTATTATCGATGCTATTTTTGGAATAGGGCTTGCCAGAACGATATCCGGTGATTATCGTAAAATCATCGAACAAATTAATCAGGCAGGAAAAATGGTGATTTCGGTTGATATTCCGTCCGGAGTGAATGCAGATGATGGAAAAGTATATGGGATTGCTGTCAATGCAGACGTTACAGTAACTTTTGGCTTTCAGAAAACAGGCTGCTTACTTTTTCCGGGCTCAGAATGTGCCGGAAAGGTGTATGTAGAGAATATCGGATTTGCAGGAGGCGGTCTGGGAACTCCGCCGACCAGATTTTATTTTGATGAAACACCGAAAGAACTTCTTCCGGTACGAAAAAAAAATTCCAACAAAGGAACCTATGGCAGAGTACTTGTGATTGCTGGCTCAAAAAACATGTCGGGTGCGGCTTATTTTGCAGCAGTAGCGGCATATCGTATGGGTGCCGGACTGGTACGTATTCTGACGGCACACGAAAATCGGGAAATATTGCAGCGGCAGATTCCGGAAGCAATTTTAACCACTTATGAAACGAAAGGAAATAACATTTCAGAAAAGGATACGGAAAGCATCCGGGAAGCCGTGGCATGGGCAAGCGTCATTGTTCTCGGACCGGGACTCGGAATGTCGGCCATGAGTGCACGGATTGTAAACTATGTTATCGGTGCGTGTAAGGTGCCTTTGGTTCTGGACGCAGATGGTCTGAATATCATATCCCGTCTTGTTACAGAAAAAGTGCCGCAGGAAGAGGGCGTGGAAGGCAGACTGCATTATCTTGCAGAACTTTTGCCAGCCGGAACTATTCTGACACCTCATAAAAAAGAATTATCCACACTGACCGGTATTTCACTGGCGGATTTAGTGGATTGTCTTATTGACAGCAGTGCGTCCTGCACTTATAATAATAGTCTGATTTATGTGAAAAAAGATGTCAGAACGATTGTCTCCTTTGGCAATTCAGATTATATTAATGTAACCGGAAATGACGGTATGGCTACGGCAGGAAGCGGGGATGTGCTTGCCGGTATGATTGCAGGGCTGCTTGCCCAGGGAGAAGTACCGAAAATGGCCGCAATGTCCGGCTGCTATTTGCACGGCATGGCGGGAGATACGGCAGCCAGAAAAAAAGGTCCGCATTCCATGTTGGCCAGTGATATTTTAGAAGCCATCCCGGAAGTTCTGAATGAAAAGTGAGTACTTAAATCAAAAATTTTCATAATGTTTAGAAACGAGGATTTTATTTTGAAACCAGAATTTTTTCGTGTTTTTGCAACAGTTTCGTTGGATGCTATCCGGAATAATATAGAAAAGGGCAGAGCACTTTTAGCTCCGGGAACGAAACTAATGGGAGTGGTAAAGGCGGATGCTTACGGTCATGGGGCGGTACCCGTTGCAAAAGCAATAGAAGATTTAGTAGATGCTTATGGGGTTGCTATGCCGGAAGAAGGCGTGGAACTGCGTAAGGCAGGAATTACAAAGCCTGTTCTGGTATTGGGATATACGGCACCGGAAATGGCAGAACTTGCCATACGGTATGACATCATCATGGCAGTATTCCAGTCAGAAACAGCAAAATACTACAATGAAGCCGCAAAAAAGCTGAAGAAAACAGCAAAGGTGCATATCAAGCTCGATACCGGAATGAGTCGTATT
This sequence comes from uncultured Lachnospiraceae bacterium, assembly GCA_964544055.1. Lineage (GTDB taxonomy): Bacteria > Bacillota > Clostridia > Lachnospirales > Lachnospiraceae > SIG299. The sequence continues at coordinate 17,054 of CAZJAA010000003.1, read as the reverse complement.
GGTTACTTATGCTGTAAGGAAAGCCTGGAGGATATAAAAAAAATTTCATTGCTTCCTAATGTGGAAATTGATGGAATGTTTACCCATTTTTCTAAGGCGGATGAAGAAGACAAAGCTTTTGCAAAAAACCAGTTAAAAAAATATATGGACTTTGCCCGTGCGCTGGAAGAAGAAGGAATTCAGCTTCCCTGCCGGCATGTGTGCAACAGTGCAGGAATCATTGACATTCCAGAGGGTGACCTCGATATGGTGCGTTTTGGCGTAACCATGTATGGTATGTATCCAACGGATGAAGTTTCAAAGGAACGGATGCCGGTATCTCCGGCAATGGAGGTAAAAACCCATATATCCTTTATTAAAACGTTGCCCGTGGGCGTAGGGATTGGATACAGCGGAACTTTCGTTACCGAACGCGAAACAAGGGTAGCAACGTTGTCCGTCGGTTATGGAGATGGATATCCAAGAGGCTTGTCAAACCGCGGAAGGGTGTTGATTCACGGAAAGTCGGCACCTGTTCTTGGAAGAGTATGCATGGATCAGTGCATGGTGGATGTTACGGACATTCCGGAAGCAAAGCAGGGAGATATTGCAACTTTGCTTGGAAAAGACGGAGAGGAATTTATTTCTGCGGAGGAAATCGGAGCGACTGTCGGAAATTCATTCCATTATGAAGTTGTGTGTGATATCAGTAAACGAGTGCCGCGAATTTATACAAGAGACGGTAAAATTGTCGAAATAAAGAGTTATCTTCCGAGTGAATAATGGATAAAACACTGAAAGAAAAAGAATACGTGAGGAAAAAGCAGGAAATACTAGGAACATCAGCAGGCTGCTAGAACCAAAAACGGAGAGGGTATTTCAGTGATTATTCGAAGAGGAGATATTTATTACGCAGATTTACGACCTGTGGTTGGGTCAGAACAGGGGGGGATTCGTCCGGTGCTTATTGTACAGAATGATGTAGGAAACCGACACAGCCCTACAGTAATTGTGGCAGCAATTACAAGCAAGATGAACAAAGCAAAGCTGCCAACCCATATTGAACTGTCAAAAGGGTATGGAATTGAAAAAGATTCTGTGATATTATTAGAACAGATTCGGACGATTGATAAATCAAGACTCCGGGAAAAAGTATGTCATCTCGATCAGGAGATTTTGTCTTGTGTGAATCAGGCATTGCGGATCAGTTTTGCACTGGATACATAATCCCGGATATTTTACGAAAAGGAGAAAAAAAATTTTTATGGACAGTATTCCCATAGGTGGAGTAACAGGACTGATTGCATTAATAATTTTTAATGCAGTTACAGAGGCAATGGTAACAGCTTTTGAAAATTTAAGCGATGCGGCGGTAGAAAAACGACTGGAAGAAGGCGGTAAAACGGTAAAACAAGTACAATATCTGTTGAACCACCACCGCCGTTACATAACAGTAACGGATCTGCTCAGGCTGTTGTCTGTTTCCGGAATGGCAGTACTATATGTAACCTGTTTTCTTCCGCACATAAAAACGGTTTTGCATGATTCTTTCGGAGAAAAATCTTATGTGGTGACGGCAGTAATTCTTTTGGTTGCCGCCTTACTTTTTATCATGCTGATAGAATTATTTTCAGTCAAATTTCCTAAAAAGCTGGCATTCAAGCGGGCAGAAAGGACAGCCTTTGTCTTGTCCGGATGGCTGTATCTGTTTGTAAAACTGTTTGGACCGGTTGCCTGGGTTATTGAAACCGCCACGATGGGAATTTTAAAGATGTTTCATATTAAGGCATCTGAGCTGGAAGAACTGGTGACAGAAGAGGAACTGATTTCAACCGTAGCAGAAGCGCAGGAAAGCGGAGTTCTTGAGGCAGATGAAGTAAAAATGATTCATAACATCTTCGAGTTTGATGATAAAGAGGTCAAGGATATTATGACACATCGCAAAAATATGATTGCGGTGGATGCAGACTGGATATTAGACAAAGCAATGAAGTTTATGCTGAATGCGGCGTATTCCAGATTTCCGGTATATGAAGAATCGGTAGAAAACATTACCGGAATTGTTCATCTGAAAGATGTGCTCAAGGTATTTGTATCGGGCAGTGCCGAGAAAATGAAGCAGCGCAAGGTACGCAGCATTACAAGAAAACCATACTTTGTGCCGGACACCCAGAGCATTGATGTACTGTTCCATAATATGCAGACTAAGAAAATTCACATGGCATTTGCCATTGATGAATACGGACAGACGGCAGGTCTGATTACGTTAGAAGATATTTTAGAGGAAATTGTCGGGGATATTCAGGACGAATATGACAGTGAGGAAGAAGATATTATTGCCGAAACAGAATCTGTTTATCTGGTGAAAGGAGTTACCTCTTTGGAGGATTTATCCGAGGTTTTGGAAATGGATATGACGGATGAGGAATGTGATACGGTCAACGGTCTTATGGTAACGGAGCTAGGATATATTCCGTCAGAAAATGAACAATTTTCCATGGAATATAAAGGCTGTCGGTTTGACATTGTAGAAGTAAAGAATAAAATGATTGCCCTTGCAAGAGTAACACTTCTTCCAAAAGAAGTACCGGAAGAAAAAGATGAAGAACAACTATAACAGGAAAGAGCGGAAAGCCGGGATATCGTCCGGTTCCGCTCTTTTTTTAGACTTAAGAATAAGTTCGGATAATGTCTTCTGCAATGATTTTTTTAGGCAGGCAGCAATCCATCGCTTGTTTTTCAATGTAGTGATGGGCGTCGGCTTCTACCATGTTAAGTTTATTAATTAAAAGCCATTTTGCATGGTTCACCAGACGAATTTCAGCCATTTTTTCTTCCAAGGATAATGTCTTTTTCTCAAACTGCCGCAAACGTTCTCTGGCACTTTCCATCCAGTTAAGAGCCTGCACAAGCGTTGGTTTTGGTGTTGGTTTCGGAAGTGTGAAAACACCATATTCCGCCACCTTATAATGAATGTCGGCGTGCAAATCGTTTTTTACAAGAATTAACACGACAGTCTGTTTTGTTGTGCTGATATCAATGGCAAGACGTGTTCCGAGGTCATCCGGCAAAGGAGTATTGATAACAACAAAATCATATTCTTTTTCTGCCAGAGTCCGTCTGGCAGCACTGACGCTGCAGACAGTTTCTACAGGTGCATATCGTGTTTCCGAAAGTAACTCGGTAAGGGCAGAGGTAAAACTGTCTGTAGCAGATACAATGAGTATGCTGTATACATGTTTTTTTAAACTCATGGTTTGCCCCTCCTTTTTGTCGGTATTATCTGATGCAGTAAATGTCTGAGATAGCTGCAGGAATGTATTCTTTGATAAAAGTACTGCCGGAAGCAAGCAGGCGTGCAGAGGTTAAGTCCCCCGGAAGCCTTTGAAAACCGGAAAGTACAGAAGCGTCCGCTTTATAAAAATTGATGTCAGCTGGGGCAGGAAGCTTCGTTTTGTTTTGGATACCATCCAGACCGGCATAAATCAGCAAAGCAAAAGCAAGATAAGGATTTGCGGAAGGATCCGGAGAACGGAGCTCGGCACGGCGGTAGCCGGAAGCAGTGGCAGGCACACGGATAAGCTGGGAACGGTTTTCGCCGGACCAGGAAATGTACTGTGGGGCCTTATGGCTTCCAAGACGAAGATAGGAGTTTGCGGTCGGATTTAAGAAAACGGTCATTTCGGCAACATGTTTTAAAATGCCAGCCATTGTGCCATCCATAGTATCTGTAAACGCATCTGATTTTACAGAAATATTGATGTGGAAACCATTTCCTGGTTTGTCAGAAAGCGGCTTTGCGCTAAAATCGGCAAAAAGTCCGTTTCGCTGTGCAACTGTTTTTACAACGGTCTGAAAGGTTATTGCATTGTCTGCGGCAGTTAGAGGATCGGAGTAGCGGAAATCAATTTCGTTCTGTCCCGGTCCTTCCTTGTGGTAGGAGCTTTCCGGACAGATTCCCATCTGTTCCAGCGTAAGACAGATTTCGCGACGGATGTTTTCTCCCTTATCATCCGGTGCAATATCCATATAGCCTGCATAATCATAAGGTTCTTTGGTGGCTTCTCCGGCTTCATTTAACTGAAACAGGTAAAATTCCTGTTCGGCACCGAAGAAAAACTGACAGCCGGCGTTGGTCGCTTCTTTGATGGCCTTTTTTAAGATGGAACGCGAGTCACATTCGTAGGGAGTTTGATCCGGATAGGAAATACTGCAGAACATACGGACTACCTTTCCGTGTTCCGGACGCCATGGCAGAATGGTGAGCGTATCAGCATCCGGATGCAGTAGTAAATCGGAGTGGGTTTCGTCACCAAAACCGGTAATGGCAGAAGCATCAAAGGCAATCCCATAGTCAAAAGCTCGCAAAAGCTCGGAGGGCATAATGGATATGTTTTTCTGCCTGCCGAATACATCACAGAAAGCAAGACGGATAAATTTTACGTCCTCCTCCATTACATATTGGATTACTTCTTGTTTGGAATACTTCATATTGCAACCTGCCTTTCTTAAAAAACTAAAAGCAAAAGCATTGATTTTCAAAGCAACGCCTTTGCTTACCTGACTTATTTTTACCGCAAAATAGGTGAATTGTCAATATAAAAATAAAAAAAGGGATTGACAATTTATTTTCTACGGTGTATGATTCCAACCATAAAGGCAATGGTGTCTTTGAGGAAATTCCCTTGGTATACCATTGCCTTTTTTGTGTTTTAAGAAAATATGCAGAAGAACCGGCATGAAATGTGCAGAAACCAAAGGAGGACAAAACAATGTCATATGTGGACGAAGTAATTGAGAAGGTAATACAGCAGAACCCGGCAGAACCGGAATTTCATCAGGCAGTCAGGGAGGTGCTGGAATCCTTGCGGGTAGTTATTGATGCAAATGAGGAAAAGTACAGAAAAGAAGCGTTGTTGGAACGTCTGGTAAATCCGGAGCGACAGATTAAGTTCAGAGTGCCGTGGGTAGATGATAAGGGTCAGGTTCAGGTCAACACAGGCTACCGTGTGCAGTTCAACAGTGCCATTGGCCCATATAAAGGTGGTTTGCGCCTGCATCCTTCGGTAAATCTTGGAATTATTAAATTTTTAGGTTTTGAGCAGATTTTCAAAAATTCCTTAACCGGACTTTCCATTGGTGGAGGAAAGGGTGGCTCGGATTTCAATCCAAAGGGCAAGTCTGACCGGGAAGTAATGGCATTCTGCCAGAGCTTTATGACTGAGCTTTGCAAGCATATTGGTGCAAACACCGACGTTCCGGCTGGCGATATTGGAACCGGGGCAAGAGAAATTGGATATATGTTTGGACAATATAAGAGAATCCGGGAAGTATACGAGGGCGTTCTGACCGGAAAAGGATTAAGCTATGGCGGTTCTCTGGCAAGAACAGAAGCAACCGGGTATGGTTTGTTATATCTGACGCAGGAGCTTTTACGTTTAAACGATATTGCGCTGGAAGGAAAAACAATTGCTGTTTCCGGTGCCGGAAATGTGGCGATTTATGCGATTGAAAAAGCACAGCAGCTGGGAGCAAAGGTGGTTACCGCCAGTGATTCCACAGGCTGGATCTATGATCCAGAAGGAATTGATGTTGCTACTTTAAAAGAAATCAAGGAAGTAAACAGAGCCCGTCTGACAGAGTATAAAAAATATCGTCCGGCTTCGGAATACAAGGAAGGGCGTGGCGTATGGAGTGTGAAGGCAGAGATTGCACTGCCATGTGCCACACAGAATGAGCTGACGCTGGAGGACGCAAAACAGCTGGTGGCAAACGGCTGCCTTGCAGTCTGCGAAGGTGCCAATATGCCAACAACGCTGGAAGCAACAGAATATCTTCAGAAAAACGGAGTTCTGTTTGCACCCGGAAAAGCAGCAAACGCAGGAGGCGTTGCGACATCTGCCCTGGAAATGTCGCAAAACAGCGAGCGGTTAAGCTGGTCATTCCATGAAGTGGATGCAAAATTAAAGGACATTATGGTAAATATCTGTCACAATATGGTAGATGCGGCAGAACGCTATGGGGCAAAAGGAAATTACGTTGTGGGAGCGAACATTGCAGGCTTTGAAAAAGTGGCAGATGCGATGTTAGCACAGGGTATTGTTTAAGAATGGCAGAAAAGAGAAAAGTCCGTTCTGTGTGGAATTATTTGTTATGCTGGAAAACTCGAAACGGAAAAAGATAGACTTCAAGAAATCTTTCTTGAAAGATGTGCACTCCTGTAATAAAATATATTTCAGAAACACGTTTTATTTGTTTCTGAATGAAAACAAATAGTCCCTGATGGCAGACAAGAAACCGCCTGCGCAAATTTCTTGTCGCCATGACTTGCGACGAAGTCGCTCAGAAATGAGGATAAGTGTGAAAATTACAGTTTTGTGTGTAGGAAAAATAAAAGAAAAATATTTTACCGGTGCCATTGAAGAGTATTCCAAACGACTTAGCCGTTATTGCAAGTTGGAAATTATTGAAGTGGCAGACGAAAAAACACCGGATGGTGCGTCTGCCGCATTGGAAGAACAGATAAAGCAGAAGGAAGCAGAGCGTCTGATGAAATATATTCCGGAGGATGCCTATGTCTGCGTGCTTGCTATTTTAGGGCGGCAGCTCACAAGTGAAGAACTTTCTGAAAAAATAAATGAGCTTGGTGTGCGCAGCACAAGTCATATTATGTTTGTCATTGGGGGTTCCCTGGGGCTTGCAGAATGTGTGAACAAGCGTGCGGATTATCTGCTTAGTTTTTCCAAAATGACGTTTCCGCATCAGCTGATGCGTGTCGTGCTGCTGGAGCAGATTTACAGAAGCTACCGTATTATGATGGGTGAACCGTATCATAAATAGGGTAAAAGGATTGAAAGAAGAAAGGAAGAGGAGGAAACCGACTTTCCCCTTGACATTTCTTCTTTTTTTATTATAATAATTAAGAACTTAATTATTGATTACTTAATAGTTACTGATTTCAGAAAGGAAGGTAGCTCATGGAACGAAAGCGAACGCTGATGATGGCGCTGTCCCGGACGAAACGAGCCTGGAATGCACATGTCAAGGAAGTGGCGCATGCGATTGGTATTCCGGAATCTTATCGGCTGATTATTTCTTTTTTACACCGAAATCCGGGGGCAAGTCAGCGGACTATTGCAGAATTTGCGGATGTGACCACGTCGGCGGTAAACCAGACGGTAAAAAGCATGCTGGAGGAAGGCTATTTGCGCAAAGAAACGGATGACTGCGATAAGCGTCATTCCAAGCTGTATCTGACGGAAAAGGGAGAAGAAACGGCAAAGCAGCTGAAAGAGCGCTTAAGTGTCTCGGATGCAGTGATTACGGAACTGGTGACACCGGAGAAGGAAGAAGAGCTGATTGTCCTTTTGGATAACATAACAGACTGCATACGGAGGGAACTGACATCATGCTGAAATATTTGAAAAAATACTGGTTTTTCTGCCTGCTGGCACCGCTTTTTATGGTGGGCGAGGTGGCAATGGATTTGGTTCAGCCGGATATGATGGCTGATATTGTGGATAATGGTGTGCTGCAAAGCGACATCCATCTAATTATCACGGTGGGAATCAAGATGATTTTAACGGTGGTGTTTGGCGGCTTATGCGGAGTCCTTTGCGGTGTATTTGCTAATTTTGCAGCACAAAGCTTTGGAAATGACCTGCGTAAGGACGTGTTTGGAAAAATAATGAACCTGTCATTCCAGCAGACGGATAAATTTTCCACAGGTTCGCTGGTAACCCGTCTGACGAATGATGTAACACAGGTACAGAACATGGTAATGATGGCGGTGCGAGGCTTTGTAAGAAATTCCTTGATGTTTCTCGGCGGTATTTTCATGCTGTACCGCCAGTCTCCTAAATTTGCTTTTGTGGCAGCCTGCGGACTTCCTTTTGTTGTCTGTTTTGTTGTATTTTTCTTGAAAAAGGCTTCGCCGCTGTTTGCCATTGTGCAGAAAAAGCTGGATGGCATCAACAATGTGATGCAGGAAACGGTAGCAGGTGCCAGGGTGGTTAAGGCATATGTGAAGGAAGAGTACGAGCTGGAACGCTTTGACACGGCAAATGATGCACTCTGCACCGAAAATTTAAGAGTACAGACCCTGCTTGCTTTTATGAGCCCGTGTATGAATATTGTATTGAATCTCTGCGTGGTTGCCGTTATTTTAGTAGGCGGTTATACAGCGAAAGCCGGCGGCAGCATTACACCGGGAAACACGATGGCAGCAATTACCTATCTGGCGCAGATTCTCCATGGAATTACCTTTATGGCAAATATTTTTCAGACCTTCAGCCGGGCAAAGGCATCCGCAGACCGTATTAATGAAGTACTTACCAGTCCGGATGTAATTACGGACGGAAAAACTGTAACAACGGCAGAAGCAGAAAAGACTTGCGGAACCGTGGAATTTAAAAATGTCAGCTTTGCTTATCCGGAAAGTGACGGACAATGTGTTCTGGAAAATATCTCATTTAAAGTAAATTCGGGAGAAACACTGGCAATTATCGGTGCGACCGGAAGTGGAAAAAGTTCTCTGGTACACCTGATTCCACGCTTTTATGATGTTACAAAGGGGGAAGTGCTGGTTGACGGAATCAATGTGAAGGAGTATGCTTTAAAGGAACTGAGGGAAAAAATTTCCATTGTTCTTCAAAAAGCAGAGCTGTATTCGAGAAGCATAGAAGAAAATATCCGGTGGGCAAAAAAGGATGCTTCTGCGTGGGAAATTAAGAAAGCAGCAGAACTTGCGCAGGCAGATGACTTTATCTGCCGGAAGGAATTTGGCTATTATACGCCGGTTTCAGAGGGTGGACATTCACTTTCCGGAGGGCAGAAGCAGCGAATTTCCATTTCCAGGGCAATTTTAAAGAAGCATGAAATCCTGATTTTTGATGATTCAACGAGTGCACTGGACTTAAAAACAGAGGCAGCACTTTATAAAGCACTGCGCGAGGAACATCCGGATGTCACAAAAATTATGATTGCACAGCGTATTGCTTCGATTAAGGGGGCAGACCGTATTGCCGTGCTTGATAACGGAACCATTTCTGCGATTGGTACACACGAGGAGCTTCTGAAAACCTCGGAGATTTACCGGGATATTTATACATCGCAGATGAAGGAAGGAGGAGAGGCATGATGAGCGAATCAAACAACCTTCCAAAAGGCTTTGAAAAGGCTCCGGAGCAGGGAATCATACAGTATAAAACAGGATGCTCAGGAAGAAGTAGCACTCCGGCTACGGTAAATTTCCGTGGAAGACCGGGTGGACCGGGAAGAAATATGGGTCAGATGGTGGAAAAGGCAGAAAATGTAAAAGACACGTTGACACGGCTGCTTCAGTATTTTCAAAAGGCAAAAAAACTTATCATTCTTTTGCTTATTTCCGTAATTGGTGTAACACTGGCAGGATTGGCGGCACCATCATTGCAGGGTAGTGCCATAGATGCCATTACAGAAAAAAAGTGGGATGCACTGCACCAATATGTGCTTTTTTTATTAGTGGTCTATCTGGCAAATGTTTTGTTTACGCTGGCACAGTCGCTGCTTGCTGCCAAATTGAGCCAGAGAATCGTTGGACAGATGCGCCATGACCTGTTCCAGAAGATTGACTGTTTATCCATCAAGTATCTGGATACTCATTCCAATGGGGATATCATGAGCCGGATGACTAACGATGTGGAAAATGTATCCAACACGATTTCCCAGAGTCTGGGTTCCCTTGTTTCCGGGGTACTGACGATTATAGGCACCGTAGTCATTATGTTTGTCTATTGCTGGCAGCTGACACTGATTACCATGGTAACCGTAATTCTGACACTTATTGTAACAAAGAAAATGTCAGCGGTTATGAGAAAGGTGTACCGTAAGCGTTCTGCCATCCTTGGACAATTAAACGGACATTCCGAGGAAATGATTACCGGGTATAAATCCATTGTCGCCTATAACAAGCAGGAGGATGTCATAGAAGAATTTTGCAAAACCTCGGACGAACTAAAAAAAGTCAGCATTAAGGCGGAGATTCTTGGCGGTTCCATGGGACCGGTGATGAACTGCATTTCCAATATCAGCTTTGTGATTGTGGCGGCATTCGGTGGATATTTTGCGTATACCGGCCTGATTACAATTGGTATCGTATCCGCATTTATCATTTATGCCAAGCAGTTTTCCAGACCAATTAACGAAATTGCCCAGCTGTACGGAACAATCCAGACAGCAATTGCAGGGGCAGAACGTGTCTTTGCCCTGCTTGACCAGCCGGATGAGGATAACAGCGGAGAATTGGAACTGGAGCAGGTAACCGGTAAAATTTCTTTCCGGAATGTGGATTTTTCGTATGTACCGGGCAAACAGGTATTGTATGATTTTGATTTAGAGGTAGAGCCGGGACAAAAAATTGCACTGGTTGGTTCTACCGGCAGCGGCAAAACTACCGTGGTAAATCTCCTGATGCGTTTCTATCCGGTAGATAAGGGAGAAATCCTTGTGGATGGTGTGAATATCAAGGATATTAAGCGTTCCTCCCTGCGGAAAAACATCGCCATCGTTCTGCAGGATACTGTGCTTTTTTCCAATACGATAGAGAACAACATTAAGTATGCCAATCTTGATGCTTCCGATGAGGAAATGGTGCAGGCAGCGGAAATGAGTAATATTCGCCGCTATATTGAGAAACAGCCAAAGAAATATAAAACCTTTTTAAAACAGGCAGGAGCAGGTCTGTCCCACGGACAGCGTCAGCTGATGTCCATTGCGCGTGCCGTGCTTGCGGATCCGAAAATTCTGATTCTGGATGAAGCAACATCCTCGGTCGATACAAGAACAGAAAAGAAAATACAGGATGCCATGGTAAATCTGATGAAAAACCGCACCAGTTTAATTATTGCGCACCGCCTGTCCACAATCCGTGATTCCGACAAAATCGTGGTTATGGATCAGGGACGTGTGGTGGAAATCGGAAACCATGAAGAACTGCTTAAAAAGCAGGGAAGATATTACGAGCTCTATATGACGCAGTTTGAAGGAAATAAAATTTAATCAAATCAGGTGGCAAAGCGGATGGCGCATACCTGCCTGACAAGAATGGAGGAAAAAGATGTTTGAAATCAAAGAAACTTTTTATCTGAATGGAGAGCCGTTTCAGATTATATCCGGTTCGTTCCATTATTTCAGAACAGTTCCCGAGTATTGGCGTGACCGTCTGGAAAAAATCAAAAACATGGGCTGCAATACGGTGGAAACCTATATTCCATGGAATTTTCACGAACCGGAACGGGGAAAATTTTTATGGGATGGTATGAGAGATATTTGCAGATTTATTGAGCTGACGCAGCAGCTGGGCTTATATCTGATTCTGCGGCCGTCTCCATATATTTGTTCCGAATGGGAATTTGGCGGACTTCCGGCGTGGCTTCTGAAAGATAAAAATATGCGTCTGCGCTGCAGCTATGAACCTTATTTAAAGGCAGTCCGGGAATACTATGAGGTATTGATTCCAAAGCTTGTGCCATATCAGGCAGACTGCGGAGGAAATGTGATTCTCGTACAGATTGAAAATGAATATGGGTATTATGGAAATGATACGGCTTATCTGGAATTTCTTCGTGATACTATGCGCAAACTTGGAATTACTGTTCCGTTTGTAACTTCGGACGGACCGTGGAACGAAAGCGGATTTCGCTCAGGAATGGTAGATGGGGCTTTGGCAACGGCCAATTTTGGCTCTGAGACAGAGTGGCAGTTTGGTGTCATGAAGCGTATCTTAGGGGAAAACAAGCCATTGATGTGCATGGAATTCTGGAACGGCTGGTTTGATGCTTGGGGAGAAGAACATCATACCACGGAGCCGGAAAAGGTTGCAAAAGAGCTGGATGCACTGCTTCGTCTTGGACATCTGAACTTTTATATGCTGGAAGGTGGTACCAGCTTTGGATTTATGGGAGGAAAAAATAATGGCAGTAAAACCTGTGATGTAACCTCCTACGATTATGATGCTCCGCTGACAGAGGATGGAAAAATTACTGAGAAATACAAGCTTTGTAAGGAGGTTATTGGGCGTTACAGAACCATAGAAGAAGTTCCTTTGTCCACAGAAATCAGACAGAAGGCTTATGGAAGAATCAGCTGTAATGGAAAAACGGATTTATTTTCTGTCCTGGAAGAAATCTCTCAACCGGTGCATTCACTAAATCCATTAACAATGGAGGAAATCGACCAAAATTATGGCTATGTCTTATATCGTGTTCTTCCAAAGTGTCCGGAGCCGGTACGGGAAATTGCGCTGGAAGGAGCTGCGGACCGGGTACAGGGATTTCTGGATGGAACGCAGGCGTTTACCGCATTTGCAGAGCATATTTGGGATACGTTTGAGCCGGAAAGCAAAGAGGAGGTCAGGGTAATTGATCTGCTGTGTGAAAATATGTCAAGAGAAAATTTCGGAACAGGGCTGGAACGTCAGAGAAAGGGTATTTCAGAGGGTGTCAGAATCAATGGACATCGTCATCATGGCTTTGAAATGTATCCGCTTCCGCTTTCGGAAACACAGCTGAAACATATTGATTTTGACCGGGAGTATACCGGAAAGGGGCCAGCTTTTTACCGTTTTGAATTTGAGACAGAGGAATTGGCAGATACGTTCCTTGATCTGAGCGGATTTGGCAAGGGTTGTGCATTTATCAACGGATTTCATTTAGGAAGATTCTGGGATATCGGACCACAGAAGCGTTTGTATCTTCCGGGACCGTTGCTGAAAAAGGGTAAAAATACAATCCTGATATTTGAAACGGAAGGAAAGGCTGCGGACTGCATTCATCTGGAAGCAGAACCGTTACTTGGCTAAGTAGTTACTCTCTTTGTAACTATTCAGCCCACTCCGCAATTCGTAAAACCTGCCTGCTACGCAGTCAGCCGCTGCAAAAGCAGCTCTCTGTTTTACTCATTAGGCGGCGTGGAGCTAATCGCCATCAGTAAGCAAGTATCCAGTCTTGCAAGCAAGCTTGCATCCTGGGTATTTGCTCACTGATGGCTGAATAGTTACTTCTTTTTTTATAAATCAGTGCTTCATGGCTAGTCAAATCCCTTTTTTTATGGTAAAATAGAAGTAATACTTAAGGGAAACTTGAGGAGGAATGGAGAAGACTATGACATTGGGAAAAACATTTAAGAAAAAGGAACGGAAAACCAAAAGAGAAAGAAAACGATTTTTTTCAGATTTAAAATTTCCGAAATTTCATATGAAGTGGAAGATAGGCAAAAAGAACAGGCAGATGAAAAAAAACGAAAAAGAAAAAAAGCGCACGCTGACGCTTTCAAAACGTTTACTGATGTTATGTCTGCTTCCTATGCTTTTAGCGTGTCTTGCCATAACTATTTTCAGTACTTCAAGATTGCGCTCCGGTATGGAAGCAGAAATCGAAAAATCGCTGGAAATTGTTGCTTCCTGTGTAAATGAAACATATACAAACCTGTATGAAGGTGATTATTCCCAGAATAAGAATGGAAAACTCAAAAAAGGAGATACCACAATTTCTGGTGAAAATGCGCTCATCGACAGCCTGAAAGAAAAAACAGGCTTTGAAGTTTCTTTTTTATATGGAAATATGCGTCTGATTACAACGCTGCGTAAGGAAAATGGTGCCAGAATTAATGGTACCGGTATTGACAGTACTTCTTACAACAGAATTTTAGAAGGAACCTCCTTTTTTGTGAAAGAGTATGAGGTGAGCGGTGGAAAATATTATGTATATTATCAGCCACTGATTAATTCGGACGGAACAGTGATTGGTGCAATTGAAACAGCGGTAGAAACGGCCAGCATCAATAAAACCATCAATTCCCAGGTGATTGGTATTGTTGGCTTTTCTGTTGTTTTTGTCGGCCTGACGGCGGTTGCGGTAGTTCTCCTCTCAAAATCCATGGTACAGGGAATGTCGGCAGTAAAACATCATCTTCAACGCATTGTTCATGGTCATCTTGACGAAAAGGCGAACGAAGTATGGCAGAAACGTGATGATGAAATTGGTGATATTTATCGGATGGCCGTTCGGCTACAAAATACGTTATACCAGATCGTTACCGATATCAAGCAGTCCGTAGACCGCTTGAATGAATCAGCAGGTCAATTGACGGATATGGCGCAGACAACAAATGATGTAGTGGATGGAGTTATCAGCTATGTGTCAGACATATCCCAGGGAGCGCAGCAGCAGGCAGAGGATACGTCGGAAACCAATCACAATGTAATGCGTATGGAACAGCAGATTGAAGATATTGTTGGGGAAGTGGAAGTGCTGAACAGTCATGCGGCGAGAATGGCAGAGGAAGAAAACGAATCCAAACGTATCATCAACGAACTGGATGAGTCCAGCGAAGAAACAAAGCAGGCAGTTATGCAGGTTGCAGAGCAGATTGTCGTTATGAGTAGTTCTATTCAGGGAATTAATGTAGCGCTGGATATGATTCGTAATGTGGCAGACGAAACAACGCTGCTTGCTTTAAATGCCAGTATTGAGGCGGCAAGGGTCGGAGAAGCAGGTCGTGGCTTTGCCGTGGTTGCCCAGCAGATAAATAAGCTTGCCGAGCAGTCCAACTCTTCCATTGGAAAAATTGAAGAGGTTATCGGTAGCGTTGTTTCTACCTCTGACCGAATGGTAGAAATTATGGATGAGGTAAAAGAAAAAATGGTTCAGCAGCAGGAAAAGCTGGATGAAACGTTGTCCTGTTCCGTCGCTGTATCGGATGAGGTTGAAGTCTCCAGACAGAAGATAGAAGAAATCCGCCATAATGTGGATACTTTAAATGAATTTGGAAATGCCATTGGCGAAGTTATCAGCAATCTGGCAGCAGTATCCTGTGAAAATGCAGCTTCGGCAGATAATACAAGGGAAGCAGCAAATTCCATGAGCATTACCATGAATAACCTGCGTCAGGCGTCCGAACGTCTGGTCGGACTTTCCGGAGAATTAGAGAAAACCTTAGAACTGTTTAAGCTTTAATACATAAAATAACAGTATGAACATATAACGGAGTGGCACAGAATGGTTGGATTACTTGCAAAATGGTTTATTACAAATAAGCAGATGGGAGAAGCAGAAAACAGGCAGGCCTATGGTGTGCTGTGCGGATTGGCAGGAATTTTCTTTAATGTGCTTTTAGCTGGCTGCAAGTTTTTTGCAGGCATGTTGTCCGGCTCTATTGCAATTATGGCAGATGCGGCAAATAATTTATCGGATGCAGGTTCTTCTATTATTGTTCTGCTTGGGTTTAAGCTTGCCGGGCAGAAACCGGATCCGGATCATCCGTTTGGTCATGGCAGGGTAGAATATCTTTCCGGACTTTTAGTGTCTGTACTTATTATTTATATGGCAGTGGAGCTGTTTAAATCTTCCGTAAATGAAATCATCCATCCAGGAGAGATTACATTTGAGCCTGTTATTCTGATTATTTTGCTGTGTTCCATTGCTGTAAAGCTGTATATGTTTTTATACAACAGAAAATACGGAAAACAGATACACAGTGAAGCAATGCTTGCAACTTCCATGGACTCTTTAAGTGATATGGGAGCTACAATAGTTGTACTGGTATCTATGCTTGTTTCCTATTATACAAACATACAGATTGATGGCGTTTGCGGGGTTTTAGTTGCGGTTTTAATTTTTTATGCCGGAATATCTTCTGCAAGGGAAACAATTAATCCGCTGCTTGGGCAGCCGCCGGAACCGGAATTTGTGAAAAGGATAGAAGAAATTGTCTTGTCAGAAGATAAAATCATAGGAATTCATGATTTAATTGTGCATAATTACGGACCGGGCAGAGTGATGACTTCTCTTCATGCGGAGGTACCGGCCGATGGGGATATTCTGGCACTTCATGACATGATAGACAATGTAGAACATCGACTGAAAAACGAACTGTATTGTGCTGCGGTTATCCATATGGATCCGGTAAGTACAAGGGATGAGTATACGCTGGAACTAAAGCAGATGGTAACTATGTGTGTAAAAGAAATAGATCCTGTGCTGTCCATTCATGATTTCCGTGTGGTAAAGGGACCAACACATACAAATCTTATTTTTGACATGGTTGTGCCGTTTGATTTTCCGTTATCAGATGCAGATGTGGCTGATAAGGTTCAAAATCAAATCTGGAAACAAAATCCATCCTGCTTTGCAGTAATAGAAATAGACAAAGCTTATACAAGGCCGGAATCATGTTAGCTTCTTTATTCACTGTGTGCTGTGATTTTTTACAAAGACACTTTTAAATAAAAATAACAAAGAAAATAAGAGAAAAATTTATAGTATCCGGGAGAGATAAGGAGGAAATCATGCCGCCAAGAATACCGATTGAGACATCTGCAAGACATATCCATATTACGAAAGAAGATTTTGAAGCTTTGTTCGGAAAAGGAAAAGAACTTACTTTTGTTAAGGAGTTAAGCCAGCCCGGACAGTATCTGGCTGCGGAAAAGCTTGCAGTCATAGGACCAAGAGGGCAGTTTGAAAAGGTGTCAATCTTGGGACCGTTCCGTAAAGAAACTCAGGTGGAAATTTCGGTAACAGATGCCAGAAAGCTTGGAATTCCAAGTGTTATTCGCCAGTCCGGTGATATTTTAGACACTCCTGGTTGTATTTTGAGGGCAGGAGACAAAGAAATTACATTGGCTCAGGGTGTCATTGTGGCAAAACGACATATTCACATGCGTCCGGCTGATGCATTCCAGTACAATGTAAAGGACAATGAAAACGTCTTTGTGATTACGAAAAGCTATGAGCGAAACCTGATTTATGCGGATGTCGTGGTGCGTGTCAGCCCTTCCTATCGTCTGGCAATGCATGTCGATACGGATGAAGCAAATGCGTTCGCAGGAGACGAAAATCCATACGGTGTTATTGTAAAAATATTTGATACTTCTTCTTATTCTGTGGATAAATGGATGGAGGAAGTGCTGAGGGGAATCAATCGGATATAACCATAAAAATTGCTGTAAGCCTTACGCTTACAGCAATTTTTTTTTACGTGTGCCCAGCGGGCGCACGTTCTAACGGGTGAAAGTCCCAAATCCGCCCTAGTAGTGG
>CAZJAA010000002.1:0-178128 GCA_964544055.1 uncultured Lachnospiraceae bacterium | reverse complement strand
GTGGTCAGAGACAGCGTGTTGCCATGGGTCGTGCTATCGTTCGTAATCCTAAGGTGTTCCTCATGGATGAGCCTCTTTCCAACTTGGATGCTAAGCTCAGAGTACAGATGAGAATCGAAATCTCCAAGTTACACCAGAAATTACAGACAACCATCATCTATGTAACACATGACCAGACTGAGGCTATGACACTTGGTACCAGAATCATCGTTATGAAGGATGGTGTTATCCAGCAGGTTGATACACCTCAGAACTTATATGACAGACCAGACAACCTCTTCGTAGCAGGTTTCATGGGATCTCCTCAGATGAACTTCATCAACTGCCAGGTAGAAAAAGAAGGCAACGATGTAACTCTTCATTTTGCAGAGCGTTCCATCAAGCTTCCGGAAGCACGCGGCAAGAAGTTAATCGAAGGCGGCTATGTTGGCAAGGAAGTTATTCTTGGTATTCGTCCAGAAGATATTAAGGATGAGCAGGTATTCATCGAAACCTCCAAGGACAGTGCATTTGATGCTACAGTAAGAGTTTACGAGTTACTTGGTGCCGAAGTATTCTTATACTTCACGATCGCTGATACCGTAGACATCACAGCAAGAGTAAATCCTCGTACAACTGCAAGACCTGGTGACACAATCCAGGTTGCTCTTGACCTTTCCAAAATTCATATTTTCGATAAGGAAACAGAGCAGATTATTACTCACTAATCAGAATACATACCGGACATCCTTTAGGGTGTCCGGTTTTAATTTTTCCATGACAGTTCCTTGAAATTTCTTTCCTCGGTCTTGATGCACTCAGAAAATGACGTGAAATGCATCAAAAACAGAGGAGTTCATTCTTTTTTTATGAATTGTTAAGCAGTTTACAGTTGAAATTTTGCCAAAATGGTATATACTTAAAAAACGTAAACAAAAAACGCTTAGATCAGAAACGGAGAAAATGTATGCTTCAATTAAAAGACATTGTAAAAAAATATACAACAGGCGATACCGAAGTAGAGGCACTAAAAGGTGTCAGTCTGACGTTTCGAAACAGTGAGTTTGTTTCTATTTTAGGGCAATCCGGCTGTGGCAAAACAACATTGTTAAATATTATTGGCGGACTGGATCAATATACCAGCGGCGATTTGATTATCAATGGAAAATCGACCAAAAAATTTAAGGACAGAGACTGGGATACTTATCGAAATCATTCTATCGGCTTTGTCTTCCAAAGCTATAATCTGATTCCGCATCAGACGGTACTGGCCAACGTTGAACTGGCACTGACGTTGTCTGGTGTTTCCAAAGCGGAAAGAAGAAAACGTGCCATTGAGGTATTGTCGAGAGTTGGTCTGGCGGATCAGATTCATAAAAAGCCAAACCAGATGTCCGGCGGACAGATGCAGCGTGTGGCAATTGCCCGTGCTTTAATCAATGATCCGGAAATTCTTCTGGCCGATGAGCCAACCGGTGCGCTTGACTCGGCAACGAGTGTTCAGATTATGGAATTATTAAAGGAAATTTCCAAAGACCGTCTGATTATTATGGTTACCCATAATCCGGAGTTGGCACAACAGTATTCGTCCAGAATTATCAAATTGCTGGACGGAAACGTAGTGGATGATTCCAGACCATATCAGAAGGAAGATGAAGAAATTCTTCCAGCAGTCACAAAAGAAAAAGGAAAGATGAAATCCATGTCTTTAAAAACGGCCATGGGCTTGAGCATGAATAACCTGATGACCAAAAAAGGCAGAACCTTTATGACCGCTTTTGCGGGAAGCATAGGCATTATCGGAATTGCCTTAATTCTTTCGTTATCGAGCGGATTTCAGGCATACATTGACAAGGTTCAGGAGGATACTCTGTCAAATTATCCGATTACGTTGCAGGATGAAAGTATGGACATGAGTGCCATGCTTGGGTCTATGTCAGGCAAATATGAAGGAAGTGCAGAAGACTATGAGGATGATGTGGTTCGTCCAATGGTTGTTATGACTGAAATGTACAATGCCATGGTTGCAGAAAAACAGGCGAATAATCTGGGCGAATTTAGAAAATATCTTTTGGATGAAGCAAATGGTTTTGATGAACTGACTACGGCAATCCAGTTTGGTTATGATGCTAATTTGAGAATTTACGGAACGGATATTAAAGGAAATACACTTCAGGTCAATCCGAGCACGGTAATGAAAACACTTGGCATGGAAAGCATGATGTCTATGTACGACACAATGTCCTCCATGAGCGTCATGGGAGGCACAGATCTGGATGCTTTTTGTGAGTTGTTAGACAATCAGGAACTTTTAGATTCCCAGTATGATGTTGTTGCAGGACGCTGGCCGGAATCCAAGGAAGAAGTTATTTTTGTTATTACTGAAAAAAACTACATTATGGATACGGCTTTGTTTACCCTTGGTCTGAAGGATCAGGAACTGATAAAGAATTTTACACAATCCAAGGAAATTGAAGACGATGGAAGAACATTTACCTATGATGAATTACTGAGCCAGACTTATAAAGTGGTTTTAAATACAGATTTTTATTCTTATAATGAGGAGCTTGGTTATTGGGAAGATTTTTCGGAAAGCGAAACCTATCTGGAAAAGATTCTTTCGGATGCATTGGAGCTTAAGGTCGTAGGTATTGTGCGTCCAAAGGCTGATGCGGTGGCAACCTCTATTACAGGCACGGTGGGTTATACAAAAGAATTAACCGAATATATTATTGAAGAAACAGCGAAGCAGGATATTGTAATTGCCCAGAAGAATGACCCGGAGACGGATGTTCTGACCGGCAAGCCGTTTTTGGATTCAGAGGCAGCAGAAGATGCCCAGAACGAAGCAATGGACATGAGCACACTGACACCGGAGCAGCAGGCATATATGGCATCTTTGTCACCGGAAGAACTGGAAATGTTGAAAGAACAGTATGCTCAGGGTGCAGTATCCCAGGCAACTTACGAAGGTAATCTGACACTGTTTGGGGTAGCAGAGCTGGACAATCCAAGCTCCATCAGCATTTATCCGGTTGACTTTGCATCGAAAGATTTAATTGAGGATAAAATTTCCGAATATAATGATGCCATGGAGCGTGCCGGAAAAGAAGAAAATCAGATTTCCTATACGGACTACATTGGAATTATGATGTCATCCATCAGTACAATTATCAATGTTATTTCCTATGTACTGATTGCCTTTGTTTCAATTTCCCTGGTAGTGTCTTCAATTATGATTGGTATTATTACCTATATCTCTGTATTGGAACGTACAAAGGAAATTGGCATTTTGCGAAGCATTGGTGCCTCAAAGAAGGATATTTCCCGCGTATTTAATGCGGAAACAATGATTGTTGGTCTGGTATCCGGTCTGCTTGGTGTTGGCGTTACCGTGCTTTTGTGTATCCCGATTAATGCGATTATTTATCATTTTTCACAGATTCCGAATGTGGCAAAACTGCCGCTGGCAGGCGGAACCATTCTGGTGATTATCAGTGTAACACTGACATTGATTGCTGGTCTGATTCCATCAAGGGTTGCTGCGAAAAAGGATCCGGTGGAGGCATTAAGAACTGAATAAGAATTCTTGAAATTTTGCGGCTTTTGTGGTAACATATAAGAGTATATAATTATGTACAAAAGATATTTTGGGGCAAAGAATGTGAGGTAAAGGGTTTATGATATCCAATCAGATTTTACAAAGTACCATAGAAGGGTTAAAAACAATTACCAGAATTGATATTTGTGTCTTAGATACGGAAGGAAAGGTGCTTGCATCTACAATTCCAAATGCAGAGGTATACGAAAATGCTGTTCTGGCATTTGTGGACTCTCCGGCAGACAGTCAGGTGCTGCAGGGATTCCAGTTTTTTAAGGTATTTGATGAGCACCAGTTAGAATATGTTTTGCTGGCAAGAGGTGACAGTGATGATGTTTACATGGTAGGAAAGCTTGCAGCGTTTCAAATCCAGAATCTGTTGGTTGCCTATAAAGAGCGATACGATAAAGATAATTTTATCAAAAATCTGCTGTTGGATAATCTCCTTTTGGTGGATATTTACAATCGCGCCAAAAAGCTTCACATTGAGGCGGAAGCAAGACGTGTTGTTTTCATTATAGAAACAAAAAATGAAAAAGATACCAATGCGTTAGAAACCATCCGTAGCCTGTTTGCAGGAAAAACCAGAGATTTTATTACGGCAGTCGATGAAAAAAATATTATTATCGTAAAAGAATTAAAGGCAAATGAAACCTACGAAGACTTAAATAAAACAGCCAAAGTTGTCCTTGATATGCTGAATACGGAAGCAATGACCAAGGTTAACGTAGCGTATGGAACCATTGTCAATGAAATTCGCGACGTATCTCGTTCCTATAAAGAAGCAAAAATGGCACTGGACGTAGGAAAAATTTTCTACAGCGACAGAAATGTGGTAGCTTATTCCAATCTGGGGATTGGTCGTCTGATTTACCAGCTTCCGATGTCGTTGTGCAAAATGTTCATTAAAGAAATTTTCGATGGAAAGTCATTGGATGAATTTGATGAAGAAACACTGGTAACCATCAATAAGTTTTTCGAGAACAGCCTGAATGTTTCCGAAACTTCCAGACAGCTTTACATTCACAGAAATACACTGGTCTACCGTCTGGATAAGCTGCAAAAGACAACAAATCTTGACTTGCGAGTTTTTGAAGATGCAATTACGTTCAAGATTGCACTCATGGTTGTTAAGTACATGACATACATGGAAAATGCAGAATAGTAATGTAAAATAAAGGCTGCCCTCCGGCAGCCTTTTTGTCGCAGACAAAAATTTTATGATAAAGGAGAATATATGGCGGAAGAATTTGATATTAATAGAGAGATGAGCAAAATTGAAGCACCGGTTATTTCTTTTGAACATGTTTCCAAGGAATATCAGAAAGGGATTGCGGCAATTGAAGATATTAATATCCGGATTTACAAAGGTGAATTTGTATTTATTGTTGGTAGCAGCGGTTCGGGAAAATCAACGCTGATACGTCTGATGCTAAAAGAAATCCTCCCATCTCAAGGTAAGGTGTTTGTTGCCGGGAGGGAAATCGGCCGTCTGCGAAGACATCAGGTAGGCAAATATCGGCGGAGTATTGGAGTCGTATTTCAAGATTTCCGTTTGCTGAAAGACAGAAACGTATATGATAATGTGGCATTTGCCCAGAGAGTCGTGGAAGCTCCGGAACGTCTAATTAAACGTCAGGTGCCAAAAATGCTTTCTCTGGTAGGACTTCTGGATAAAAGAAAATCGTTTCCAACGGAATTATCCGGAGGACAGCAGCAGAGAGTTGCGCTTGCAAGGGCATTGGTAAATAATCCGGTAATTTTGCTTGCAGATGAGCCGACCGGAAATCTGGATCCAAAAAACTCCTGGGAAATTATGAACCTGTTGGAGGATATTAATAAGCGGGGAACTACGGTTGTGGTTGTAACTCACAATCAGGAAATTGTAGACAAAATGCAGAAACGTGTCATCACCCTGAAAAATGGCAGGGTAATTCGTGACGAAGAAAAGGGCAGGTATCAGTATGCGAAAAATTAGAACCTTGTTTTATTGTTTGGCTCAGGGAATACGAAGCGCATGGAGAAACCGCATTTATTCGCTTGCTTCTGCCGGTACGATTACGGCATGTCTGCTTTTGCTTGGTGTCTTCTATTTTGTCATGGCAAATTTTAATTATGCTGTGGGAAAAGCTGAGTCGCTGGTAGGTTTTACCGTTTTTTTTGAAGATGGAACCGGAGAGGAACGTATTTTAGAAATAAAAGAGCAGATAGAGCTTCGCTCGGATGTAGCCATGGTGCGTTATATTTCTGCAGAGGAAGCCTGGGAAAACTATAAAAAGGAAAGTCTGAATGAAGAACTTTCTGCAACATTTGGCTCGGATAATCCACTTGCCGACTCTGCTTCTCTGGAAGTAACACTGAATGATGTATCACGGCAGGAAGTATTGGTTCGCTATGCAGAATCTCTGGAAAATGTTCGTAAAGTAAATCATTCCGAGTCGCTGGCAGAAAGCTTTACCGGAATAAAAACAATGCTTTGGGTAATTTCGGCAGGGTTGATTGCAATTCTGGTTGCAGTTGCGGTATTCTTAATCCGAACAACAATTTCAACAGGTATTAATGTCAGAAAAGAAGAAATCTCCATCATGAGCATCATCGGTGCAACGGATTTTTTTATTCGCGCTCCATTTGTAGTAGAAGGTGCTGTAATTGGTGTGCTTGGTTCCATTCTTCCAATCGGACTGCTTTATCTTTTGTATGGCGAGGTAATTCTTACCTTAAAAGAGCAGTTTGAATCGGTATTTTCTTCTTTGTCATTTATTGACAGAACAGTAATTATGCATCAGTTTATTCCGCTGGCACTGGCATTCAGTCTGGGAATTGGCATTATTGCCAGCCATATGACAGCAAAACGCCAGATTAGGAAAATAGAATTGCAGCATTAAGGAGGATAAAGAAAATGAAAAAAAATATAATTAAAATATTCTGCATGACGCTGATTTGTTCCATGATGCTTGGAACGTCGGGCTGTGCCATGCTGTTTCAGAATATAAAGCAGGAAGAACAGGGAAAAACAGAAAATCAGCAGACGGCATCCGGCGAAAATGGTCAACAGTCCACTGATACAGCAGATACGGAAACAAAACAGCCGTCTTCCGCCGGGGAAGAACTGATGTCAGATTATTTCACGGCAAAAATGGAACTTTTAATGTATCTGGTTGACCAGTATTATATGAATGATATTTCTGTAGAGGATATGCGTGTGGGTGCCTATAAAGGTCTGTTGGAAGGTCTGGGTGACCCATATACCTGCTACTATACGAAAGACGAATATGATACGCTGATGGAATCCACCAAGGGAACCTATTATGGAATCGGAGCTGTTGTACAGCAAAATACGAAAACCATGTATATCACGATTGTGAAGCCTTATGTGGATGGTCCGGCCTATAAGGCGGGAATGCTGCCGGGAGATATAATTTATATGGTAGACGATGTGGATGTTACAGGTATGGCAGTGGATAAGGTAGTCAGCATGATGAAAGGGGAAGAAGGAACGGAGGTAAAAGTAACAGTTATCCGGGAAGGCGTATCTGACCCAATCGAGCTTACCGTTACCAGAGCTAAGATTGAAATTGAAACGGTAGAACACGATATGCTGGATAACAAAATCGGTTATATTCAGGTTTCCAGCTTTGATGAGCCAACTTCCAGACAGTTTAAGGACGCCGTAAAGGATTTGCAGGCACAGGGAATGGAAGGCTTAGTGATTGACCTGCGAGATAACGGTGGTGGTCTGTTAGACACCGTAGTAGATATGCTTGATTTCATTCTGCCGGAAGGAATGATTGTTTATACGGAAGATAAATACGGAAAGCGGGAGGAATATCTCGGAACGGACAAAGAGGTTCTGGATATGCCGATGACTGTTTTAATCAATGGCAATAGTGCGAGTGCTTCCGAAATTTTTGCGGCAGCAATTCAGGATTATGATGCAGCTACTTTAGTTGGTACGACAAGCTTTGGTAAGGGCATTGTACAGAGCATTCTTCCATTAACAGACGGTACCGCTGTAAAAATAACGATTGCACGTTATTTTACGCCAAAGGGCGTTTGCATCCATGGTGTTGGTGTCACGCCGAACGTAGAAGTAGAGCTGGATGACTCGTTAAAGCAGCTTGTCGTTATTCCATATGACAGGGATAATCAGCTGCAGGAAGCTGTCCGTATTCTGATGAAGGAAATTAATCAATAAAATAAAAAAGAAAAAGAGATTAGATTTTTTCTAATCTTTTTTCTTTTTAGCCTTGCATTTGTGGAATGAATGTGGTAAGATATTCCGCATACGGACAAGTGTACTTGATATGCGTACACAAACTCCGGAGATGCAGGAAAGGATAAGGAGAAAGCATGGATGATGACAGCTTTTTTATTGTGAAGAAGCGTGCTGTTCCGGAAGTTTTGCTAAAGGTAGTAGAAGCAAAACGTCTTTTGGATTCGGAGCGTGCCATGACAGTGCAGGAAGCTACAGAACAGGTAGATATCAGCAGAAGCTCTTTTTACAAATATAAGGATGATATTTTTCCGTTCCACGATAATACCAGAGGACGGACACTCACCTTTATGCTTCAGCTGGATGATAAGCCGGGACTTTTATCCAATGTACTTGGAATATTGGCAACGGCGAAGGCTAATGTGCTGACGATTCATCAGGCAATTCCAACCGGAGGCATTGCCTCAATCACTTTGAGTGTGGAAATTCTGCCTGATACAGAAGATACCGAAAGCATGATGCGGCATCTGGAAGAGTTGGAGGGCATCCACTATTTAAAGATTTTGGGATTTGAATAAAAACTACAGGAGAATAGTGTAAAAAATAAGCTTGATAGCTTATTCTTGCATGGTTATTTGTGCCGGAGCGTCACAAATAAGCTGTGATGGCAGAATAGAAATCGCCTGCACGAATTTCGTTAAGAAACTTTGTTTCTTTTGCCCTGTTCGAAAAAAACGCTCTGGAATGGAGATTAGTATGAAGATAGCAGTATTAGGTTATGGTACTATTGGTTCCGGCGTAGTAGAAGTGCTGGATACGAATAGAGAGAGTATTACAAAACGTGCGGGAGAAGAAATTTCCGTAAAGTATGTTTTGGATTTGAGAGAATTTCCGGGAAATCCGGTGGAAGAAATTTTAGTGCATGACTTTGCAACAATAGCAGAGGATGAAGAAGTTGGCTGTGTAGTGGAAACTATGGGTGGAACAGAGCCGGCATATTCTTATGTAAAAGAATGTCTGCTTCGCGGAAAAAGCGTCTGCACCTCCAATAAAGCGCTGGTGGCAAAGTACGGTGCCGAACTTCTGGAAATCGCAAGACAGAAGAAGATAAACTTTTTATTCGAAGCAAGTGTTGGCGGCGGTATTCCGATTATCCGTCCGTTAAACCAGTCGCTGACTTCCGAAGAAATTATGGAAATTAGCGGCATTGTCAACGGTACCACCAACTATATTTTAACGAAAATGAGTCAGGAAGGAACTACTTTTGAAGCTGCCTTAAAAGAAGCCCAGAATCTGGGATATGCAGAACGTAATCCGGAAGCAGATGTGGAAGGACATGATGCCGGGCGTAAGCTTGCAATTCTTGCTTCCCTTGCTTATGGAAGACAGGTTGATTTTGAAAATATCTACATGGAAGGAATTACAAAAATTTCTGACGTCGATTTTAAGTATGCCGAAGCCCTTGGCGCAGAAATTAAGCTGTTGGCTCAGGGAAAGCGCATAGGAGACAATTTTTACGCAATGGTAACGCCAAAAATGATTCGTGATAACAATCCGTTGTTCAGCGTGCGTGGCGTATTTAACAGCATTCTCGTGAAGGGCAACACGCTTGGAGATGTTATGTTTTACGGCAGCGGTGCAGGCAAGCTTCCGACCGCAAGTGCCGTAGTAGCAGATGTAATTGATGCAACAAAGCATCAGGGCAGAAATATTATGACTATCTGGAGCAGTAAAAAGCTGACTCTGGCGGATCATAAAGAATGCCGGAGCGGATTTTTTGTCCGGGTGCCGGAAGCAGAAGAAGACACTGCAAGAGCCGTGTTTGAAGGTCTGGAGGAAGTAAAGCTGTTAGCATCTTCCGGTATTATGGGTGAGTTTGCTTTTGTGACAAAGGAAATGAGCGAAAGAGAATTTGAAGAAAAGGCAGCCAAGGTAACTATTCTGAACCGTATTCGCACAGAATGGGAAGCGTAGTATAAACGCAGATATATGGCTATTTGTGCCGGAGCGTCACAAATAAGCTGTGATGGCAGAACAGAAATCGCCTGTGCGAATTTCTTAAGAAAGTTTGTTTCTTTTGCCTCATCGAAAAAAACGCTCCGGAATGGAGATTAGTATGAAGTATATTGTAGTATTAGGTGACGGTATGGCAGACCGTCCAATCGAAGAGTTAAACGGAAAGACACCATTAGAGGCAGCAAAAACTCCTGTGATGGATGAAATGGCAGGAAAGGGTATGGTTGGTCTTGCCCATACCATTCCAGAGGGAATGAACCCGGGCAGTGATACGGCAAATCTTGCAGTGCTTGGCTACAATCCACGTTTGTATTATACCGGACGTTCCCCATTAGAAGCGTTAAGCATCGGCGTGGACATGAAAGCGCAGGACGTAGCACTCCGCTGCAACATTGTTACCGTATCGGATGATGACCTTCCATATGAGGAAAAGACGATTATCGACCACAGTTCCAGTGAAATCAGTACGGAGGATGCTGCCATCTTAATTGATGCTGTCCGCAAAGAACTGGAAAATGAAATTTATAAGTTTTATGTAGGTACAAGTTACCGTCATCTGACCATCTGGGATAAAGGAAGTGTGGTACCATTAACACCGCCTCACGATATTTTAGGCCGGGTGATTGGCGATTACCTTCCGAAAGAAGAAGCACTTCGTGAAATGATGAAGAAAAGTTATGATATTTTAAATAATCATCCGTTAAATGTTGCCCGTGCCGAAAAAGGCTTAAATAAGGCAAATTCCCTCTGGTTCTGGGGTGCCGGCACAAAGCCTTGTCTTACTTCTTTCTATGAGAAAACCGGCAAAAAGGGTGTGATGATTTCTGCGGTGGATTTACTCAAGGGAATTGCTATTGGTGCAGAAATGAAAGTAATCGAGGTGGAGGGTGCCGATGGAACCTTACATACCAATTACGAAGGAAAAGCACAGGCAGCAGTAGATGCCCTGTTAAAGGATGGCTATGATTTTGCTTATATTCATGTCGAGGCACCGGATGAAATGGGACATCAGGGAAGCTTAGAGCGTAAATTAAAGGCAATCGAATTTTTAGATGAGCGTGTCATCAAGGTGGTAAAGGAGCAGATGGATGCTTCTGGTGAGGAATACCGGATGCTTGTTACACCGGATCATCCGACACCAATTGCTATCCGAACCCATTCCTCCGATCCAATTCCGTTTCTACTGTACGACAGCACACGCCAGCGCAGAAGAATTGGTTTTTATAACGAAAAGGAAGCCGCAGAAAGCGGTCTTGTTGTAGAAAACGGATATAAAATGATAGAACTGTTGCTGGAAAATCGTCACTAAAAGGCATTGGATTATTTGAGCTGGGTAAAGCATCCCAACGAAAACATGATAAATAGACACTGTACAGGAAGCCGTATGAAAACAGCGGCTTCTTTTTTTGTTTAAATGTCGATTTATGATCTCAGCAGATGAAATTGATAAAAAAAATTTTATAATGATAGAAAAAAGTACGGATACATTGGAGGGCAGATATGAAAAATTATTATGAAATGTTGGAAATAACAACTGCATCAGAAGAAATCATTCGTGCGGCATATAAAGCAAAAGTAAAGAAATGGCATCCTGATAATTTTTATGGGGAACGGGAAAGAGAAAAGGCAACAAGGATGTTGCAGGATTTAAATGAGGGGTTGGAAATTTTAACGGACAGGGATAAACGCAGACAATATGATGAGCAATTAAGAGGTTCATCAGAAAATTATCAGCGAAGAAGTTCATCGCAGCAAGAACAAAGGAGAAGTTCATCAGAAGAAGAACAAAGGAGGGAGAAGGAAAAAGCGAGAGAAAGAGAAAAAAGAAAGGGAAAGGAGAGAGGAAAAGGAGAGTGAAAACAACGAAGAAGAGTATCGGGAGGTATTAGAATGCGTCCAGCAGATGATTGCATTGACGTGCTCTGAAAAAGAATACCTACAGCTTCATCGAAAAATCCGTGCGTTGCCATGTTCTGACGCAGAAAAGCTGCTGATGGTGGAAGCATTGGATTATCTGACATCGATAAGGCTGAAAGAAGAAATCAGCCGTGCAGATTCTTTAGAGTATTATCAAGATGAAGTGAAGGATACCAGAAGCGGAATGATTGGAATGATAGTGATAGGTTTTATTATTTCTTACTGGTTTTCTGCGGCTTTTACAATTAGCATAATAATTGCTGTACTGGGTTATATTGGAAATTCCGAAGAAAGAAGAAGCCTAAAATATGCAAAACAGGCGAAAGCTTACATTGATAAATATCGTTCCAATGGTTTTCAAATTTAAGCGTTATTATGTTATGAGTAAGCAGCAAAGCGGATTGCGAATATTCGCTTGATTTCAAAAAGAGAAAGGGGATTAGTATGAATTACGGAATTGAATTAAGTTCACTGGATGAAATGGAGAAGTTATCCGAAAAGTACAATAAGTATTATATGATTGTGGTGTCATTTTTGACGAAAATTACAAAAACATACAGTTTGTGAAACATGGGTATAATGACGAATATCCGAATAAATCATACGGAGAAGCATTTGACGAATTTTTCGAGGATCCGAAATGGGAATATTTTGTCAGTGAGGATGATGAGGATATTGTAGAGTTTACTGGTAAATGTTTTTGGGGGAGAAAAAGTAGATGTATGTATACAGTTTACGCTTGATAAAAAGGCTGGAACTTTTGAGGCAACCTATCTTTCTCTTAATGATGCTTCTCAAAACAGTTTGATGACGTGGATGGTGATTTCCGCAGTATTTGCAGAATAAGAAAATGACTGTGGGTAACGCTAAAAAATAGCAGGCTTTCTTTTTTAGAAACCCTGCTGTTTTTTAGCATTTATTCATGTCCAAACTCGGAAAGCACCAAATTCTTATTTCTTTCCTGAACGGTCCGAATGCTCCATTCATGGGTAAAGAGAAGCAACGGCCGGTCTTTTAAGTCCTTGACCTTTTTTGTGTCGGAGGTGACATTTAAGGAAGAAACGTCGATATCGGTATTTTCAATCCAGCGGATGTATTCATATGGCAGCTGATCCATGCGGATTTCCACGCCGTACTCGGATTCTAGGCGGAATTTTAAAACATCAAATTGAAGTACGCCGACAACGCCGACAATAATTTCTTCCATGCCAGTGTTGAATTCCTGGAAAATCTGGATGGCACCTTCCTGGGCAATCTGGTTGACACCCTTTAAAAACTGCTTACGTTTCATGGTATCCACCTGACGTATTTTTGCAAAATGCTCCGGGGCAAAGGTTGGAATGCCTTCATACTGGAATTTTTTGCCCGGCATACAGAGAGTGTCGCCGATGGAGAAAATACCGGGGTCGAATACACCGATAATGTCACCGGCATAGGCTTCCTCGACGATTTTTCGCTCCTGTGCCATCATTTGCTGTGGCTGGGAAAGACGGAGCTTTTTACCGCCCTGAATGTGATTTACCTCCATGCCTGCTTCAAATTTACCGGAGCAGATGCGCATAAAGGCAATACGGTCACGGTGTGCCTTGTTCATATTTGCCTGAATTTTAAATACAAAGGCAGAAAAATCATTTTCTACCGGATCAATGAGTCCTTCGTTTGAGTTACGCGGCAACGGAGCGGAGGTCATCTGAAGAAAGTGCTTTAAAAAGGTTTCCACACCGAAGTTTGTCAATGCAGAACCGAAAAATACCGGAGTAAGTTCACCGGCACTTACCAGTTCCATGTCAAATTCGGCACCGGCACCACCAAGTAAATCAATCTCATCTACCAGATTCTGGTGATTTTCCCTGCCAATAATTTCATCCAGATTGGAATCACCAAGGGAAGCCTCCACGGTTTCTACTTCGGTCTGACCACTGTTGGCGGCAAAAAAACGTGTGATTTTCTTTGTGTTTCTGTCATATACGCCCCTGAAGTTTTTGCCGGAGCCAATTGGCCAGTTGACTGGACAGGTGGCAATGCCAAGAACGCTTTCAATTTCATCCAAAAGCTCGAAAGTATTTCTTGCTTCACGGTCTAATTTATTTACAAAAGTAAAAATTGGGATGTGACGCATGACACAGACCTTAAACAGTTTGATGGTCTGTGCTTCCACACCCTTGGAAGCATCAATAACCATGACAGCAGAGTCAGCGGCCATTAAGGTGCGGTAGGTATCCTCCGAAAAGTCCTGATGACCCGGAGTATCCAGAATGTTAATGCAGTAGCCGTTGTAGTTGAACTGCATAACGGAAGAAGTAACGGAAATACCACGCTCCTTTTCGATTTCCATCCAGTCGGAAACGGCATGCTTGGCGGTTTTCTTTGCTTTGACAGAGCCTGCCAGATTGATGGCACCTCCGTATAATAAGAGCTTTTCGGTTAAAGTCGTTTTGCCGGCATCCGGGTGAGAGATGATGGCGAAAGTACGACGTTTGTTAATTTCTTCGGCAAACTGTCCCATGTGTAAATCCTCATTTCTATTGTTAAACTATAGTTTTTTCTGCAAACCCATTTATTATACCATGGGAGGGCATAAATTGGCAAGAGCTTCCTTTAAAAAAGAACGGGTGTTACAACGCTTCCACTTGTTTTTTACTTCAAATTTCGGTATACTATGGTTAATGTTCAGACGGCAGTGTTTCAGTTTCCGGATGTGCGTATTGTATTACGCTAAAAGGCTGTACGAAAACATAAAAATCCGGGAGTAACAGATGATGCCGGAATTTTACAGGAAAGAAAAGAGGATGTCTATAATGGAAATCAGTATTTTTGAGGCGGTAGGTCCTATCATGGTAGGTCCGTCCAGTTCTCATACAGCGGGTGCGGCAAGACTTGGAAGAATGGCAGCAAAGCTTGTCGGACAGCCGTTTACCCATGTGGATTTTGGCCTGCATGGCTCATTTGCCAAAACCTATCGTGGGCATGGAACAGACCTTGCACTGGTGGCAGGCGTGCTTGGAATGTATCAGGACGATGAAAATTTAAGCCAGTCGTTTGAAGTGGCAAAGCAAAGAGGAATTACTTATCATTTTTATGAAACAGAAATTTCGGGTGCCCACGAAAATACGGTCTGTATGTCTTTTCTGATGAAGGATGGAAATACGCGAGAAATTATTGGTTCTTCCATTGGCGGCGGGCAGATTAAGATATTAAGTATTGATGGATTCCCACTAGATATGTCTTTAAACATGACAACGCTTTTGGTCATCAACAAAGACACAAAGGGAATTATTTATCAGATTACAAGAATTCTGGCGGCAAATGATATTAATATTGCTACCATGAAATTGACAAGGCAGGACAAGGGTGCCATGGCATGTTGTGTGATAGAAACGGATTCTGAAATTGACGAACGTGTGGTAAAGGAGCTTACGGAAATTCCGGCGGTGCAAATGGTAAAACTGATAAACTGACCGGGAAATATCTGCTTTGGCAAAGAAGAAAATGTTGCCTAAATAGATGCCAGGAAATGAAAAAAGCAGCAAATAAACAGGAACAGTGAGGGAAAGGGATGTATCACAATTTAAAAGAATTATTGCAGCAGGCAGAGGATTTGGAAGTATTGCTTTCTGAAATAGTGCTGCAAAACGAAATGGAGCAGTTTGGTACGACAAGAGAAGCAATTTTTGAAAAGCTTTCGGAACGTTATGAGGTAATGAAACGTGCCGCTGAAAAGGCATTTGAGGAACGGTTGGAAACTGCAGGAAATTTAATCAGCGGAATTGCAAGGCAGCAGCAGGAATATACAAAGCAGGGGGATACGCTTTGTGGAGAATTTATGAATACAGCAATGGCAATGGCATTGTCCGGCAGTGAAGTCAATGCATCTATGGGGCGTATCTGCGCAGCTCCGACGGCAGGTGCGTGCGGTATTGTTCCGGCAGTGTTGCTTTCCATTGAGTGTGCCAAACAATGTAGCAGGGAAGCTATGCTGAATGCGATATTAACAACGGCTGGGATAGGAACCATTATGATGAAAAATGCAACGATAGCTGGAGCAGAAGGAGGATGCCAGGCAGAATGTGGTGTAGCAGCAGCAATGGCAGCAGCCGCAGGTGTGGAGCTTTGCGGTGGAATACCGAGACAGTCGGTTTGGGCAGCAGCACTGGCTCTTGTCAATTGTATGGGACTGGTGTGTGATCCGATTGCCGGACTGGTGCAGGTGCCATGTGCACAGCGAAATGCTTCTCAGACCGTGAATGCCCTGACCTGTATTGACCTTGCCATGGCAGGAATGACACTGCCGGTAACACCGGACGAAGTTGTGGAAGCAATGTATAAGGTTGGAAGAATGCTGCCGCCGCAGCTTCGGGAAACAGCGCAGGGCGGTCTGGCAGCAACCAAGAGCGCACAGGAGATTACAAAAAAAATATTTGAATAAAAATATTCCCTGTAGTCAGTCTACAGGGAATAATAAAAAGATTTTTGAAATTTATTCAGAGTCTGCAGCTGCCTCTTCAGACGGAGCATTTGCTTCTTCCTCTGAATTATCATCAGCTTCTGTGTCTTCGTCTGTGATGTTGATGGAAACATATTCGCGGTTTTCATCAGTAGTTTCGGCAGAATCGTCTTCAAAGCAGTCTTCGAAATCGTCAAAGTCATCCTCGTCCTTTTTGGCAATGACATTTTTATATATGCAGTAAGCACCAAAACCGGCGGCAGCTATTGATGCTGCACCACATAAAAATTTGAAAAATTTTTTCATCAGGGAACCTCCTTATAATGATGATTTCTTATTGTTTTGTATGATTATAACATAAAATTTCAAGAATAACAATACGGTTCCAGAAATTTTAAACGGAGGTAACGATTCAGCCATAGAAATCACCTGATGAGAAAAGAAAAGTTAGATAAACGGATATGGAAACCAGGTGCAGATTGACGAATACAATTTTTCATTGTAAACTAGATGTGGGAATATGCCTATTGGGATGGATATACCTGTAAAGGTCTTGGAATAGCGGAAGTGAAGGGAGAATATTAAAATTACTGGGATTTGCAGAAGAGAACTTCGCAGAAGAATGTTTTCGGAATGGAGAAATAATGTGAGTGAACAAATGAATGATTTTTTTCAAAGAGCATCCGAATATTTGGGAGCTGTAAATGTGGTGTCCACATTTTTAAGGCTGACTCTTGCCATGGTGTGTGGCGGCGTTCTTGGAATGGAACGTGGAAAGAAGAATCGTCCGGCAGGGTTCCGAACTTATATGCTGGTCTGTGTTGGCGCAACTTTAGTTATGCTGACAAATCAGTATATGTGCCAGCTCTATGGCAGTGGAGATCCGGCAAGACTTGGAGCACAGGTAATCAGTGGCATCGGCTTTTTAGGCGCAGGAACTATCATTGTAACTGGAAGAAACCGGGTCAGAGGTCTGACAACGGCAGCCGGTTTATGGGCAGACGCATGTGTGGGACTTGCTATCGGAATTGGTTTTTATTCCGGTGCCATTATCGGTTGTGCGTTAATCTTACTTGTTATGTCGGTGCTTTACCGACTGGACGGCAGACTGGTTGCAAATGCAAAAGATATAGATTTATATTTCGAATTCCAGAAAATGTCCGATTTTGGAAATTTTATGTCAATTATGAAAGAGCGGGGAATGAAAATCACTGACATTGAGATGACGAAATCAAATCGGGAAGAGGATATCGGAATTGCCGTCCTATTGACGATAAAGCTGGAAAAGAAACAGCCGCATACGGAAATTATTCATATGCTCTCCCAGGTGGAAGGTGTTTTGTATTTGGAGGAATTGTAATTTTTACGAATGGAAAATAAGTTGATTTTGTATACTTATTTCGAAATTTTTCGTTTATTACGGTCGGAAAAAACCGAAAATCCAGCTTGAAACTATACATTGTGCACAAAAAAATAAAAGATACTTTGTCTATATCCACGAAAAAAGTAATAATTTTTTAAGCAAAATCTTCCTTCTTTTTTAGTTGCATTTTAATAATTTATATGCTAAAACGAAAGAAACAGGACAACTGTTTGGATAAAGAGAGTTTTAGTACATTGTGCGTAATGGAGGTATAGTATGATTCGCAAATTTATACAGTGCAAAAACACAAAGGAACGTCTGGAAATGCTGGGAACCACAAATAAAAACGATTGGACAGAGGGGGAATTAAATACCATAATGGACATTTTTGGTATGGAAATTCCGGAAGGTGCCACAAAAGAAGATAAGTGGGAGCTGATACTGATGTCCTTGGAAAGTAAGGAAGCTGCAGATGAAGAAGCACTTGGACGCAAGGTATTTGCTGATGCAAAGGAAGCAAAAGAATTTACAGACAGCGATTTGGAACATTTAAGTGATTTAAATGCTTATATCAAGGTATGCGGTGAGGATGTTGCAGTAGAGTAATACGAGTGAAAAACTTTGGAAGAGTAATTTTCTGACGTTTTTGTGAGAATTTCTACAAAAAAATCAAATTACAAAAGGGGCTGTTTTACAGCCCCTTTTGTGTGAAGTATGATTTATATTGGGAATTATACCTGTCTTCTTAACATTTCGGTATAAGCAAGTAAAAATGGGCCAACTCCTTTGGCATCGTCTTTTACAATTGGTTCGGACATGTAGTAGTCGTATGTACCATCGCGCATATCTTTGCCGCCAAGACCGGCAACAAGGCAGATGCCGCCAAGACTCATATTGCCTTCTTCCGTGGTGAGATAACGGCTGCAGATACCCTGGAATGCTTTTTCACCGGCAACTGCAAATTCTTCCGGAAGAAAACCAAGCCGTACTCCTTTTAAGAAAGCGTAGGAGAGAATGGCACTGCCGCTTGTTTCCAGATAATTGCGTTCTCTGCCTGGGAAGTTAGGAACCTGCCACCACATACCGCTTTCGTCCTGAAAATTCTTTAAAGCGTTCATGTAGTCGATGAAAACCTCTTTTAATTTGTTGTAGTTTTCCTGACAGACAGAAGCATCACATTTGTCCAAGGTATCTAAAAGAGCCATCGCATACCAGCCAAGGGCACGAAGCCAGAAATTCTGGGAAAGTCCGGTTTCTTTGTCGCACCAGAACATTTCTCTGGAACAGTCGTAAGCGTGATAATAAAGCCCGGTTTCCTTGTCGCAGCACTTGTCCACAACATTAAAAAACTGATGGAAGATATCATCATAATTTTTCTTATTGTTAAAGCGGGTTTCGTATTCCATGTAAAATGGCTGTCCCATGTACATACCGTCTAACCAGACCTGAGCCGGGTAAATTAACTTGTGCCAGAAGTTACCCTCGCGGGTACGAGGCTGGCGTTTTACCTGGGAGTAGATAAGCTCAATTGCTTTCCGGTATTTTTCCTTTCCGGTAAGGTCATAAAGCTCAAACAGGGTTTTTCCAGCATTGACATCGTCAATGTTGAATTTTTCAGGATTGTAGCCGGAAATGGAACCGTCTTCCTGAACGCGGTGGCTGATATATTTTTCAGCAAAATCACGGTATTTTTCTTTCTCGGTAATGGAATACATTTCCAAAATGGCCTTAATCATACAGCCGTCGATGTAATTCCAGTCGGATTTAATTCCCTGACGTTTTTTTTCGATATTCCATGCAGGAAAATCAAGGGTGCTTTTTTCGAGAAGTTCATCGATATATGCTTCGATATAGTTTTGATTCATAAGTGACCTCCAATACATTTTGTAACTATCAGAACATATTCTAACACAAGTCATTATTTTTTTCAACCGGTTGCACTTCCAAACTTTTTGTTCTTTTTGAAGAATTTGTGAATTTGAAGAAATAGCTTTCTTTTTTTCAAAAAATGTGATATGATGTGTAAGGTTCGCACCGTTGTACGAAAACGGTGTCAAAAAAAGGGGATTCCCGGAAGATAGAAAGGAAATACAGTATGAAAAAGAAAATTATGGCAGTGTTGCTGGTAGCTATGATGTTGCTGGCTGGCTGTGGTGCAAAAGAAGGAAAGGTAACTGTTGGTGAATATAAGGGACTTTTTCTGACAAGTGTATCTCAGGCAACGGTTGATGCAGAAATCCAGGAAATGCTAGAATCCTATGCAACCATGGAAGTAGTAGACCGCGCAGCGGCAGAAGGTGATACAGTAAATATTGACTATGTAGGCACAAAGGATGGCGTGGCATTTGAAGGCGGAACAGCAAAAGGCTACGATTTGGAGCTTGGTTCCAACCGCTTTATTGACGGCTTTGAGGATGGTCTGATTGGTGCCGTAGCAGGAGAAACACGTGATTTAAATCTTACTTTCCCTGAAACTTATGAGAACAATCCTGAACTTGCAGGTCAGGCAGTTGTGTTTAGCGTCACTGTAAATGAAGTAAAAGTTGAAGTAATTCCGGAGTTTACGGATGAATTTATTGCAGAAAAATATCCGGCTTATCCTTCTGTGGCACAGTATACCGAAGCACTTCGCGAAGCAATGAACAAAGAAACCTATTATGAGCAGGTAACTGAGCAGATTATGGCATCCAGTGAGGTAACAAAGTACAATGAAGCAGAAGTACTTTTGGAAAAGGAAGAACAGATTGCCAAGTATACAAGCTATGCAGAATATTATGGTGCTTATTATGGTCTTGATACCGAATCTGCCATTAGTTATTTCCTTGGCTTTGAATCCATGGATGTATTCAAGGAAGAAATGGGCGAATATGCGCGTGAAGTTGTAAAAAATGCAATGATTATCAAAGAAATTGCAAAGGCAGAAAGTCTGGAGCCTACAGATGAAGAATATGCCACAAAAACTGCAGAATATGCAGAAAGCTATGGCTATGAGGATACAGAAAGCTTTTTAAATGCATATGGCGAAGATACAGTAAAAGAAGCAATTCTTGCAGAAGTAGTCATGGATTATATCATTGACAATGCAACAATTGCTGAAGCAGAATAAAAAGAATCAAGGGGCTGCCAAAAGGCAGCTTCTTTTTTTTCTTGCATACCGAAGAATTTGACGGTATAATGTACGCAAAGGGCGGAGCGGAAAACATCAAAAACGAAACAGGAAACGAAGTTTTTACGAGGTACGCCCTTTGCAGAAAAAAATTACTTTCGGAATGGAGGATACCATGAAACTGATTTATATTATTGTAAGCAGTGATGATGATGACAGAGTAATGGAGCAGTTAAATAAAAAAGGCTTCAGTGGAACAAAAATGGCAACGACCGGAAGCTTTTTGCGTTCCGGCAATACCACATTACTTGTTGGAACAGAAGCAGAAAATGTGGACAAAGTGATTGAAATTGTAAAGCAGGAATGTGGTCCAAGACAAAGAATTACTGCGAATACTCCGCCGACTGTCGGCACAATGAACAGTGGTTATGTATCTTATCCGGTTATGGTGGATGTGGGTGGAGCCACAATTTTTGTGATGGATGTAGAAAAATTTGTTAAAATATAAAGTGAGTGAAGTGCCATGGAATATGGTCTTGCAATAGATATCGGAACAACAAATATTAAACTGGCAAAGGTTTCCTTAGAAACCGGAGAAGTGCTTCAGGTGTTTCAACAGAAAAATTCACAGCTGCAGTATGGCAGGGATGTGATATCCCGGATACAGTATGCAGTGAATGGAAAGTCCGGGGAATTATCGGAACTGGTGCAGCGGGATATTTTGTACGGAATGCACCGGCTTGGTGCGGAGCAGCCGGAAAAAACGGCGGTTGCCTGTAATACTACCATGATGGCATTGTTGTGTGGAGATTCTCTGGAAGAAATGCAGGAATTTCCGTTTACTCCAAAGAGGCTTGTGATTCCAGAACGGAACGGAGTGTACATTGCACCGGCCGCAGGTGCGTTTCTTGGCGGAGATGTAGTGGCAGGAATGTCCGTGCTTCCGGAAGCAGAAGAGGTTCTGCTGATTGATCTTGGAACAAATGGAGAACTGGTGCTGAAAGCTGGAAAACTGATGCTTGCAGCTTCGGCAGCAGCCGGACCGGCGTTTGAATATATGGCAGATGCTTCGGGGAGTATGCTGCTGGAAGTGTTACAGGAGGCTCGGAAAGCAGGGATTGTGGATGAAACTGGGCTTTTGGCAGAGAAATGGTTCGAGGAAGGATATTTGTGGAAGTCTCCGGATGGAACCGGTGAATTTCTTTTAACACAGCAGAAAATAAGAGAACTTCAGCTGGCAAAGGCTGCCATCCGAACCGGGGTGGATTTTCTGATGGAGAAGTATGAAGAACTTACAGGCATGCCGTTTGTACCACGACAGGTTTTTCTGGCAGGCGGTATGGGAGTGGTTTCGGAAGAAGCCAGCCTGTGTATTGGTATGCTGCCAACGGAATTTCGTGGAAAGTGCCGCTTTTTGGGCAATACGGCACTGCAAGGAGCAGTAAAGCTTTTGCTGGAGCCGGACAGCTTTTTTGAAATGCAGAAGATGGCACGGCAGATACAGGTGTATCATCTGGCAGCCTGGGAGCAGTTTAACGAAAGGTTTATAGAAAATATCAATTTTCCGGAAGAATAAGAAAATTGAGCATGAATGGGAAATGAAAGCTGCCTCCAAAAACAATTCATTTTTGAGGGCAGCTTAAAGGCTTCGGAGAATGTTTTATTCGTCCATTAGGTTGTCAAACTCTTCTTCGTCCAAGAGTTCATCGAAAGCATCGGATACAATTTCAAATTCTTCATCATCTTCAATGTTTTGCAAGTCGATGTCTTCTCCGTTTTCGGTAAAGCGATAAAGATAAATTTCGCTTTCTGGTGTGGCATCGGTTGGCAGCAGTGCAATATACATCTGCTCTGTGCCGTTTACCTTGGCAGGGAAAGTGGCAATGACATCACATAATAATTCGCTGTCATCATCTAGAGTAAGCGTAATTTGGTCGCATACGTCTTCGTAGTCTTTCATGGGAAACCTCCAAATTAATTTGATATACTTTCGGAATATTC
This sequence comes from uncultured Lachnospiraceae bacterium, assembly GCA_964544055.1. Taxonomy (GTDB): domain Bacteria; phylum Bacillota; class Clostridia; order Lachnospirales; family Lachnospiraceae; genus SIG299. The sequence goes on along the minus strand of CAZJAA010000002.1, from coordinate 155,488 downwards.
TTTGAACGAATGATTCCGGCTATCTTTTGACGTTTTTATTATAGAGGACAGACAGCCTACTTGTCAACTTAAGTTTCTATGAAAACTGCGGGAATTTAAGTTTGGGTAATACAGCCGGAACAATTGCATGGTTAGGGAAAATATGATACACTGGATAAAAAGTATGCAGGAGAGAAGGCATGAATATGGCGGAACAGGTGACCGTTTCCGTGCGCAATCTGGTGGAGTTTATTTTGCGTTCGGGAGATATTGATAATACAAGAGGATATAAAGACACGGATGCTATGCAGGAAGGAAGCAGAATTCACCGAAAAATTCAAAAAAACATGCCTTCCGGCTATAGACCAGAGGTTTCGCTAAAAATGGAACTTCCTCTGACCAATGGTCCGGAAGAACTGATATTGACGGTGGAAGGCCGTGCAGACGGCGTATGGCTTCGGGAGGAAACGGCAAACGAAATACTAATTGACGAAATAAAAAGTATGTATCAGGATGTTTCCCATCTGAAAGAGCCTGTTCCGGTTCATCTGGCACAGGCAAAGTGCTATGCATATATTTATGCGGCACAGCATGAACTGGAAAACATTGGTGTCCAAATGACATATGTTACGATAGAAACAGAGGCAGTCAAACACTTTGAAGAGCATTATACCGTAGAAGAGCTGAAAATATGGTTTTATGACCTGATAAAAGAATACTCCAAGTGGTTGTTCTGGCAGCGAGACTGGACCAAAAAACGGAATGAGAGTATACGGCAGCTTTCGTTTCCGTTTGAATACCGGCCGGGACAGAAGGATTTTGTTACGGGGGTATACCGGAGTATTCTGCGGGAAAAGAAGCTGTTTGTGGAAGCCCCTACCGGGGTTGGAAAAACCATTTCCACAATCTTTCCGGCAGTAAAGGCAATGGGAGAGGGACTGTCCTCAAAATTGTTTTATCTGACGGCAAAAACAATTGCAAGAACGGTAGCCGAAGACACGTTTGTGCTGCTGACGGAAAAGGGAGTGAGGTTTCGGTTTGTGACCATTACTTCAAAAGAAAAAATTTGTGTTCTGGAAAAGCCGGAATGCAACCCGGGCAGCTGCCCAAGGGCGAAGGGACATTTAGAACGGGTAAATGACGCAGTGTTTGATATGCTGACCAGTGAGGAAACCATTACAAGAGATCTGATTGAACAGTATGCGGAAAAACATATGGTCTGCCCTTTTGAAATGTGTCTGGATGTTGCTACCTGGGCAGATGCGGTAATATGTGATTATAATTATGTGTTTGATCCGACCGTAGCTTTGAAACGTTTTTTTGCAGAAGAAAAGAAACAGGATTTTATACTACTGATTGATGAGGCACATAATCTGGTAGAACGTGCCAGAGAAATGTATAGTGCACAGCTGATAAAAGAAGATTTTTTGCTGGTGCGGCGGCTGTTGAAGGGGCATAACCGGCAGCTAGAAAAGTATCTGGAGGCATGCAATACGGCACTGCTTCGATTGAAGCGGGAATGCGAGTCTTTTCAGGTTTGGGACAATATTGGGGATTTTATTATTCCGCTGATGCGGCTGGCTGCGGAATATGAGGATTTTTTATCAGAGGCAGTTTTGGATGCAGGAGCCAAGGAGGCTGTGTTAAATCTTTACTTTGCAGTGCGTCAGTTTCTTTCCATACACGAAGTTATGGGGGAAGAATACCGCATTTACACGGACTATACAGAAACAGGAGATTTCCGACTCAAACTGCTTTGTATGGAACCGGCAAAACAGTTGAAGGAACGTATGGCAAAGGGCAGGTCGGCAATTTTATTTTCTGCTACTCTGATTCCCATTAATTACTATAAAGAGCAGTTAGGCGGAAGTGAGGAGGATTATGCGATTTATGTTCCATCTCCATTTAAGGCAGAGAAACGTCTGTTGATGGTTGGGCGGGATGTCAGTACAAGGTATACACGCCGCACGCAAAGCGAATATGAAAAAATTGCTTTGTATTTGGATTATTTTGTGTCGGCAAGGCTCGGAAACTATTTTGTATTCTTTCCCTCATATCAGATGATGGAACAGACGGCGGCTCTGACGGAAGAACTGCTTGGTTGGAAACAGGGAACAAAAGGAGAAGATGACACGTTTGTGTTTGAGGAAAATGTTCCGGTTCGTCTTTATATGCAGAAAAGTGGAATGACGGAAAAAGAAAAGGAGCAGTTTCTGGAAGCATTTGCCGAACAGCCGGACAAACGGACGGTAGGTTTTTGCGTGATGGGCGGCATTTTTGGTGAAGGAATTGATTTGAAAAACGACCGCCTGATTGGTACGGTGATTGTGGGCACCGGACTTCCCATGGTCTGCGATGAAAAAGAGCTTTTCAAATTTTATTTTGATGAAAAGAACGGCAGAGGCTTTGATTATGCCTATCTGTATCCGGGAATGAACAAGGTTATGCAATCCGCAGGCCGTGTAATCCGTACCACAGAGGATATCGGGGCAATTCTTTTGCTGGACGAACGGTTTTTAAACAGTTCCTATCAGAGTCTGTTTCCAAGAGAATGGTTCCCGTTTGAAACGGTTAGTGCATCCACCATGCGGCAGACACTGCACAGCTTCTGGGAGAAATGCAGATAGGGAAAGGAACTTATTTCCTTCCTGTTCATAGAATGTAGTGATAAACATTTTATGAACAGGAAGGTTTTTTTATGAATCCAAATAGACAGAATAACTGTTTTACTCCTGCCGGAACAGGCTGCTTGCGTCAGACCGGAAGAACTGCAAATGTGATTATGAATACACCTTGTGGAACAGCGCCCTGTGGGTGCAGTACGTCGTGTGGAAATGCCGGAACAGCTTCGTGTGGAAATACAGGAATCACTTCCAGCGGAAACGGTTGCGGAGCAGCTTCTGGAATCGTGACTGGAAACTGTCAGAATCCGGGCTGTAACCGTGAAACGGCACTGAGCAGTATGCCGATTGCCATGGCATATGTTCCGTGGCAGAATTACGGAAATATTTATTCCCTGCCGCAGGCACTTCAAAGTGGTACGCTGTTTTGTGAACTGAATCTAGATTTTGCAGGAAGGAGATGTAATTAGGTATGCCGGCAGTAATGTGTAAACATCCGCTTATGACGAAAATTACGGAAATCAGTTTTGCGATGGATGACTTGAGACTTTTTCTGGATACCCATCCGGACTGCAAAGAGGCTCTGCGTTATTTTGATGAGCTTCAGGAACAGAGAAAAGCAGCAGTTGCAGCATATGAATCCCAGTTTGGCTCTCTTACCTCCTATGGTAATGTGGAGTCCGGCTGTGACAACTGGAAGTGGTCAAGGGGACCGTGGCCATGGCAGAATAATTAAAAGGAGGCAGTGAAATATGTGGAGTTACGAAAAACGATTACAGTATCCGGTAAACATCACTAGCACCAATCCGAAACTCGCCATGGTAATTATGTCCCAGCTTGGCGGCCCGGATGGTGAAAAAGGTGCAGCGACCAGATATATTTCCCAGCGTTACAGCATGCCGTATAGTAATGTGGCAGGGCTGCTGACGGATATCGGTACCGAAGAAATGGCGCACGAGGAAATTATTTCCGCAATTGTGCACCAGCTGACCAGAAATCTGACCGCAGAGCAGATTGAAGGCACTCCGTTTGCGAATTATTATGTGGACCATACACTTGGCATCTGGCCGCAGTCAGCCGGCGGAGTACCATGGACCTCGTCTTATGTGCAGTCTAAGGGAGACCCGATTACGGATTTGCATGAAGATCTGGCTGCAGAACAGAAAGCCAGAACGACCTACGATAATATCCTCCGGCTGATAAAGGATCCGGAAGTCTGCGACCCAATCCGTTTCCTTCGTGAACGCGAAATTGTGCATTATCAGAGGTTTGGCGAAGCTTTGCGTAATGTACAGGAAAAACTGGACAGCAGAAATTTCTATGCGTTTAACCCTGCGTTTGATAGATAGTTGTTTCACGGATAAGAGTTAAGGAGCTTTGTGAGTTATTTCCAAGGCTCCTTAAATTTGCTTTAAGAAATGCGGAAAATCAAACTTTTTTAATGGTTGACAGATATGTTGGTATTCGGTATGATAAATATAGGATGGTTGGCTTTTTGTTACACATAAAACTAAAGTTGTTGGCTGTTTGTGCGGAGAACGTCGCAAATAAGCCCTGATGTAACTTTGAAAATTGCCTGCGTGAATTTAGGTGTGCTTCTTCAAAGGAAAAAGAACGTTCTCAGAATGGGGATTCGTATGAAACGTAGAAATGTACTCGGAAATCAAATGGAGTCGAGCAAGACAGCATGGATTGTAATAATTGGCATGTTGACGACTGTTTTGCAGTTTGTAATATATTATTTTGTAAGTGATGGCTGGCCTGGAATACTGCTTACGGCTTTTTGTATATTGCTGGGAAGTATTCTGGTTCATTTTATTACAGGAGAACTGGAAGAACTGTTTTCTTATCTTCTGATTCCGTGTGTTGCCTCCGGAAGTGTTGCACTTTTGCTTCCGCAGATGAAAACAGCGGTTTTTCCGGAAAGCAATGTAGTATATGCCGGATGTCTGCTGGCCTGGCTGGTGCCGACGCTGTATAGTTGCGTTTACACCTGGGCAGAAGGTAGTACGGCACTGTCCCAGTTTTCAAATTTTTATAAAAAATCCACCATATTTTTTTTTCTGGTATATTTTTGCATGCTTATTTACTGGTTCGTGGCATATAGCCGCATTCCTACGAATGAAATTACAGCACAGTTTATTCCGTTTGCGACCTTTGCTGCCTATATCGACGGTGTACTTTCCGGTACAGTGTTGCCGATACGCATTTTCTGGTTTTTGGCAGAACGGATTATTCTGTTCCTTCCGTACGGCTTTTTTGTTGCCATGGCAGGTAGAAAGCTGCATGGTTTGTTCCGGCTCGGACTGGTGTTTGCATTTCCAATGGTAATTGAACTGCTGCAGTATATTCTGAAACTGAATTCTTTTGATGCGGATGATATAGCCTTTTCTTTTTTGGGAGGCTTGATAGGAATCCTTTGTTTCGTTATTTTTAATGCTCTGTTCCAGAAAACGACCGGAAAAAATTTTGATGGAAGTGAACTGGAACGAGACTATTACGGAAGAAGAATATAGCTTTTAAATTTCAATATTATCTCAGATTTTTCAAAATTGATACACAAAAATATCACAAATAAAGAGTATGCTGTGTTCAAAAAGTTCTTCACAGAAAGGGATAAGAAATGAAAAGAAAAAATGCAGTCATACTTTTTAGCGTGGTCTGTCTTTTGGCGGGCTGTTCCAGAACGGATGTGAATAAAGAACCTGACAAGCTGTCAGAAAGTGTGCAGATAGAGCTTGGGGATGAACAAACCTCTTTTGGAGACGATATTACCAAGGATTTGTACGCAGGATTTTTCGAAACACCAGTGCCAGAAAAAGAAGCAGAAAACACGCCGACGGCAGAGCCGGAAAAAGAAGCGGAAAATATTCCTACGGCAGAGCCGGAGGGTGTTACGCTAACCTGCATATCCGGAACGCAGGACTGTTACAGCATAGATGGCAATACAATAATCTTTCGTGGACTCGCAGAAAATACAGTGTATTCCATATCCGGGCAGATGAAAGGGAACATTGTCATTGACGCAGGAGATGATTACAAATTTGAACTGGAGCTTAAGGGATTGTCACTTATCAGTGACAGTACCAATCCAATCGTTGTGCTAAGTGGCGACAAGGTGACGATTACGGCAAAAAAAGAGTTCCAAAACTATATTTATGATATAAGAGAAGCCGTTGATACAGAAAATACCGAAGAAAAGGCAGGTGCCATTTATTCAAAGACGGACTTGAAGCTTGCCGGAAAGGGTGAGCTTACAGTTGTTTCTGAAAATAACAATGGGATTCATACCAAGGATGATTTAGAAGTAAAAAATTTGACACTGATAGTACAGTGTAAGAATAATGCCCTGAGAGGCAATGACAGCGTAACGCTGGAAAATGCCACGGTTACACTGATTGCAACCGCAGGGGACGGAATCAAGACAACAAACAGTGATATTTCTTCCAAAGGAAACCAACGAGGAACCATTTTAATCGCCGGAGGAAGCTGTACCATTTATGCCGCCTGTGATGGGCTGGATGCCGCATATGATGTGATTGTGGAAGATGCGGCAACCAAGCTGAATATTTATACGGATAAATACTCGAACTATTCCGAAGAAATTACCGCAGTGGCAGAAAAGCTTTATTACATTCGTTCAATAAATAAAAATTGGAAATTTTCTGTGAAATATTATAATTCGGATGAGGATTATGTCTGGGTAAATGCGGAATATCATTCGAAAGTATCCCAGAGACGGAGCAATTATTACTATTATTCCTTCCCTAAAAAAGAAGAATACAGCAAAATGCAGTTTTATATTTATTCGTCGGATATGGAGCAGGGGCAGGAAGCGGAGTATCTTGCAGTGACGGATTATTTGACAATAAATGGTGAATATGATACGTTTGCACTGGAAAGCAGGGGCAACAATATTTCCTACGGATGGACAAATTATACAACAGAGCCATCCGGCGGCATGGAAGGTCATGTGGGTCCCGGCGGTCCCGGCGATTTTGGCGGCATGAATGATGGAAATACCGATAAGGGCGATCATTCGACCAGGGGCATTAAAGCAGCCAATGAAATCTATATAAAATCCGGAACCATTACGATTAAATCCTATGATGATTCCATTCATGCAGATACTTCCGAAACGCTTGAAAATGGAGAGAAAGCAAAAGGAAACATTTTCATCAGTGGCGGAATAGTGTCACTTTACAGCAATGATGATGGCATCCATGCAGATTCCACAGTAATGGTGACAGATGGCAGTGTTACTGTTTTAAACAGCTATGAAGGAATCGAAGGCACCAATGTTGTAATTTCTGGCGGCAATATTTCTATTAATGCCAAGGATGACGGAATCAATGGAACTGCAACAAGTGGAACGGCAATTACCATTTCCGGCGGTAATATTTATGTTTATTGTTCCGGTGACGGAATGGACTCCAACAGCAGAACCTCCTATGAAGGTATTGTATTTTCCGGTGGAAACACAGTAATTATTTCTACTTCCGGAGGTAACTCCGCTATTGATACCGAACAGGGATATCGCTATGACGGCGGTTCGGTAGTCGCAATTATGCCATCTGGCGGCATGACCCAGGAAGTAACACACTGCAAAAACTTTTCTTCGATTGGTTCCAGCCGCTCTGCAACAGTTATTGCGGAACGTTATCTGAATGTAACCGTAGACGGAGAATCGGTAGTGGTGGTTAAAATGCCTTCGGGACTTTCGGCGAAAGTCATCTATTTGGGAAGCAATGGAGCATCCGTTTCTGTGGATGAAACAACTTCGGCAACTCTGGATGAAAACGGGGTGTGCTGGTTTTAAACGCTGAAAACAAATTTGCTGTCTTGCTGCAAAACAGACAGGAAAATGAAAGGTTACCGGAACTTGGCACGAGTGAACAGTAACTGTTACGAAAAGACTGACCTTAAGTTTTTTAGATTATATTTGTATTTGTATTTTTAATGTGGTACAATGAATAGCGGATGATGGAGGAAATTCTGTCATTCGCTTTCTTTTGCAGAAAGTTGGAGTTTTTGAGAGCTTATAAAGAAAATCAGGAGGACTACATATGTCAAATTTTATACTGCGGGTATTACAAGGTACCTTAATTGGACTTGGAGCCGTGCTTCCGGGCATTTCCGGCGGCGTGCTCTGCGTTGTATTTGGTGTTTATACTATTATTATGGAATTTCTGGCAGATCCGTTCCGAAAATTAAAAAGTCATTTTCCAAAGCTTCTGCCAATCGGTATTGGTGGTGTCATCGGATTTATCTGTGTGGCAAAGCTGCTTGGCTTTTTTCTGGAACGGTATGAAAATCCATCGATATGCCTATTTATCGGCCTGATTGCCGGTATGCTGCCGTCATTATTCCGGGAAGCAGGGGAGCAGGGAAGAGATAAAAAATCATACATTTCCATGGGAATTGCCATGGTAGTGGTGTTTGCTCTGTTAATCAGTCTTAAGGTACTTCATGTGAATATTACTCCGAATTTTGGCTGGTATATTTTCTGTGGTGTCTGTCTTGCACTGAGCGTCATTGCACCGGGCATGAGTTTTTCCACTACACTGATGCCGCTTGGACTTTATGAGCCTTTTGTGGCCGGCATAGGCGATTTTGATTTTGGTGTACTGATTCCTGGTGGTATCGGTGCTGTGGCAACCGTACTGCTGTTTGCCAAGGCGGTGGATATGCTGTTTAAAAAGCATTATTCTGTGGCATTCCATGCCATTGTTGGTGTGGTTATTGCGGCAACCATTATGATTATTCCGATTCAGAGCTTTACGGATTCTGTGGGCAGCTGCCTTATCAATCTGGCATGCCTTGCGGTTGGAATTGTAGCAGCGCTTTTGCTGGATAAATTTAATCAAAAGTATGAAGTAAAATAGGCGTCCGGATAAGAGCGCCACAACTAAGCCCTGATGGGCGAACAAAAATCGTTTACACGAATTTCTGTTCACCATCCCAAAAAGCTCCGAAATGGAACATAGTATAAGGTGGGAGGATAACATTATGATGTATGCATCAAATTTTAAACAAACAGCAAGAGAAGTTCTTAAAGGCAACTGGGGCAAGGCAGTCGGCACCGGCTTTGTGGCATCATTGCTTGGCGCAGGAATAATGGGAGGCAGCAGCTCAGGAAGCAGTAATTATGACAGCTTCGCTGATTTGAATGGTATTATTCCGGAAGAATTTCAGTTTGGGGTCATGCTTTTTCTTTCCGTTATGGGATTTTTGGCGATTGCCTTTTCTTTACTGCATTTTATCGTAGGTGGTGCGGCAACGCTCGGCTATGCAAGGTTTAATCTGAATCTGGTAGACGGTAAGCCGGCATCCTTTACAGATTTGTTTTCCGAATTCAGCCGATTAGGAGCCGGATTTCTCATGCAGATCCTGCGCACGGTGTATACGTTTTTATGGTCGCTGCTGTTTGTGATTCCGGGAATTTATGCTTCTTACGGCTATGCCATGACAGCGTATATTTTATTAGAAAATCCGGATTTGACACCAAATGAGGCAATTACAAAGTCAAAAGAGCTGATGAACGGAAATCGCTGGCGTTTGTTTTGTCTGGAAATCAGTTTTATCGGCTGGATTCTGCTGGCAGCATTGTTTACCTGCGGAATCGGTGTCTTATGGGTAAAACCGTATATGGAAGCAGCTACCGCAGCATTTTACCGTGAAATTTGTGAAGAAAAGTATGGAAGACAACAGCAAAAGGAAGATAGGTTCAATGAATTCTATAACGGCTATACTGTTTGATATGGACGGACTGGTGCTTGACACCGAAAAATTATATACCTGGTTCTGGCAGGAGGCAGCCATTGCCTCTGGCTACCCTATGACAAAGACGCAGGCACTTGGAATGCGGAGTCTTAACCGGGATGCCGGACGTGCCAGAATGCAGTCCTATTTTGGAAACGCTGTGGATTATGACGCCATTCGTGCAAAACGTATCGAATTGATGGATGCGTTTGTGGAAAAAGAAGGTGTAACGGTAAAACCCGGCATCCGAGAACTGTTAAATTATTTAAAAGAGCATGGCATTAAAACTGCCATTGCAACCTCATCTCCAATGGAGCGAACCGTGCGTTATTTAGCCTCGGTTGGGCTTCAGCAAAGTTTTGATGAGCTGGTGAGCGGTTATATGGTGGAACGTGGAAAGCCGGAGCCGGATATTTATCTGTATGCGGCTGAAAAGCTTGGTGAAAAACCGGGAAATTGCATGGTATTGGAGGATTCTCCGGCAGGGATTCTGGCGGCATACCGGGCAGGCTGTCTGCCGGTCATGATACCGGATCAGGATGAGCCGGATGCAGAAACCAAAAAGCTGTTATATGCAAAAGCAGAAAATTTGTTGGCAGTCGTATCTCTTTTAGAGTGAAAATGCGGAAAACCGCAGTTTTCACTCTTTTTTTGTTGACCTTCCGTGAATTCAATGCTATAATGGTTTAACAGGAGAAAGCGTTAAAGTAAAAAAGAATAGAAAACAATTGTTGACAGGTAAGTATTGACAGCGGGTTTGGAAATTTACTTTACACAAACAAATAAAATCATAGTAGGAGTAAAAAAATGCCAATTACAGAGTTTCTAGAGAAAAATGCGAGAGAATTTCCACATGATATCTGTCTGGTGGAAATTAATCCGGAAATTAAAGAAGACAGACGGGTAACATGGAAAGAGTACGAGCTTATTGAGCCGAATCCAAAGACAAGCTATCGCAGGGAAATTACATGGAGCGTGTTTAATGAAAAGGCAAACCGTTTTGCCAACCTTTTGCTTCAACGTGGTATAAAAAAGGGTGACAAGGTTGCTATTTTAATGATGAACTGTTTAGAATGGCTGCCAATTTATTTTGGCATATTAAAGACGGGTGCTCTTGCAGTGCCGCTTAATTTTCGCTATTCTTCCGATGAAATAGAATATTGTGTTAATCTTGCGGAAGCCGATATTTTAGTCTTTGGAGAAGCTTTTATCGGTCGTGTGGAAGAAATAGCAGATCGCATCAGCAAGGGTCGACTTCTGATTTATGTCGGAGAGGGATGTCCAAGCTTTGCGGACGATTACACCTCCCTTTCTGCCAATTGCTCCAGTCAGTCACCAAATATTCCATTAACGGATGAGGATGATGCAGCAATTTATTTTTCTTCGGGAACTACCGGTTTTCCAAAGGCAATTTTACATAAGCACAGAAGTCTGGTGCATTCCTGTTATGTGGAGCAGAACCATCATGGACAAACAAAAGAGGATGTATTCCTCTGCATTCCGCCGCTGTATCATACCGGTGCGAAAATGCACTGGTTCGGAAGCCTAATTTCTGGCGGCAAGGCAATTTTATTAAAGGGAACAAAGCCGGAATTTATTTTAGAAACAGTTTCCAGAGAAAAATGTACCATCGTTTGGCTGCTTGTGCCATGGGCACAGGATTTGTTAGAGGCAATCGAAAGCGGCAGGGTCAACTTAAAGGATTATGAACTTTCCCAGTGGCGGCTCATGCATATCGGTGCACAGCCGGTTCCGCAGAGTTTAATTAAAAAATGGAAGAGTATTTTTCCAAATCACCAGTACGATACCAACTATGGTCTTTCCGAGTCCATCGGACCGGGCTGTGTTCATCTTGGCGTGGAAAATATCCACAAGGTGGGTGCCATCGGTAAAGCAGGTTATGGCTGGGAAGTCAGAATTGTGGATGAAAACCGCAATACCGTGCCAAAGGGTGCCATTGGTGAACTGGCAGTCAAAGGACCGGGCGTTATGACCTGTTATTACCATGATGCAAAGGCAACCCGTGAGGTTCTGGAAGACGGCTGGCTGTTTACCGGAGATATGGCACAGGAGGACGAAGATGGATTTATTTTCCTGGTAGACCGCAAAAAGGATGTTATCATCAGTGGCGGTGAAAACCTGTATCCGGTGCAGATTGAAGATTTTATCCGTACAAACGACAAGGTACATGATGTGGCAGTCATTGGTCTGCCGGACAAGCGTCTGGGAGAAATTGCAGCAGCAATTATTGAAGTAAAAGCCGGCTTCACTCTGACCGAAGAGGAAGTCAATGAATTCTGTTTAAAGCTGCCAAGATATAAGCGTCCGCACAAAATTATTTTTGCGGACATTCCGAGAAATCCAACCGGAAAAATTGAAAAGCCGAAGCTTCGTGAAATTTACGGAGCAGATAAGCTGGTAGAGGAGCAGAATTTAGGTTGATACAGAATGACGTACAGAAGCAAAAAAGGCTGCTGCAAAAAAAGTCTGATACATAGAAGCCGTTCAACTGTCAGGGAAAATGGCAGAGAAAAGAAAAAATCAGAAGCACACGAAAGGAAAGAGAGCAATGAGTGAAACAAAAATCATGTTAGGCAACGAGGCAATTGCCCGTGGTGCCTATGAAGCAGGAGTAAAGGTTTCGGCAGCATATCCGGGAACACCGAGTACCGAAATCAGTGAAAATGTAGTAAAGTATCCGGAAATTTACTGCGAATGGTCACCAAATGAAAAGGTAGCCATGGAGGTTGCCATTGGTGCTTCCATCAGTGGTGTGCGTTCCATGGCATCCATGAAGCATGTTGGCGTAAACGTAGCAGCAGATCCGCTTTATACCATTTCCTACAGTGGTGTCAACGGTGGTCTGGTACTGGTGGCAGCAGATGACCCTGGACTTTATTCGTCCCAGAATGAGCAGGATACCCGCTGCGTGGCAAGAGCAGCTATGGTGCCGGTATTAGAGCCGTCCGATTCCCAGGAAGCAAAAGAGTTTGTCAAGCTTGCTTTTGAATTGTCAGAAAAGTATGACACACCAATGATTGTCAGAACCACAACCCGTCTGGCACATTCCCAGGGACCTGTGACCTTAAAGGACAGAGAAGTTCCGGAAGATAAGGTATATGAAAGAAATCCGGCAAAATTTGTGATGATGCCGGGAAATGCCAAAGGTCGTCATGTGTTTGTAGAACAGCGTCTGAAAAAAATGGCAGAGGATGCCTGCCGTCTGCCGGTCAACCGCATGGAATTAAATGATACCAAAATAGGCTTTATCACAAGCGGTATTGCCTATCAGTATGTGAAAGAGGCGTGTCCGGAGGCAAGTGTGTTAAAGCTTGGTCTGGTACATCCGCTTCCAAGAAAGCTGATTGAAGAGTTTGCAAAAAAAGTAGAAACTCTCTATATATTTGAAGAATTAGAGCCGGTCTTTGAGGAACAGATCAAGTCCTGGGGAATCCGGTGCCTTGGTAAGGAAATCTTTACCGTGCAGGGCGAATACAGTGCCAATATGCTGCGTAAGGCAGTGCTTGGACAAAATGTGGAAGCAACGGCAGCAGCAAAGGTTCCTGCACGTCCTCCGATTTTATGTCCGGGCTGTCCGCACAGAAGTGTGTACTCGGTATTAAACAAGTTAAAAATTCATGCCGCAGGCGATATCGGCTGCTATACCCTTGGTGCTGTGGCTCCGCTTAGTGTTGTAGATACTACCGTGTGCATGGGTGCCAGCATTTCCACGCTGCATGGTATGGAAAAGGCAAAAGGAAAGGATTATATCAAAAATTGGGTAGCAGTAATCGGTGACTCTACCTTTATGCATACCGGTGTGAATTCCCTGATGAACATGGTATATAATCAGGGCACCGGCACGGTAATGATTTTAGATAACTCTACCACCGGAATGACCGGTCACCAGGATCATGCGGCAACCGGAAAAACCTTGATGGGAGAAGTGGTTCCGGCAATCGACATTCCAAACCTGTGCCGTGCCATGGGCATTAAAAATGTAGTAGAAGTCAATGCGTTTGACATTGCGGCACTGGAAAAGGTAATTAAGGAAGAAGTTGCAAAGGATGAGGTTTCCGTAATTATTACCAAGTCTCCTTGTGTATTGTTAAAGTGCAACAAGTTTACAACAAAGTGTGCCGCAGTAGCAGATAAGTGTAAAAAATGCGGTGCCTGCCTGCGCCCGGGCTGCCCGGCGCTGACCAAAAGGGCGGACGGCACAATTGCAATTGATGCAACCATGTGTAACGGCTGTGGTTTGTGTAAGCAGCTTTGTAAGTTTGGTGCGATTGAAACGGTAGAGGCATAGATTGGAGAGAACAATGAAAGAGACAAAAAATATTATGATTGTTGGTGTCGGCGGTCAGGGAACCCTTCTTACTAGCCGCATCCTTGGAGGAATTACTGTGGCAGTAGGCTATGATGTCAAACTGTCGGAGGTACACGGTATGGCACAGCGTGGCGGAAGCGTTGTCACCTTTGTACGCTATGGCGAAAAGGTGGCAGAGCCGATTGTAGAAGAGGGACAGGCAGATGTGCTGATTGCCTTTGAACGTCTGGAGGCACTTCGTTATGCCCACTTCTTAAAGAAGGATGGTGTTATTGTGGTCAATGATTACCGGATTGACCCGATTACCGTAGTCACCGGTATGGCAGAATACCCGGACAACATTATCGAAAATCTGGAAAAAGAGCATACGGTATTGAAGGTAAAGGCAATGGACGAAGCTTTAAAGCTTGGAAATTCCAAGGTGTTTAATATTATTGTGCTTGGCGTGGCTGCAAAGCACATGGACTTTTCCAGAGAAGCATGGCTGGAAGTCATTGAAAAAACAGTGCCGCCCAAAACCGTAGAAATCAATAAAAAGGCATTTTTGCTTGGATTTGAGGGCTGAATAGTAACATGATGATAGTTACATAACATAAAATTGCAGGAAAGGATTGACATACAAACATGATTTGGAATGAAGCAAAAGAGTGTATGAGCAGGGACGAACTGCGTGAACTGCAGAGCAAGCGTCTCAAAAAAGCGGTGGATCGGGTGTATCATAACGTGGAGTACTACCGCAAAAAAATGCAGGCAGTAGGCATCGAGCCGGGTGATATTAACGGCATCGAGGATATCAGTAAGCTGCCGTTTACTACAAAGGATGATTTGCGTGATACTTATCCATTTGGTCTTTTGGCGGTTCCAAAGTCAGAAATTGTAAGAGTTCATGCTTCCAGTGGAACTACTGGAAAGGCAACGGTGGTTGCCTATACCAGAAAAGATATTGACATCTGGGCAGAGTGTGTGGCAAGAGCCTTTTCTCAGGCAGGTTTAAACCGGGATGACGTGATTCAGATTGCCTATGGTTACGGTCTGTTTACCGGAGGTCTGGGTGCCCATTATGGTGCCGAGCACTTAGGAGCCACGGTAGTACCAATGTCTACCGGAAACACAAAGAAGCTGACTACCATGATGAAAGATTTTGGTGCAACTGCCATTGCCTGTACGCCGTCCTACCTGCTGCATATTGCAGAAACCTTAGAGGCAGACGGTGACCTTGACAAAATCAAATTAAAGGCAGCCATCTGCGGTGCCGAACCGTGGACGGAGCAGATGCGTTTACAGATTGAAGAAAAACTGCATATCAATGCGTTTGATATTTATGGTCTGTCAGAGGTTATGGGACCGGGGGTTGCGTGTGACTGTATTTATCACAAAGGGCTTCATGTATATGAGGACCATTTCTTCCCTGAAATTGTGGATCCGAAGACCTTACAGCCACTTGGAGAAAATGAAACAGGTGAGCTGGTGTTTACGACCCTTACCAAAGAGGGACTTCCGCTGATTCGTTATCGCACCAAGGATTTGACAAGCATCAGCTACGACAAGTGTGAATGCGGAAGAACGCTGGCTAGAATCAGTCGTTTCAAGGGTCGTTCCGATGACATGCTGATTATCCGTGGTGTTAATGTGTTCCCATCCCAGGTAGAGGCTGCACTGCTTGAAATCGGAGAAGCTGCTCCGTATTACCTGCTGATTGTAGACCGTGTCAATAATCTTGATACCCTCGAAGTTCAGGTGGAGGTAGATGAAAAATTCTTCTCGGATAAAATCAGTGAATTGGAAAGCCTGACAAAGCGGATTGCTCATGCAATTCAGCAGGGCATCGGTTTGGCGGTCAAGGTAAAGCTTGTAGAGCCTAAGACCATTGAGCGAAGCATGGGCAAAGCAGTTCATGTAATTGATAAGAGAAAAATTGTATAATTATAAGAGAAAGGGGTTATTTTATGTTTATCAATCAGTTATCTGTGTTTATTGAAAACCGTACCGGCAGACTGGAGGATGTGCTGGAAGCCATCAAAGAAGCAGATATTAACATTATTTCCCTGTCTCTGGCAGACTCCAGTGACTATGGACTGCTTCGTATGATTGTTTCCGAACCGGAAAAGGCAAAGGAAGCATTAAAGGCAAAAGATTTTACTGCCATGCTGACACCGGTGCTTGCCGTGAAGCTGTCCCATCAGGTAGGTCAGCTGCAGGTGCTGCTGGATGCCATCTGTAAGGCAGGAATCAATATAGAATATACCTACGCACTGGCAACCGGAAATGACGATGCTTCTATTGTTATCAAAACGGCTGATTTAAAGGCGGCAGCACAGGTGCTTAAAGAAGCCGGCGTAGAACTGATTGCATCAAAGGAACTGACAAAATAACAGGGACGTTCATCAAAGGTTTATGACGTTTCCAGAATGGAGAACACCATGGTAATTGATTTCCATACTCACGTTTTTCCAGATAAAATTGCTGCAAGAACAATAGAAAATTTAGAAAAAAAGGGAAACATCAAAGCGGCAACGGATGGCACCTTACAGGGACTACTCGCTTCCATGGAGCGTTGTGGGGTGAATTTGTCCGTTATTCTTCCGGTGGTAACAAAGCCATCCCAGTTTGAGAGTATTTTAAGCTTTGCCAAAAGCGTCAATGAGCAGTATCCGGGCAGGCTGCTTTCCTTTGGAGGCATCCATCCGGACTGTGAGGACTATAAAAAAGAACTGAATACCATAAAAGAGCTCGGATTTCAAGGTATCAAGATTCACCCGGATTATCAGGGGGTGATGATTGACGATATCCGTTTTATGAGAATCATCGAATATGCCAGTGAGCTTGGGCTGATTATTATTACCCATGCAGGTGTGGATATCGGACTTCCGGAGCCGGTGCATTGCCCACCGGAGCGCATGCGTAAGGTGTTAGATGCCATTCATCCGGAAAAAATAGTACTGGCACATTATGGCGGCTGGCAGCAGTGGGAAAAAGTGCAGGAGTATCTTGCCGGAGAAAATGTCTGGCTGGATACGGCATTTATTTATGATTATATTTCAAAGGAACGCTTTTTGCAAATTTTGGAGAAGCATGGTTCGGATAAACTGTTGTTTGCAACCGACTCTCCATGGAGTGACATGGCAAGAGGAATCCGGTGGATAAAAGAGCTTTCCCTGCCGCAGAATGTGGAAAACGATATTCTTTTTGGCAATGCAAAGCGTCTGCTCGGACTTAAATAAACGGAAAAGGAAAGATTCCCTGTCTGCATTCGCAAAAAAGGAAAAAAGGAGAAAAAGAAAATGCTTACAAAAATCATTTTTTTAGTCATTTTTTTTGCAATTATGATTGCTGTTGGTGTGTATTCCAGAAAACACGCCACGAATGTCAATGATTTTGTGCTGGGAGGAAGAAGCGTAGGACCGTGGCTGACGGCATTTGCCTACGGAACCTCGTATTTTTCGGCGGTTGTATTTGTAGGGTATGCCGGACAGTTTGGTTACAAGTATGGTCTTTCTGCTACCTGGATTGGTATCGGAAATGCTGTAATCGGTTCTTTGCTTGCCTGGATTGTGTTAGGACGCAGAACCCGTGTCATGAGCAAGCATTTATCGGCAGCGACAATGCCGGATTATTTTGGAAAACGTTATGATTCCAATGGCTTGCGTATTGCGGCATCTGCGATTTCCTTTATTTTCCTGATACCGTATACGGCATCGGTTTACAACGGTCTGTCCCGACTGTTTGGTATGGCATTTGACATTCCGTATGTTGTCTGTGTTATCGCCATGGCAGCACTGACCGGAGTATATGTTATTCTGGGCGGCTATATGGCAACGGCAATTAACGATTTCATTCAGGGAATCATCATGCTGTTTGGTATTATCGCAGTTGTTGCGGCAGTATTAAATGGTCAGGGTGGATTTTACGAAGCTGTTAAGAATCTGGCAGAACTGGAAAGCGATGTTCCACAGACACTCGGGCAAAAAGGAGCGTTCACCTCATTCTTTGGCCCGGATTTACCAAATCTTCTGGGTGTTGTGGTGCTTACGTCTCTCGGAACCTGGGGACTGCCGCAGATGGTACATAAGTTTTATGCCATTAAGGATGAAAAATCTATTAAATCCGGAACCATTATTTCTACGTTGTTTGCCATTGTTGTTTCCGGCGGCTGTTATTTTCTTGGCGGTTTTGGACGTTTGTTTGACACACCTGCCATACACAATGAAAATGGCAGTGTAATCTATGATGCCATTGTGCCGGAAATGCTGTCCACTCTGCCGGACATTTTAGTTGGTGTGGTGATTGTGCTTGTGTTATCGGCATCCATGTCTACGTTATCCTCGCTTGTCATGACCTCTAGCTCCACACTTACTCTGGATTTAATCAAGGACAACATTGTAAAAAACATGAGTGAGAAAAAGCAGCTGCTCTGCATGAGAATCATGCTTGTTTTCTTTATTGTTGTCAGCGTGGTAATTGCACTGGATCCTCCAACTTTCATTGCACAGCTGATGGGTATTTCGTGGGGAGCACTGGCCGGAGCATTTCTGGCACCGTTTATGTACGGTCTGTACTGGAAGGGCGTTACCAAAGCTGCCGTCTGGGCAAGCTTTGCAGTGGGCGTAGGCATTACCGTTGCCAACCTGTTCTTTTCATTTATTGCTTCTCCAATCAATGCCGGTGCAGTTGCCATGCTGGCAGGCATGGTTGTAGTGCCGGTGGTAAGTCTGCTTACACCAAAGATGGATAAGAAAAAAGTGGACGAATGCTTTACCTGTCTGGATGAAACGGTGATTGTACATAAAAAGACATCCATCGAAGAATAAAGGAACGCAAGGAATGCTTCATTCCGAAAATTCAGAGAGTACATTATTAAATTAGGGAGGTAAATATGAAAAAAGCAAAAAAAATTATTTTATGGTCTGTCCTTGGGATTATAGCTGTCATTTTAATTTTGTTATTAGCCTTTGTATGCATTTACGCATCGCGCCTCAGTACAATTAATTCCATTCAGAAGATTACTTCCTATGAGGATGAGTATGATCTTTACACAATGGAAATCAAGTACGATTATAGCATTGAAGATATTATAGAGTATGGCATTGAAAGCAATCAGGATATGTTTGATGCAATATTAAAAGAATCGTTACCTTTACTGCCTATTAAAATGGATACACCGTCTTTTTCGTGTTCTGCTTTCGGTATGACAACTGCGGATGGAAATAACTTAATGGGTCGTAACTATGATTTTAAAAAGAATACCTCAGCAATGCTTGTATACTGTTCGCCTAAAAATTACTACAAATCAATTGCTTTTGCAGCTTTAAACAATGTAAGTGCCGATAAGCCATTAGCCGGTATGACCAAAAAACTTGCCACTTTGACCGTTCCGTTTATATGCCTTGACGGTATCAATGAAAAAGGTGTTTCTATAGCAGTTCTTGTTGTGGATAGTGAGCCTGTTTTCCAGCAAACGGAAAAAGACAATATTTTTACAACACTTGCGATACGTTTAGTGCTTGACCGAGCTGCGACAACCGAGGAAGCAGTTGAGCTTCTGAAAGGTTATGACATGTTTGCTTCTTCCGGCAAGGATTACCACTTTTATATCAATGATGCATCCGGCGACGGAAGGGTTGTTGAATGGGACTGTGAGAGCGAAACTCGTGAGCTGGTAGCAACTTCTGTTGATGTTGTAACAAATTTCTATACAATTTATGCAGATAAGGTATTGCCAAACCAGAGAAATGATATATATGGTCACGGAAAAGAAAGATATGATGCAATTAAAAAGGTTTTTGACGAGCAGAAAGATAATCTCACTTACGCTACTGCGTGGGATGCTTTAAAGGCTGCTTCACAGGAACCAAGTGAAACTGACATTACAAGTAATACTCAGTGGTCCATTGTTTTCGATAACACAAACCTAACTGCTGAAATTGTAATTCGTCGCAACTGGAATGATACCTACAAATACAGTGTAATAGAAAAAAATTGATTAAAATGCCCCAAACCATTCTGACTTGAAACGGTTTGGGGCACTTTAGCTTGTAAGAATATTTTTACGGTGTTACAGCTTGATATTTGCAAATAATGATGCCATCGTCGTGGAAGCACTCTTATCTTCAAACACATACTGTTCCGGTGCAGCTTCCTCTACTTCCTCGGAAATCTCGGCATCTTCCTCTACTGCTTTTTTGCTGAGACTGATTTTGCCGTCTTTTACATCAATAATTTTAACGTTGATGACATCACCAACCTTAAGAACCTCACTTGGAGACTTTAAACGTCTGCCGCAAATCTGGGAAATGTGCAGTAGACCGCTTAAATCGTTTCCGATGGAAACAAAGGCACCATATGGCATAATTTGTTCTACGGTTCCGGAAATTACTGTGCCGACCACAAGACGGGCAATGCGGCTGGTGCGTTCCTGCTGCTCCTGCTCCTTTAAGGCATCTTTTACAGAAAGCGTGAGCTTCTGTTCCTTTTTGTTTACGGTAAGAATCAGTGCCTGTACTGTCTGACCGATAAAAGTGGCAGGCTCATCCACAAAGGTAAGGGCAAGCTTGGAGGCAGGGATAAAAGCACGGATTCCTTCCAGGTAGGTGATGGCACCTGCCGGAAATGCTTCGGCAATTTTTACGGTAACTACGGTGCCGGCTTCCTGCATTTCTTTTAATTTATCCCAGGCTAATACATCATCTGCCTTTTTTCTGGAAAGTATCAGTGCCCCCTCTTTATTTTCATGCATGACCATAGAGGTAATCGTTTCGCCTAACTGGACATCTGCCTTAATGGAAAAGCGTGGGTCGTTGCTTAATTCTGCCAGCGGAATGATACCTTCGGCATAATAATTTAAATCCAAGGTAACTTCGGTGTCGGAAATACCGATAACGGTTCCGGTTACCATGTCTCCCGGAAAAATCTTTTTGAAGGAACGGTCTAACTCCTGTTCAAAATCCTTCATGGTCATTAAATCTTTCAAGGTTAATTCTTCGCTCATGAACATCCTCCTTTTTTGGATTGCATTTTACTATTTTTTATGATAACATATCAAGATAGATTTGGAAAGAAGGATATTAAAAAGATGAGTCAAAAAGAGAAAAAGAAATATGAAATGGATATGTGTAATGGTTCTATTGTAAAAAAAATGCTGCTGTTTGCAGTGCCATTAATATTTTCAAGTATTTTGCAGCTTTTGTTTAATGCAGCGGATATCGTAGTAGTAGGGCGGTTTGACGGAGATGATTCCCTGGCAGCAGTCGGCTCCACATCATCCCTGATTAATCTGCTGACAAACTTGTTTATTGGTCTTTCCATTGGTGCCAATGTACTGGTTGCAAGATATTTTGGAGCAAAAAAAGAAGATGAACTGCAGGAGACGGTTCATACCGCAATGACAATAAGCTTAATTGGAGGTGTCCTGCTGACTGTAATCGGTATTGTCGGTGCACCGGTGATTCTTGAGTGGATGCAGACACCTCCGGAGGTACTTTCTCTGGCAATTATCTATATGCGTGTCTATTTTGCCGGTATTACGGCAACTCTTGTATACAATTTTGGCAGTTCCATTTTGCGTGCCGTGGGTGACACCAAGCGTCCGTTGTACTTTTTAAGTATTGCAGGTGTTGTCAATATTGTGCTGAATCTGGTTTTTGTTATTGTTTTCCACTGGGGTGTGTTCGGTGTTGGTATTGCCACGGTTATTTCCCAGGTGATTTCTGCCACCTTAGTGGTACGCTGTTTGTTAAAAGAGCAGGGCGGCATCCGACTGGATTTAAAAAAGCTTGGCATTCATAAAGGCAAGCTTGGCCAGATTATGCAGATTGGTCTTCCGGCAGGTTTTCAAGGAATGCTCTTTTCACTTTCAAACGTGGTAATCCAGTCTTCCGTTAACTCGTTTGGCAACATTGTGGTTGCCGGAAATACAGCGGCATCTAATATAGAGGGCTTTGTTTATGTGGGAATGAATGCCTTTTATCAGGCAGCAATTTCCTTTATGGGACAGAATGTAGGTGCAGGAAAATATAAAAGAGTTAATAAAATTCTGCTTTCTGCAGAAGGATGTGTTATTATTATTGGCTTTGGAATGAGCATGATAGTGCGCCTGTTTGCCGAACCGCTGCTTCGGATTTATACGGATAGTGGGGACAGTGCGCTGGTGGTGGAAGCCGGATTGGTGCGGCTTAATATTATCTGTGCCACCTATTTTTTGTGCGGTATGATGGACGTAATGGTAGGAGCACTTCGAGGACTTGGCTATTCTGTAGCTCCGATGATAGTATCTCTTCTTGGAGCCTGTGCATTTCGACTGCTCTGGATTGCTACGATATTCCGGATAGAGGAGTTCCACACCATTGAAACTGTATATATTTCTTACCCAATCAGCTGGAGCTTAACGTTTCTGGCACATCTGGTTACTTTTATTTTTGTAAGACACAGATTAAAAAAGAAATGGGGAGAATAGGAATATATCAGGAGTATTATCAGAAGAATAAAAGGTGTCTCGAAATGATTTCTTTGAAAAAAATCTGAGAAAAAAACGGAGGTAATTGTAATGGACGAAAAAAATCAGGAACAGAAAATTGAAGATTTAATTGCTTTTTTAGACGGACGTATGTCGAACGGCGGCGGTGCCGTGAAA
The DNA here is from genome assembly GCA_964544055.1 of uncultured Lachnospiraceae bacterium. GTDB lineage: Bacteria > Bacillota > Clostridia > Lachnospirales > Lachnospiraceae > SIG299. The sequence goes on along the minus strand of CAZJAA010000002.1, from coordinate 133,170 downwards.
CCAAAGTTTGAAGAAGGAAAAATGGTAGCCGAGGAACCGAAGCTGTTTGGTGACGGTCTGGATGAGGAATGTCCAACCTGTGCCAAAATTCCAAATCTGATGGAGTTTACACCGGATAATGTAAGAGAAGGCGAAGAGGAAGAAGAATTTTAAAGGGAAAAGATAGATATAGTGAAAGAGGAACACCGGATGCCTGGTGTTCCTCTTTCACTATATGTATATTGTTTGAAATATCATCAAAAAGAAATTCCGTTAAAATAGTGTGGTAGCATTTTGAGCTTCCTTATGCTCCTTTATGTACCGGCTCCACTTGATATAGCCATAAGTAGTATTGGTTAAGTAGCCTGCCTTCAGTACAAGCAGTACATATTGACCGGACAAAATGTTAATGGTAGCTTCTAAAATGGCACTGATGTACCAGGCAATCCACTGTTCGCGGAAACGAAGCAGGATAAATACACCGTTTGCAATACCCACAGCGGAAACACAGGCATCGATGTAGCAAACGACATTAGCAAGAACTTCATTATCACCAAATAAATCAGTTGTGATATCCAGACCGGATAAGAACCAGCCAACCACAATGGTCCATACGACAATTCCGGTAATGACGGCAACTGCCATCCAGCCGTTTAATTTTCGAACCTTGGTAACATCTTCTTCCTGCTGATCTGGGTGTCTGTGCCAGTTGATAAAACTGATAATATCAATCGGCAGCCAGAAAAATAAGGTGACAGCCATTGTGGCAAAGCGGTAGGACAAGACAATGCAGATGAGGATTTCTACCAGCTCGACAAAAACGGAAACGATGAAATTCCATTTGCTTTGCTTGGAAATCAGCAGTTCGCATAAAATATTGAGAAATGTGTCTGCAAGATAGAGTCCCATGATGAGACCGCCGTGAATGCCATTTGTGTCTTCTTCCGGAAAAATAAAGGAAAAAATAACGGCTAAAATAAGAATGCTGAAAAACCAGACCTTTTCATAGGTAGTGAAATAGGACCAGAGATTTTTCAGACGGGCAGAGAAAGATGGTTTTGAGTTTTCTGCCATAAAAGTTTCCTCCCTTTGTTGAAATTTGCTGAAAATTATTTTATTATAGATAAAAGAGAAAATCAAGAAAAATTTTAGGAGGCAAAGTTATGGCAAAGGTAACCTTTAAACCAGGAAATATGTTATATCCCCTGCCAGCAGTGATGGTAAGCTGTGCACGTCCGGGAGAAAAACCAAACATTATTACGATTGCCTGGGCGGCAACGGTGTGCACTAATCCACCTATGCTGACCATATCCGTCCGTCCGGAACGGTATTCTTACCGCATAATTAAGGAAACCGGAGAATTTGTAGTAAATTTAACGACAAAGGAGCTGGCATTTGCAACCGATTATTGTGGTGTAAAGTCCGGCAGAGAGGTGGATAAATTTAAAGAAGCAGGGCTGACCGTGCAAACATCCAACGTGGTTTCGGCTCCGGGCATTGCAGAAAGTCCGGTAAATATCGAGTGTAAAGTTGTGGAAGTAAAGGAGCTTGGCAGTCATGCTATGTTTCTGGCAGAGGTAGTCAGTGTTCAGGTGGAGGATTCCTATCTGGATGAAAGCGGAAAGTTCCATTTAAACGACACCGGTTTAATGGCATATTCCCACGGTACTTATAAAGAACTGGGAGCCGATATCGGCACATTTGGGTATTCCGTCAAGAAAAAATAGAGCAAGAGAAATATCTTGATTTTGAACTTTCCGGATCAGGAAACCGCTTTCTTCGGCTTTTTTATCCCGATGTACGGGCATTTATGGCAACCTACCGCAAGGCAGAAGCCGTAGTTAAAAACTACAACCGTGAGCTTGCCGAATGGGAACGCAAAGCAAAAGAAAGCCGCAGACCCGCCGAAAAAGAACAGTATGCACCGCCTGAAAAGCAAAGTGTCCGTGACCAGCTCAGACGGTTACAGGCAGAGGGCAAGCAGAAACCCAAGCACCGATCCCACGACAGAGAAAGATAGCTTTAACACCGAAAACAACACCGCAGGGCAGTTTCCCTGCCTTGCGGGATTACATACATTTTAGACAGTAAAACACCCTGCAAGATTTGAAGTCTTGCAGGGTGTTTAGTTTGTGGTTATTTTGTGCAATACTCATTAAACATTTCTAAAACCTGTCCCATAAGAATAGGATCGGGTTCAAAGCATTGCTTTTTATCGAGATACCCATTCATAAATTCTTCTTTTGTTTCGGCACTATATTCCTTGCCGTTATCCTCAACATAGGATTTATAATCGGCGTTCAACTGCTCACGATATGCCCAAGCTGCTTCGGAGTAGAACAGATAATCGTGCCCTTTATCCTCGTATAGTACAAACTCAAATCTATCGGAGTTTTCAAAAGATTCGTAGAATTTGTCGTAACCATACTTTGTGGGAACGGTAGTATCGTCCTTGCTATGTACGATCATAATGCCTGCATCGGTTTTCTCCAAGCCTTTAAGGGCTGATACAGCCGTGAATTCTTTACCAAACTTGATACGTTCGTAGAGCTTTAGATAAGGCATTAGAATATGTACACCTGCACCTGCAATCTGCTGACCTTGATATTCAAGCAAATCTTCGCTCTCGTTAAAGCCTGCAATAATAACCGCCGCCTTGATTTTGGGGTGCATATTAAGCACATTGCCGACAGAGTAACCACCCCAACTGTGTCCGAACAGAGTGAACGGTAGGTTTTGATATTCTTCGATTGCTACGGCGTGGTGAAGTGCGTTATCAAGGCAGATAATACCTTGCGGAAGTCCCTCAACGGAATCGCCGCCACTATTGTCGTTACCTCTCGCATCATAGGCAAATACATAATAGCCGTTGGAAGTAAAGTAATCAATAAAAGGCATATAGGTGTTGTGTCCGCCGCCACCAAGTCCGTGTGCGATGACAACAACACCCTTGATCTCTTGGTTTTCCTTTGAATATTTATAGCCTGCGAGTGTCACATCTTCAGATTGAAAGTCGCTTCGCTCCATTTGCAAGCCTTCGTAATCTGCTACTGAGAACTCCAACCAAGATGCAGTTTCATATCGGTCCCCGAAAATCGACTCATAAACGATAACTGTTGTAATGGGCAATATAATCAACGGGATTGCAAGCAGAACGCTTATAATCGAAACGATTATAACCTTCTTTTTGTTTTTAGGCCTTTTCTCCATTTCAAATTCCTCTTATATCAACACAAATAAGTATCCAACCATAGGACCTGCGAATATCGCAAGATATATGAGCGTGATCCAAGGTTGGTAGTCCACGTAGAACTCCTTGAAAGACAAGCTCCACGGGTGCTTGATAAGCACCCAACCGAACACGTCGAACACGATACAGATACCTGCCCATATCGCTCCCGTAATCAGAGCTTCAGTCAAAGTTGGCTCGGCAAGACCGTTCATATATGCAAAGCCAAAGATTGAAAACGATATAATGTTATAAAGTGGATGCCACGGCTTTGTTGCTTCGTAGCCCTCGCCCATACCGTTCTCGTCCATAGGTTTCATTCCAAGAACGTAAATATTCATTATTGTATGAACAATGCCCACGCAAGTTACTAATATGTAACTAATCCAAAACCATAGCATTGACATTCCAAAATTCTGCATAAATCCACCCCAATAAAAAAGTGCGTGACCGAAGCCACGCACCGATAATCGCAAACTTCGATTGTCACCAAACAAATTTTAAGTATTATACCATAGTCATTTGTAGAAGTAAAGCATCCTGAAAATTAAGTCGAAATAATTTTGCAGTTTTGTAACCATTTAAAGGTTAAAAAGCTTTATTTTTAGGCATTTTTAGGGCACATAAATTGAGGGGCAAGGTGTTTATACCTCGCCCCTCAATTTTGCGTATTGTAGCGTTACAAGCTCATTTTGCAAACTTTATCATAACCTCGTCAACTACATCCGTATATCTGCCTTGTGCAATCAACTTGTTGCGATAGGCAAGCAGGGCGTTGAAGATATACCGCCGTTCCTCTGCTGTAAGGTACAGGTAATACTTCCGCTTTCTCATACAAAGCTCACCTCGGCATTGACAGTTTCCGTAACCGCTGATTGCAGAGCGTTCATCCTGCCAATCCATTCCATTTGATTATCAGCTTTCAGTTTCTCGGTAATGCCTTCACGCTTTGCCCGTTGCTTCATAAGACGGTCAAACAGTTCCTGTGCCTGTTCTTCAACATCGGCAAGGTGGGATTGCAGCTTGCCGCTTATCAGCAGGTTGGTGTAGAACACCTTTTTATACTGACGGATATACCGCAAATGCCGCTGTCCCCATACGCCGATATGCCTTTCTTCTTTTTCGGCGGGTAATTCCAAGCAGGGAATATAATAATCGCCCTGCAACTCATACCAAAGACCGTTTTGCTCGTTATAAATGTACTTTTCCATTATGTAATCCTCCAAAATAATATATTCGCACATACATCACAGTTTCTCGATTACCACACCTTGTTATATCTTGTTATCAGTTTTTCTTGCCCTTGCTTTTGCCCTTATAATCTCTCGGAGCAAGGGTAAAGTCGTGTGAAATCGTATAAAGGGATAAGGTGAGCATTTTGCGAAAAATCCTTTATTTTCAAGGCTTTTGGAGGACTTTATTAAATCCCTATGAGGTGGTATAACCACCTATAAATTTTTAGATTTCAAATTGACATTGGCTATTCCAACTTTCTAAGACAGTGTGTTGAGAAACATTTTTCTGTCCGCTATCACCCGGTTCAGTCTTAATATTATTGGCATAGTATTCTCCATTCTTCGAATGTTCTCTGTGTTTTCTTATACAAGCTGCCTTGCATTTACAATGTTTCATCGGATAATTGCTGCAAAGAATACTCCTGATTCAGAAACAGGGAATAATTTCCAATGATGACCGAAATGCCATCGAACGTTATTTCATCCCCTTGGAAAGCTAATACGGCTACTATGGTGATAAAAGAAGCAGCGCTTATTGCGGCAATCAGCCAAAAAAGAACTTTGAGAATTGCCTGAATGATTTTGGATGTTTTGATAATTTTATTTATTTTGAAAAAGATTTTTCACAAATTTTACATAAGTTTTTCGAAGTACGTTCACATAATTTCTACAAATTCCTCAAACTTTTTGGGTATTCTTATGTTCAGAAAATCTCAGCAGAAAGGAGAAGTAATATTGAAATTACGTCATGAATGGAAGCATGAAATCAGTTATGCGGATTTGCTTGTGATAAGGCAACGGCTTTCGGCCGTGGCACAGAGAGATGCCCATGCGGTAAATGGAAAATATTTTATTCGCAGCCTGTATTTTGATGATTTTTCAGACAGGGCACTGCGGGAAAAATTAGACGGAATCAGCCGCAGGGAAAAATTCCGTATCCGCTATTATAACGGCAATACTTCAGTAATCCATCTGGAGAAGAAAACAAAGCTCGGCGGACTTGGGAATAAGCAGTCAGCAGGCTTAAGTGCAGAGGAAGCACAGTGGATCGTGGATGGAAGGCTGGAGTGGATGCCTGGCAGTGAGCGTCCTTTGGTGCAGGAACTGTATACGAAAATGGTAACGGAGGGCTTACGACCCAGAACCATTGTGGACTATACCAGGGAACCGTTTGTGTATGCACCTGGAAATGTGCGTGTGACACTGGATTATAATATCCGGACCGGACTTTCCTGTGTGGATTTTTTAAATCCGGATTGTCTGACGATACCTGCCGGAAATAATGAAATTATTCTGGAAGTAAAATGGGATGAATTTTTGCCGGAGATTATCCGGGATGCCGTGCAGTTGGAAAACCGGCATACGGGTGCATTTTCCAAATATGCCGCCTGTCGGATTTACGGGTAAAATGATTTTGAACGAAAAAAATTAAGGAGAAAAACAATGACTTTTCAAGATATTTTTAAATCCTCTTTTTTAGAGAATGTAACAAGCGTTAGCATTTTAGACATGGTACTTGCTCTGGTACTGGCGTTTTGTATCGGCTTATTTATTTTTATGATTTATAAGAAAACCTATACCGGGGTAATGTATTCTGCCGGTTTTGGGGTTACTCTGATTGCGATGACCATGATCACGACCCTTGTTATTTTAGCAGTAACGAGTAATGTGGTGCTGTCTCTTGGTATGGTAGGTGCGCTTTCCATTGTACGTTTCCGTACTGCAATCAAGGAGCCTTTGGATATTGCCTTTTTGTTCTGGTCCATCGCAGCAGGTATTGTGCTGGCAGCAGGAATGATTCCGCTTGCCGTATTTGGCAGTGTGGTAATTGGACTGATGCTCCTTGTTTTTGTCAACAGAAAAACGAGTACGCATCCGTACATTCTTGTGTTACAGTGTGACGGCCATGCCAGTGAGACCCGTGCTAAGGAATTTGTGGAGAAACAGAGTGGGCGTGTTGCAGTGAAGAGTAAGAGTGCACAAAGGGGTATGGTAGAACTGAATCTGGAGCTTCGCTTAAAGGACGATAATACGGACTTTGTTAATGCCCTGTCTGAAATGCCGGGGGTACATAGTGCCGTTTTGGTAAGTTATAATGGCGAATACATGAGCTGATTTGAAGAAAATATTTTGGAATGGAGATAGTTTGAAAAACGTTCCGGAATGGAGTAGGTTATGACAACACATAAATGGATAGACAGAATCTGCTGCATTGGCATTGTGCTTGCCATGCTGGTTACGGTAGTGTTTATGAATGGCGAAGCACTGGGAATCCATGCGGCAGACCGTGTCATGGGATATGAAGAAAGACTGTTTGCGGCAGACAGTGTTCATACCATTGATATTATCATAGATGACTGGGAGACTTTTTTAACAACCTGTCAGAGCGAGGAATACTCGATATGCAATCTGGTGATTGACGGTGAAGCCTATAAAAATGTAGGCATTCGCGGCAAGGGAAACACTTCCCTGACAACGGTGGCGTCCATGGACAGTGACCGCTACAGCTTTAAAATAGAGTTTGACCAGTATGACAGCATGAAAAGCTATTATGGACTGGATAAGCTCTGCCTGAACAATATCATTCAGGATAATACGTATATGAAGGATTTTCTGGTATATCAGATGATGGCAGAGTTTGGTGTGGATGCACCACTGTGCAGTTACGCATACATTACGGTGAATGGCGAAGACTGGGGACTTTATCTTGCAGTGGAAGGCGTGGAGGACGGATTCCTGCAGCGCAATTACGGCAGTGATCATGGAGAACTTTACAAGCCGGACAGCATGAGTATGGGTGGTGGTCGCGGCAATGGCAGGGAATTTAACATGGAAGAGATGGATTTTAGCCAGATGGGACTGCCAGAAGGTATGGGACTGCCAGAAGGTATGGGACTGCCAGAAGGTATGGGACTGCCAGAAAGTATGGAACAGCCGGAAAGTATGGATTTGCCGGAAGGTATGGAACTACCAGAGGGTATGGAACAGCCGGGAAATATGGAACCACCGGAAGATATGAAGTCATCGGAAGAACGCCCGGAAAACAGGTTTGGTGGTTTTGCAGATAAGGGCTTTGGAAACAACGGCGGTATGAGCTTTGGCATGGGAAGTGATGATGTTAAATTACAGTATATTGATGATGAAATTTCCAGCTATTCCAATATTTTCGATAATGCAAAAACGGAGGTCACCGAAGCAGACCAGAAACGTCTGATCGCATCCCTAAAGGCTCTTACGGAAGGTGAAAATCTGGAAGAAATTGTGGATATCGATGAGGTACTCCTGTATTTTGTGGTGCATAACTTTGTTGTAAATGGTGACAGCTATACCGGGAGCATGATTCACAACTATTATCTTTATGAAAAAGGCGGAAAGCTTTCCATGATTCCGTGGGATTATAACCTCGCATTTGGTACATTTCAGGGGAACAGTGCAGAAAGTGCCGTGAATGACCCGATCGATTCTCCGGTTTCCGGAGGTTCGGAAGATCGCCCGATGGTAAATTGGATTTTTGAAAGCGAAGAATACACGGAACTGTACCACACTTATTTTACAGAGTTTCTGAAACAGTTTTTTGTAAGTGGTCGGCTGACGGAGCTGATTGACTCCACCAAGGAGCTGATTGCACCGTATGTAGCAAAGGATCCAACCAAATTTTGTACCTATGAAGAGTTCGAGAACGGTGCGGAAACGATTCGTGAATTTTGCCTATTGCGTGCTGAAAGTGTTTCCGGGCAATTAAATGGTACGATTCCATCTACTTCAGAAGGGCAGTCCGCAGATAGCAGTACCTTAGTGGATGCTTCTGCCATTACGTTAAGCGAAATGGGGACGATGAACAATGGAATGGACGGTGGTGATTTCCAGCCGGGTTCATCTGACGATTTTGGAAATTTTGGCGACTTTGGAAACTTCAATAACTTCGGCACGGAGCAGCCGGATATGGGCAGTATGGAATTGCCGGAGGAAATGCAGCAGCCGGATAAGAACAATAGAGAGCAACCGCAAGCAGGTATGCAGCAACCGGATGGAGAAAGTATGCAGCGGCCGGGTGGAGAAAGTATGCAGCGGCCGGGTGTGGAAGCTGATGGACAAAATGGAAGCATGCAGCGGCCGGATGGAGGAACCATGCAGATGCCGGATGTGGAAAATACTTCTTCGCAAAGTGCGGTAATTACACTTTGTGCAGCCTCGTTGGTATGCCTGTTGGTAGGTATGCTGGTGGCATTTAAATATAAACGATAGAAAAAAGCAATAAAAAACTACAGTGTTACGGTATGGTATCGCTGTAGTTTTTGTGCGACAGCGTGTGGAAAGTGACTGTTAGATGTTTTTTACAGTATCTATAGATTTTTTTTCGGCTATTTGATACAATATATTTCATAGAAGTGTAAATTGTGTTTTATAGTAACTATTCAGTTACATTGTATAAATAATTGGATTGCATTTACGACAATGAGAAGGGAAAAACTGACTTATGCCTATATTAGATTGGATTGGAAAAGAAAAAGTGGTTAATCATCACATGGATGTGCCATACAAGGTGTTGGAAAGAAAATATAGCTTTGATGAAAACGGACAGCAGGAAGAAGATAATGGCAGTGAAAACATGATTATTCACGGCGACAATTTAGAGGCATTAAAGTCCTTATTACCTCAATATGAAGGCCGAATTAAGTGTATTTATATTGATCCACCATATAATACAGGCAATGAAAATTGGGTATACAATGACAATGTCAATGATCCCCGTATAAAAAAATGGCTCGGAGAGGTTGTTGGTAAAGAAGGAGAGGATCTGTCTCGTCATGATAAATGGCTTTGTATGATGTATCCTCGGTTGAGATTATTGCAGAAATTGTTGTCTAAAGAGGGAGTTATATTTATAAGTATTGATTCTAATGAGAAGTTTAATTTAAAATTATTGTGTGATGAGATATTTGGTGGCAATATGTTTATTGCTGATATAGCAGTTATTAATAACTTCAAAGGACGAAGTGATGATAAATATATTGCGACTGCGCATGAGAGTATGCTGATATACCAAAAAGGTGAATTTATTTCTAATGGTGTGGCGGTTCCGGAAGAATATGAAGTAGAATATAAATTACAGGATGAAAAGGGAAAATATAGATTACAAGGACTGAGGAAAAGAGGTTCAGGTGCAAAGCGAGAGGACAGACCAAATATGTTTTATCCATTTTACTATGATGAAAAGGCAGAAAAGATATCTCTTGAACCTATGTCGAGTGATTGTATTGAAATTTTCCCACATTTATCGGATGGTAGTGATGGACGATGGCGTTGGGGAAAAGAAACTTCTTTACAGCGAACAGAAGAATTGGTTGTACAAAAAGTAAAAGGACGGAATGAATGGGATGTTTTTCAAAAAGATTATTTACCTGATGATGGAAGTAAAAGAGTTAAGCCAAAATCATTTTGGTTAGGAACAGAATTTTCGGCAGAAAGTGGTACATTGGAAGTGAAAGCAATTTTGGGTAAAGGTGTATTTGAAACTCCAAAATCTACAGGTGTTATTGAATATTGTATTGAACAAGCTATGCAAAATGATGCCATCATATTGGATTCCTTTGCTGGCTCTGGAACAACAGCTCATGCAGTACTAAATTTAAATAAGGAAGACGGCGGTAATAGAAAATTTATTCTCATAGAAATGATGGATTATGCTGACAGCATTACTGCAGAACGTGTGAAACGTGTTATTTCCGGTTATGGAGAAGGTAGTAAGGCTGTAGAGGGTACGAGTGGCAATTTTAGTTATTATGAATTAGGTGCCACGTTGATGGATGGAGACAAGTTGAATGATTCTGTTGGAATTGATAAAATCCGAGAATATGTATATTTTACAGAAACAAAACAGCGTCTGGAACCGTTAAGAGAAAATGAGCCGTATTACTTGGGAACACATATAGGAAATGCATATTACTTTTATTATGATCGTGATAAGGCAACTACATTGAGCAGAGAATTTCTTCATTCTATTAAAATAAAAGCAAATTCCTATGTAATATATGCGGATATGTGTACGCTTAGTGATAGCGAATTGGAACGATTTCATATTATATTTAAGAAAGTACCTCGTGATATTACAAGGTTGTAAAGGAGACAGGTAATGGAACTTAAAAAATATCAGAAAGTGGTTATGGAAAATTTGTCTGCATATATGAACTGTTTGAATCATGCGGATAATGTACATAAAGCATGGTCGGAGTATTGGATTGCTCAGGACGTCAATGTAGGATTTGGTGTTCCAGAGTATAATGATGCCATACCGGGAGTACCACATGTCTGTATGAAAGTACCTACTGGTGGTGGAAAAACATTTATGGCATGTGCTGCATTGAAACGTATTTTTGATGCAATGCCGCTAGGAAAACCGCATGTTGTCATTTGGCTTGTTCCGTCCAATCCGATATTGATACAGACAATAAAAACTTTATCTGATGTTACACATCCATATCGACAGCGCTTGGACGCTGATTTTTCGGGACGAGTAGGAATATATACAAAAGATCAATTGTTAAATGGTCAGAATTTTTCACCTGATACAGTACGGGAAATGCTTACAGTTTGTATTCTTAGTTATGATTCTTTGCGTATTGATAGTAAGAAAAAAGATGTCCGGAAAGCATATCAAGAAAATGGAAATCTTTTAAGATTTGCGGATTTTTTTAAAGATAAATCGGTTTTACTGGCAGATACTCCGGATACTGCCTTGATTCAGGTTTTACGTCAGCTTTCTCCGGTGGCAATAGTGGATGAAAGTCACAATGCAGAATCTGACCTTAGTGTAGAAATGCTGAATAATATTAATCCGTCCTTTATTCTTGACCTTACAGCTACGCCAAGAAAAAACAGTAATATCATCTCATATGTAGATGCTCGTGAGTTAAAGAAGGAAAATATGGTAAAGATTCCGGTAATTGTCTACAACAGGAATGACCGCACAAGTGTTATTCAGGATGCAATACAGTTTCGGAAAGTGCTTGAACAGCAGGCTATGAAATGTGAAAGAGAAGGTGGTCAATATATTCGCCCCATTGTACTTTTTCAAGCACAGCCTAATATCAGCGAAGAGAGCGATACTTTCGATAAAATCAAGGATATGTTGATTGACTTGGGTATACCGGAAAATGAAATTGGAATTAAAACGTCTAAAATTGATACCATTAGCAAAGTTGATTTAATGAGTCGCAATTGTCCGGTTCGCTATATTATTACGGTAAATGCATTGAAAGAGGGCTGGGATTGTCCGTTTGCTTATATTTTAGCTTCATTGGCGAATAAGACATCAAGAGTCGAAGTGGAGCAGATTGTTGGACGTATTCTTCGTCAGCCATATGCACATTTGCACAAGGCTTCGTTATTAAATACTTCGTATGTGTTTACTTGCTCTAAAGATTTTCACGCTACATTAGAGAATATTGTTTCTGGTTTGTATAAAGCAGGCTTCAGCAAAAAGGATTTTCGTGTCGGAGAATTATTGTCGGAACAGAACGAGCAGAAAATTCCAGAAAAAACCTATGTACAAACAGAGTTACCAATAGAGGAAATGCGACCGGAGGTAGATAATTTTGATGATATTCAGATTGAAAACATCCGTACAGCCTTAGAACAAACACAGCCAGAAACAAGCAATGAAATGAATGCAATGCTGCAACAGGCGACAATGCAGGCAGAGCAGTATAATGAAACACTGAAAATGACCGACAATTTCGGCTATGTTGGAGGCGAATTTGGAGAAATGCTGAATCAAAATGCAATACAACTTCAATTCCGAGAGGAAGTAAAGAAAATACGTATTCCACAATTTTTTGTGCAGGGTACACCGGATTTATTTGGCGAAGCATTTGATTTGCTTGAACCAGAACGTCTTTCAGAAGGTTTTGGTTTAAGTGGACAGGATGCAATTGTTAGTTTTGAACTAGCAACCGGGGAAATGTATAGCGTTGATATTCAAATGGAGGGTGAAGCAGTTCCAAAGTACAGACGTACTTCACTGGCAGAAAGTGACTACATCAGAGAATACCTTGCAAGACTTCCACAGGACAAGAAAATAGCCAGTTGTACGGAGAGGATTGTTAGCAATATTAATCGCAATAACAGATATGCTGCTTCTGAAATAGCAGAATATGTAAGAAGAATAGTTTCGAATATGACAGATGATGAACTGTCTGCCATGGAAACGGCTGTTCCAATATATGCAAAAAAAATTGCACAGAAGATAGAATCATTGGAAGATGCTTACCGTGAAGCACAATTCTATAAGTGGATGGATAGTGGAAAAATTGTTTGTCGTGAAAACTATACTTTACCAGAAGTAATTACCCCGGCATACACCATTGATTCGATTGCTGCTTCTCTGTATGAAGCGGAGAAAGATGACATGAATAATTTTGAGCGTCAGCTTTTAGATGTTTTAGTCGGCATGGATAACGTAAAGTGGTGGCATAGGATTATTGAACGCAAAGGTTTTCGATTGAATGGTTTTATCAACCACTACCCAGACTTTTTGGTTCAGACAACGTCCGGCAAGCTTGTATTAGTTGAGACAAAGGGTGATTATCTTGATGGCGATGATAGTAAAACAAAACTGAAGCTCGGACGTAAGTGGCAGTCACTGGCTGGTCGGCTGTACCGTTATTTTATGGTTTTTCAGGAGAAAAAAATAGGTGAAGATGGGGCTTATACCATGGACGAGTTTGTGGACGTTATGAAGAATTTGTAATTGAAAAGAAAGAGTTTTATGGGAAAAATAGAAGGTATATCAATTAAAAACTTTGGTTCGCTAAAAAATGTAACATTAGGAAAAACGTTTTCACATCAGATGAATAGGCCACTGGGCAACATGACAACAATTATTGGTTCTAGTGGGAATGGAAAAAGTACGATAGCAGATGTTTTTGGTTTTATTGCGGTTTTGTGAGAAAGGATAACGGCTGTTTCATGAGAGAATATCGTTTAAAAAAGTTGCGCAAAGAATCATGGAAGCTTAGTATTTTAAGAATATTTTTAATATTTTTGGGAGTACTTTGCTTTGCATGGTTTGCCCTGCCACTTACGCTTTCGGTCAGTTTCAATATTGGGAATGCCACCGGATTATGTGTGTCGGCACTGGTGTTTGGTTTCGGGTTGTTTATGCCACAGGTATGTGCCGTTTTAAAAAAATGGCGCACGCATAAGGCACTGTGCTGGGTATACCGTGGAATATTTTGCGGTATTTCTTTGATTGCCCTTTTAGTTGTGGTGGAATCCTCCTGTATGATAGCTGCGGCTAATAAAACGCCGATGGATGGAGCAACGGTGGTTGTACTTGGCTGCCGGGTATATGGCGAGCGGGCAAGTCTTTCCATGGTGGAACGTTTGGAAGCGGCGTATCAATATCTGGTGGAACATCCGGAGGCGGCTTGTGTGCTGTCCGGAGGACAAGGCACCGGAGAAAGCATTACAGAAGCTGAGTGTATGTATCGGTATCTGGTGAATCGTGGAATCGAGCCGGAACGTTTGTATAAGGAGGAGATGTCCGTCACAACACGGGAAAATCTGCTGTTTTCCGGGCAACTGATCGAAAAACAGGGACTAAATCCAATGATTGCCATTGCAACCAGCGAATATCACGAATATCGTGCAGGACGGATTGCCGCCGGACTGGGAATGGAATATGCGGCTGTGCCGGGAAAGACTGCCTTCTGGCTGTTTCCAACGTATTATGTAAGAGAACTGTATGGAATTTTATACGAGTGGTTGTTTTAAACCGCAGATGTTTTAAAGTGCAAAAAAAGTGATGCTTGTCAAAGGAGAGCCTTTTGGTGCAAATCGACTGTAAAAAGGCTCTGTTGGACGGTAGAAGATAGCTTTGAAAGGTAAAAATAATTCGCATTAAATTTATTGAATTTAATGCTATTTCCTCTGTGATAAGGTAGAATAGAAGAAAATATGCTTAAGTTAATGCCATTGCATAAATAGAGGGCTTTTGAGGTATGCAGAGAATATAACTTCGAATAATTATTTACAATATAGACAATGCGTGATATAATTTGTCTATAAATACATGGAGGTGTGTTATGCCGGCTTTACAGGAAAGAATTCGTCCATCAGCAGATTTAAGAAATCACTATAATGAAATATCCAGACAGTGCAGAGAAGATAAAGAGGCAGTGATCATTACTGTCAATGGCAGAGGAGATACTGTATCCCTTGGCTATGAAGAATATAAACGTATGAAAGCCCGGATTGAGCTTCTTGAAATTTTAGCAGAAGCAGAAGAAGATGTAAATGTAGGAAGAGTTGCACCGATGGAAGATACTTTTAGTAGTTTACGTGCAACGTTGAAGGAGAGAAGTAATGGCTAAATTTTCTGTTATCAGAACAGATACAGCAGATGCTCAGATTCATAAAATCATCCTTTATATTGCAGAAGAATTTGGTGCAGATGTTGCCCTGAAAAAACTAGATGAGATGGAAGAACAGATTATGGCACTTGGGGACAATCCTTACATGGGTATAGATCCTCGGTATATGGTTTTTCGCAGACAGGGATATAAAGTATTAGTTTTAGAGAAAAACCTGGTGTTCTATAAGATTGATGAACTAAAAAAAGTGGTTACTGTATATGCGGTTGTTGACCAAAGGCAGGATTACTTGAATATTATCCGAGGTTTATAAAGATTTAGAGATTACCAAGACTATGTTTATTCATAGAATTGGCAAAGAATTGATATTTTGCCGATGGTATGATATACTATATTATAGAAAAGTGTAAATTTAGATTTGATTTATAACGGTGGAGAGCAGATGCAGTACCTTTCGGTGAATGAAATAGCTAAAAAATGGAATATATCGGAACGCAGTGTTAGAAATTATTGTGCACATGGACGAGTAGATGGAGCATTTTTTACTGGAAAGATCTGGAACATACCTGAAAACGCAGAGAAGCCGGAGCGTTCTAATAAGAAAAAAGAAACGCCGATCACCTTACTGGATATTTTGAAAGAACAGAAAGCAAGTAAATATTTAGGAGGGATTTATCACAAGACACAGATTGATTTATCATTCAATTCGAATCACATGGAAGGCAGCCGATTAACGCACGATCAGACCAGATACATTTTTGAGACGAACACTATTGTCGTAGAAAATGAGGTTCTGAACGTGGATGATGTGCTTGAAACGGCAAATCACTTTCGTTGCATTGACATGATTATTGACAATGCAAAATCCGTATTGACTGAAAAGTTTATCAAAGAGCTACATCTGATTTTGAAGAATGGAACCAGCACTTCCAGAAAAGATTGGTTCGCTGTGGGTGATTATAAAAAGCTGCCGAATGAAGTTGGTGGGATGGCTACAGCACTTCCGGAAGAAGTTGCCGATAAGATGAAAGCGTTACTGTCAGAATACAATGCCAAAGAAGAAAAGACATTTGGAGATATTTTGGACTTTCATGTGAAGTTTGAGCGAATCCATCCATTCCAGGACGGCAATGGTCGTGTAGGAAGGTTGATTATGTTTAAGGAGTGCCTGAAATACAATATGGTTCCTTTTATTATCGAGGATAACTTGAAGTTGTTCTACTATCGAGGTTTGAAAGAGTGGGACAACGAGAAGGGATATCTCAAAGATACCTGTCTGACAGCACAGGATAAATATAAGGTGTATTTGGATTATTTTAGAATTAAGTATTAATAAACAGATTGAATTATTGTTGCAAGGGAGGAACTATCGATGTCACGAACAGAAAAGGTGGAATTAACCTGTCTTTGTATGATTTACAAGGAAGATGAAATTTTGCTGCAGAACCGGGTAAAAAAAGACTGGCACGGTTACACGCTGCCGGGTGGACATATAGAGCCGGGGGAATCTTTTGTGGACGGAGTAATTCGCGAAATGAAGGAAGAAACCGGCCTTACCATCCGACATCCAAAACTTTGTGGAATCAAGCAGTTCCCAATTGAGGGTGGAAGGTATCTGGTGCTGCTGTATAAAACGGATGAATTTGAGGGAGAAGTAAGTTCCTCGGAGGAAGGTCAGATGGAGTGGATCTGCAGGAATGACCTGCCCATGCTTCAGACAGTCAGTGATTTTACAGAGCTTCTTACGGTGATGGACAGAGATGATCTGACAGAGTTTCAGTATGTGGTAGAGAATGACGAATGGAACATCCGCTTAAAGTAGAACAGCATCATGGAAAACTGCGAAAAGGTAAGCTGCCAATGGGAAAATTGCAAAACGCACCTGAGGAGGAAGTGTGAGTGAAAAGTTATTTACTCCGCAGAATAAAAATGCACAGGGATGTGTGAAAATGGTGATGAAGTATCTTTTGGACATTACCTACAAAAAGTGGATTATCAACGAGTTGAAGCTTATTTTAATCGATGACACAGGAAAGTATGGAAAAATTTCTTGCATGAGCTGAAAAAAGCTCTATAATAAAAAGTGTGGCAGTCTGAATTACATATTAAAATCTGATAAAAGAAATACTCAGTCTGAGAACTGTTTTGCAGGGGAGAAAAACATGAGCAAAGTGATGGAATCAGTTTACATTGCAGATGATGAAGCAAATATCCGTGAAGGAGTAAAATATATCATTGAATGGGAAAAACTTGGATTTTCTGTATGTGGTGAAGCAGGAAACGGCGAGGATGCCCTGCGTGATATTTTAAAGCTGTGTCCATCGTTGGTTTTGCTTGATATACATATGCCAAAGCTGCCGGGGTTAGAGGTTATTGAAAAAGCAAAAGAGCAGGGATTTTTGGGAACCTTTGTAATTTTAAGTGGTTATTCTGATTTCAAGTATGCCCAGACGGCAATGAAGTTTGGCGTAAAATATTATCTTACCAAGCCAATGGATGAAGAGGAACTGGAAGCAGTAGTAAAAGAAGTATATACTTCTATTCAGGAAAAACGACAGAAAAGTGAAGATGATGATTTCTTTCGCAGAAAATCAAAAAAGGAAATTCTGCTTGATATTATTCACGACGAAGTACAATATGAACTGCTTAATTTAAAGGAGCTTGCTCTGGAAGCGGAAGTTTATCAGATGGTTCTGTATGAAAATTTCCAGATTGGTGAGCTGGAGCTTCCCTATCAGTTTGCAGATATGTTCATGGTTGCAGACAGCGGAAATGAGTCATTCGAACATTTTACCGCGAATGGAAAGGAAGCACTTTTGCTGAAAGGCAATTTTGCCATAGAAAAATTCCGGCGTTTTTTAAAGCACTACGAGTCAGTGCCGCAAAAGGGAAGTCCACTGGATACGCTGTTTATTTCCTATGGAAGTAAGGTGACAAACATCCGGGAATTGAAAACTTCTTATGAACAGGCAGCTGCACTTCTTGGCAGACGTTTTTTCTGTCAAAAGGGACAGCATGTGCTGGGTTATGAGGCACTTCCGGTGCTTGAGAAAGAAAGGCTTTCGCTCAATACGGAGTTCGTGGAGGAATACTGTCTGAAATTGTCAGACTATTTGCAGACGTTCAGTCGCCGCAAGGTTTCTGACACCTTGCAGGAACTGGCAACATATCTGTATCAAGTAGATACAGATATTACTGCCATTAAACTTTTCATTACGGATCTGTATCTTCAAATCAAAGAAACGATTAGTCACAGGTATAATACGCAAAGTATTCCATTTGACTCTAACCAGGACAGTATTGCTTTTATCAATGAGCAGCATTACCTGTATGAAATTATGGAATATCTGGAAGAACAGTTTGAAGAGGTTATGGCTTCGTTAGGTAATTCTTCAAGAGACAGTGTTATGGACGATATTTTATACTATATCGAACATAACTATGCTTCCAATCTTAAGCTGGAAAGTATTGCGGCACTGTTTGGCTACAACAGCTCTTACCTTGGAAAAATATTCAATAAAAATGTAGGAGAGAGTTTCAATTCCTATGTGGATCAGGTGCGAATTAAGCATGCCATAGAGCTTTTAGTGGAAAATAAGCATAAGGTGTATGAAATTGCAGAGTTGGTCGGCTACAAAAATGTGGACTACTTCCATAAAAAGTTTAAAAAGTATGTAGGAGAGAGTCCGGCGGAATATCGCAAAAAGCTGGATAGTCAGGAAGAAACAATATAAATCAAAGGGAATACAGGCTGTGACAAAACAGGTCACAGCCTGTATTTGCAGGGCGGTGTAAATGATAATAAAATCAGTAGCCGCTATTGTTGACAGAAGATAAGCTTTTGTTGAATCTGGTTTTTACATTTAAAGAAGCTTTAAAAGTGTTGCAATTTTCTTTTTCTCTTCCGGGGAGAGCTTTTTCGTCATTTCGGTAATCAGTAGATTACGCTCGGATACGGTAAAAGCTTCTCCGTTTTTGTTTAAGGTTGCATTGGCTTTTAGTAAAAGCGGAAATGCCTTATCAAGCGGTGTGTCTGCCGCTTTTTCCATCAATTCAGAGATGACGGCTTTTTTTAGTGGGGAAAGATTTTGAAATAATGGGTTATTATGGATGCTTTCCATGAAATTTACCTCCTTAAGCTTCGCTTTCCAAAAGATTTTTTAAAAATTCCAGCGTTTCTTTCTGTTCATTATTCAACATTGCTGCAACATTGCTGCCATTCAGGACCGCAGCAGCATCGGACATGGAAAGATTCTTTGCCGCAGGGCTATCCTGTGTTTTTTCGTAAACTTGTGCATTTCCATCATTTGAGGCATGCTTGAAATCGTGCGTAGCACCGGCAGTTTGTGAATTTTCAGAGGGAGGTGCTTCTTTAAAAGGCTGTGAGTTACTGAAATCGTCCGGCATGGCAGAGGACAGAAACGTCTGTAAGGTATCACCATAAGTATCATAAAAAGACTTCGCACGGAGAAGATTCAAGAGCATACTGACGATTTCCAGTTCTTTGCCGGTGCAGACACCGGTAAGCCGGGTGAGCAAACCTTCCGGATCCTGTATGAGTCGTTGAATCAGTCCTAAAATGCCGGACTCTTTTTCCAGATTGTGAGAAGTACTGCCTGAAATTGCTTCATCCATCCATGGGAATTCCCGATAGAATTTCAATGTTTCTGATAATTCCAGAAATTTCAGCACCAGTTCTGCTGAATGACGGTAAGAGGGCTGCAGATAGGGCAAAGCAGCGGCAAGCAGCAGTGCCGTGTGGCTCCGGAATGGAATGGACGAAGATTCCATGGTGATGTCCTCCTTTGCATCGTAGTGGGAGAACATCGTCCTCCTTTTTTATTATATGAGGCAGGTGGAAAAATAATGAAAGAAAAGGGATTCGCTGTTTAACAGGAATCCCTGGGAATGTTAAGAAGATTATTCCGGATATACAAGACACTCTTTGGAAATGTTTTCCAGAACCTCCTTTAAGAATTTGTCGGCGAGATAATTTGCCATTGGAAGATTCATGTCCAGATAATTTCCACAGGCAATGGCAGAGGCTCCCGGAACCTCCTCGTGATAGTCACGGATAAAGGTAAACAACTCTTTCATCAGAGGAATAATATCCTTTGATTCGTAATCACCGGCAAGCAACAGATAGCAGCCGGTGCGGCAGCCCATGGGACCAAAATAAACAATTTTGGAGCCAAAGTCCTTGTGATTGCGCAAAAAGGTGGCAGCCAGATGTTCGATGGTATGCAGCTCGGCAGTGTTCATTACCGGTTCAAAATTTGGGCGCGTCATACGGATGTCAAAGGTAGTGATGGTTTCCTGCCCTATGTTGTCCTTGCGGGATACATAGATGCCGGGAAGTAAGGTCAGATGATTGATGGTAAAGCTTGCAATTGGTTTCATTTTGAATTCTCCTTGTTTCTTTTTACAGTGTTCCTTCGGAAGCGGGCAGAAAGAGAGTGCCGAGTTCTTCGAAAGAGGAAAGCCGGTAATCGTATTTGGTTGCCTCACCAAAGCCGTAAGCGGCATAGGCAAATAGAACACCGGCTTCGGCGGCTGCGGTCTGGTCGCCGTAGGTATCACCAACGTAAACCGGATTCTGCAGATGATGACGTTCCATCATCAGACGGATGTTGTCACCCTTTAAAAGCCCGGTTGTGCCCGGACAGGCAAAATCCGTAAAATACCGGTTGAAGTTATGCCCGGCAAGGAAAGACTGGATATAACCATCTTCGCAGTTGCTGACAATGAAAAGCCGGTACTGTTTTGAAAGTTTTTTTAACGTCTCTTCAATATTTCCAATGAGAATGCCGCCGTGCTCAGTAAGATAAGGGCACTGTTCTTTTACGCAGACTCTCATGATTTCAATGCTGCGTTCAGCAGGGACGCTTGTAAACAGCTTGATTGCAATATCAGTAAGTGGAAGTCCGTAAAGAGACTTCAGCTTCGGAGCGGTGATTTCATCCGTGACCTCAGGATAACGCTTTGCAATGTCTGTCCAGATGTTCGCAGCATCCTCTGTGGTGTCCCATATGGTTCCGTCCAGGTCAAAAATTATGCTGTCTATCATAGCAAGTTTTCCTTTCAGAGATAAATGATGTGTATGAACAATGAATGGCAGAAGCCAGTACATCGGAATTTCCTGTTTCTTCCATAGAACGAATTTAAAAATCCTCAGCGTAGCCTGCTACGCCGATGCTTTTTTGAATTGCACTCTGAAAAAATTGCATATTTAGCCCAATTATAAAGAAACTGCGGTACTAGGTTTCCGATTCTTTTAAAAGCTCCAGAAAATATTTCGCAGGCTCGGTCATCGGCAGACCGGAATCGTAAGCAGCCACAAGCTTACGCGAAGGAATGTCATCCTTGATTTTCAGAGTATACAGATTTTCCGGGGTGTGGCTTGTTACACAATAGTCCGGAACAAAAGCAATACCAAGACCAATGGAAGCAAGGTCAACCAGTAAATCGTTGCTGCTTAACTCAATGGCTGGAGCTAAATCAATGGAATGGCTTAAAAACTGCTCATGCAGAAAAACGCTTGTAGTAGAGGCTTTGTCCAGCATCAGGATGGGAAGAGAAGATAATTCCCGCAGCGTCAGCTCCCGGCCCTCGTAAGGATAGGCAGTTTTGTCGGCAATAAAAATGTCTTTAAATTCCTTGATTGGAATCAGATGCATTGTATTGTTGAGCGCAGGATTTGGTGAATTGGTAATGATGATATCCGCACGGTTGCCGTCTAAAAATCCGGCACAATGCTGAGAAGAAGCATTCATGACCTTAATGTGTACATCCGGGTACTGCTTGTGAAACCGATTGAAATACGGCACAAGAAAGTAACGGCAGATGGTGTCGTTGGCAGCAATGCGAAGCTGCACACCGCCGGCTTCCTTGGCAGAAAGCAGCTGCCCTTCCCCCTTGACAATCAGGTTGATGGCAGGCTCAATATGCTTAAATAAAATTTCTCCTTCCTTGGTTAAGGAAACTTTTTTGGTGCTGCGTGTAAAAAGCGTCTGCCCAAGCCGACGCTCCAGTACCTTGATGGACTGACTGACGGCTGACTGGGAAATAAAAAGCTCCTGCGCAGCATCGGAAAAGCTTAAAGATTTCGCTACATGATAAAAGACTTTATAAAGTTCATAATTTACGTCCAAAGTGAACCTCCTTTGCAGATGTTTTATGACTCATGATGAAGATAAAAAACAGTGTCATACGCTTGAAAAAGACAGCATAGTGGTGTGACAACGTAACACCGCCTGCGTTTTGCGCAGATAATGGTATCTTCTTGTCAAAAGTTCACATCGCAAAGTGATGTGAAACATTTGCACAAAAAAGCATCTTGAAAAGCTTGCTTTTTTGTGCAAATATGTCAGCACGACCCTGTCGTGCGACCTTTTGACCGATCCTATAGTTCCGTCTGCGTAAAACGCAAGTTTCCGCCCTTTCTATATAGTATCACATTAGTGAAATTTATAAAAGATTTTATTTTAATTAATTTTCATAATAAGCAACTCTGTGTTAAAATAAACATACAGCATGAAAGGTACACAGATATCCGTAGTTTACTAAAAGGAGGAAAAATCCTATGGCTAATGTAAAAAGAGTCTATGCCGAAAAGAAGCCGGCATACGCAGTCAGAGCCGAAGAGCTTATGAATGAAATTAAAGAATACTTAAACATCCAGACAGTGTCCGGTGTGCGTGTTCTGGTACGTTATGATGTGGAAAATGTGAGTGAGGAAACCTATAAAAAGGCATTAGTTACGGTGTTTTCCGAGCCACCGGTAGATTATGTATATGAAGAAACCTTTGAAAAAAAGGCAGAAGATAAGGTGTTTTCTGTGGAATATCTTCCAGGACAGTTTGACCAGAGAGCAGATTCCGCAGAACAGTGTGTAAAGCTTTTAAATGAGAGTGAGGAGCCTGTCATCCGCAGTGCAACCACTTATGTATTAAGCGGTGCAGTCACAGAAGCAGAAGTAGAGCAGATTAAGGCATACTGCATCAACCCGGTGGATTCCCGTGCAGCTTCCGAAGAAAAGCCGGAAACACTGGCAAACGTATTTGAAGACCCGGCAGATGTCATTATTTACAATGGTTTTACCACTATGCCGGAAGCAGAATTAAAGGCATTATATGATTCCTTAGGTCTTGCCATGACCTTCAAGGATTTTTTACATATCCAGAATTACTTCAAAAACGAAGAAAAGAGAGACCCGTCCGTAACGGAAATCCGCGTGCTGGATACTTACTGGTCCGACCATTGCCGCCATACCACTTTCTCTACCGAACTGACTGAGGTTACGTTTGAAGAGGGCGATTATAAAGCACCAATCGAGGCTTCCTACCAGAGTTACTTGAAGAGCCGTGAGGTAATGTATGCCGGACGTGACGATAAGTTTGTCTGCCTGATGGATCTGGCAGTATTTGCCATGAAGCAGCTTCGTGCAGACGGAAAGCTGGAAGATATGGAGGTATCCGATGAAATCAACGCTTGCTCCATTATCGTTCCGGTAGAAATTGACGGAAAGACCGAAGAATGGCTGGTATTCTTTAAAAACGAAACACACAATCATCCAACGGAAATCGAGCCGTTTGGTGGTGCTGCCACCTGTCTTGGCGGTGCGATTCGTGACCCATTATCCGGTCGTGGCTATGTGTACCAGGCAATGCGTGTCACCGGTGCGGCTGACCCAACGGTTGCCATTAAGGATACGCTTTCCGGAAAGCTTCCACAAAGAAAAATCGTAACCGGAGCAGCAAACGGCTATAGCTCCTATGGTAACCAGATTGGTCTGGCAACCGGTCTGGTAGATGAAATATATCATCCAAATTATGTAGCAAAGAGACTGGAAATTGGTGCTGTTATGGGCGCCGCTCCAAGGAGAAATGTCATCCGTGAAAACTCCGATCCAGGCGATATCATCATTCTGATGGGTGGACGTACCGGACGTGACGGCTGTGGCGGTGCTACCGGCTCCTCCAAGGCTCATACCACAGAATCCATTACAACCTGTGGTGCTGAGGTACAGAAGGGTAATGCACCTACCGAGCGTAAGCTGCAGAGATTATTCCGCAGAGAAGAAGTAACAAAACTGATTAAAAAGTGTAACGACTTTGGTGCCGGCGGTGTTTCCGTTGCCATTGGTGAGCTTGCGGACGGTTTATGCGTAGATCTGGACAAGGTGCCAAAGAAGTATGCGGGTCTGGACGGAACCGAGCTTGCAATTTCCGAATCTCAGGAGCGTATGGCAATTGTGGTGGCGGCAAAGGATGTTGATGCGATGCTTGCCTTTGCGGCAGAAGAAAACCTGGAAGCAGTAGCAGTAGCCGTTGTTACAGAAGAAAAGAGACTGGTGCTTTCCTGGAGAGGCAAGGAAATTGTCAACATTTCCAGAAAGTTTTTAGATACGAACGGTGCACACCAGGAAACAACTGCGGTAGTCACCCAGCCAAAGAAAGAAGACAATTACTTCAACAAGGGTGCTGCTTATGCGGCAGCCCGTACCAATAAAAAGCTGGCAAAGAACGAGGGCATTTTAGCAGGTAAGGAAGGTGTGGAAAAGGCATGGCTTGCTATGCTTGCTGACCTTAATTCCTGTTCTAAGAAGGGGCTGGTAGAGATGTTTGACTCATCCATCGGAGCCTCTACAGTTACGATGCCGTATGGCGGTAAATATCAGCTGACACCGGTACAGACCATGATTGCAAAGCTTCCGGTGCTTCGCGGCAAGTGTGATACCGTTACCATGATGAGCTACGGCTTTGACCCATATCTGTCCAGCTGGAGCCCATATCACGGTGCAGCGTATGCAGTTATTTCCTCGGTTGCAAAAATTGTGGCAGCGGGTGGTGACTATACCAAAATCCGTTTCACTTTCCAGGAATATTTCCGTCGTCTTGGCAATGATCCAAAGCGTTGGGGCGAGCCGTTAGCAGCCCTGCTTGGTGCTTATGAGGCACAGATGAGATTAGGACTTCCATCCATTGGCGGTAAGGACAGTATGTCCGGCACTTTCCAGGATATTGATGTGCCGCCGACATTGGTTTCCTTTGCTGTGGATATTGCAAAAACAGGTGATGTCATCACCGGAGAATTAAAGAAGGCAGATAACAAGCTTGTCAAGTTCGACATGAAGAAAGATGCCTACAGTTTACCGGATTATGAAGATTTCATGGCGCAGATGGAAAAGATTACCGCACTTGCACAAGAAGGAGTTCTTGTTTCCATGTACGCTCTTGGTGCAAAGGGTATTGCAGAAGCAGTCAGCAAAATGGGCTTTGGTAATAAGCTGGGCGCAAAAATCTGTGCAGGTTGTACTTCGGAGGAAGCATTATTTGCTCCGTCCTACGGTGAGATTTTGGCGGAGGTTTCCGCAGCAGACCTTGCAAAGCTGGACGCAAGCGGCGTTTCTTACTATGTAGTCGGTGAAGTAACCGAAGAACAAGCCTTTGTTTATGGCGGTGCAACTATTTCCATGGACGATGCCCTTGCTGCATGGACAGATACGCTGGAAAGAGTTTTCCCAACCCGTTCCAAGGTAAAGGAAACAGAGGCTCCAAAGTTACTCTTTGATGCAAAGACAATTTACACCGCAAAGAATAAGGTGGCAAAGCCTACCGTATTTATTCCGGTATTTCCTGGTACTAACTGTGAATATGACACGCTGCGTGCTTTTGAAGCAGCAGGTGCCAACGTCAACACGGTAGTATTTAAAAATAGAAATGAAGCAGATATCAGAGAATCCGTTCTTGCTTTTGAAAAGGCAATCAAGGAAGCACAGATTTTAATGTTCCCAGGCGGCTTCTCTGCCGGTGATGAACCGGACGGCTCCGGTAAGTTTATTGCGACGGCATTCCAGAACGCAAAGATTACCGATGCAGTAAATGCTCTCTTAAAGGAAAGAGACGGTCTTGCCCTTGGTATCTGTAACGGTTTCCAGGCAATCATCAAGCTTGGTCTGGTGCCTTATGGTGAAATTACGCCACAGAAGGACGATTCGCCAACCTTAACAAGAAATAATATCGGACGCCACATTTCCAAGTCTGTTTACACCAAGGTGGTAACGAACAAGTCCCCATGGCTGATGAAAGCAGAACTTGGCGGTGTTTATGCAATTCCTGCTTCCCATGGCGAAGGACGCTTTGTAGCAAGCAAAGAGTGGCTGGAAAAATTAGCTTCCAATGGCCAGATTGCCACCCAGTATGTAGATTTGAACGGCAATCCAACCATGGACGAGGACTTCAATCCAAACGCTTCCTATTGGGCAATCGAAGGCATCACCAGTCCGGATGGCCGTGTGCTTGGTAAGATGGCTCACTCCGAGCGTCGCGGAGACGGTGTTGCGCTGAATATTTACGGCGAACAGAATCAGAGAATTTTCGAGAGTGGTGTAGAGTACTTTAAGTAGTTCAAGCCCTGCTTACCTATAATCGAATATGGAATGAAACAATACAGACCTTGTGCAGAGAAAACAGCCTCTGCATGAGGTCTTTTTGCACGGAGGTTGTACCGGATAACAGAATTTTTTATCAATAAAACTTGATTCCTTTGAAAAGAATTGTTATTATGATAATAGTATCCTGAGAAGGTTCTGGGGAAGAAAAATTCAAGAGTACATGAATGCTTCTTTCAGAAAATTTCAAGAGTACATTTGATAAAAAGGGAGGATGGTTATGGGAATATTAAAAAGCAAAGTTGATGTTATTATTCCGGTGTGCCATGCAGACAAAAAGTTATTTAAACTGCTGGAGGGGTTGGCAGGTCAGACGGTGCTTCCGGAAAATGTCGTTCTTTTGAATGTGGAAACCGGTTGGAAGGAAGATTCCTGCGAAGGATTGCAGAAACAGATTTACAAATATTTTGGAAAACAGAAGCTGTTTCACCATCGGCTGCCACTGAAGCTTGAAATTGTACCGGTGAAAGAAAAAAAATATGATGAGGGTGCAACACGAAATGAAGGTGCCGCCCGCACGAACAGTCCGTTTTTACTGTTTATGAAGCAGAATGCAGTTCCGGCTGACAGCAAGATGATTGAGGAACTGCTCTGGAGCATGGAAAGTGGTGCCGGAGTTTCTTTTGCAAGACATGTAACAGGTCCCGCTGCCAACGTATTAAAAACATATACTTATTTATATTATTTTCCATCGAAATCTTATGTGCGCACGAAAGAAGATATAGATACTTATGGTATTCGCACATACCGCATTTCCAATGCCTGTGCGATGTACCGTCGGGATGTGTTTGAAGCCCAGGGAGGATTTGCAGATAAAATTATTGCAGGCGAGGGCAATCTGTTTGGCGCAGGACTGCTTTTTAATGGCGGACGTATTGCATACTGTGCGGAAGCAAAGGTGTATTACTCCGAAAATTCCAACTGGATGTACCAGTTACGCCGAAAATTTGATGAGGGTGTGGCTCATGCGGAAAATCTGCGTGTGTTTAAAAACGGAAGCATGGAAAAAGTTAGTTTAAAGTATGCAAAAGGAGTTATATCCTACTTAATCAACCAGAAATACTATATGGAAGTGGTTGACTTTGCCGGTGAAAATCTGTTTAAGTGGACAGGTTATATGCTTGGAAAAAATTACAGACTGTTGAAAAAGTCCTGGATTTTACATTTAACCAATAATTACGCCTACTGGAAATGAGGATAGATGAGTGACGTTTTTTTTGAAGAACTGCATCAGTATGACTTATCGGCGTTAAAAGCCTTTGCAGCATTTTGCAGGGAGCATGGCCTGACCTATTTCGCCATTGGCGGAACCTTGCTTGGTGCCGTGCGCCATAAAGGCTTTATCCCATGGGATGATGATGTGGATGTGGCTATGCCGCGTGCAGATTATGACAGGCTGGTTACTCTGGCAGAACAGTTTCCCAAGCCCTTTGTGCTGGAGCAGTATCAATATAATAAAGAATTTCAAAGCTATTTTGCAAAGCTGCGAAGTGAAGAAATCCTGCTTTACGAAACAGTAACCGAGACAGGGGATAAACGACCGGGTTATCTGGTGGATATTATGCCGTTAGATGGTACGCCGGATAATCCGCTGTTGCGGAAACTTTATTTTATCAGAGTTCTGTTTCTGCGTTTTTTGTGCGGTGCATCTAATGTAAATACCGGCATTTTAACCAGTCGTCCGAAATGGGAACAGCAGGTATTAAAAGTCTGCCGAACCCTGAGGCTCTATAAGCTTGTTACGAAAGAATGGGTTTACCAACGGATGGACAAAGTGTTTCGAAAACAACAGGTGGAAACGGCAAAGTATATTGGCACGATTACAGGGGCTTATAAAACAAGGGAAATTGTGTCGGCTGAATATTTCGGTTTGCAGGAAGAAGCGGTTTATCTGCCGTTTGAGGACTGTATGCTTCGTGTACCGGCGAAGTATGAAGCATACCTTACTCATATGTACGGAGAATATAAAAGCCTTCCGCCAGTGGAGCAGCGGAAAGCGCATTATCAGGGTGAAATCATAAAAAAGAAATAAGCCGGTGTCAGTTGTTTTTTGTTGGAATATTTTCCAGAAAACCATCGGAAAAATGCAGTTCTCCGTCAGAAGTGATAAATAAGGCATAGACATTTTCCAGGGAGTGGATAAGTTCCATTCCCTTTGTAATTCCAAGGGCGAAACAGGCAGTGCTTAAAGCGTCACCGGTAGCAGAGTCAGGACTTATGACTGTGACCTGCAACAGTCCGGTATCGCACGGATAGCCATTTTCCGGATTTAAAATGTGATGATAAAAGCTTCCTTCGGCATCATAAAAAAAACGTTCATATACACCGGAGGAAACCATAGAGCAGTCTCGAAGCTCCGTAATGGCTGCAACAACGGAATCCCGTTCCTCAAAGGGCTTCTGTATGCCAACATGAAACGTGTTGCCATCCGGCTTTTCGCCAACGAGGAGAATGTTGCCGCCCAGATTGATAATGGCACTTGTAACTCCTTTGGATAAAAGAAATTCCTTGACACGGTCAGCAATATATCCCTTGGCAATCGCACCAAGCTCCAGCTGCATACCGGCTTTGGAAAATGTCAGTGTATTTTCATCCAGTGCAATATTTTTGTAATTTACCAGTGGGAGAGCAGCTAAAATGGAAGCTTTGGACGGTGCTTCGGAAGTGTGCTCCGGATTGGAAAAATCCCAAAGGGCGGACAGTGGGGCAATGCTTACATCCAACGCACCGCCGGAAAGCTCTCCAAAATAAAGGGAAAGCTTAAGGATATCCGCTAGCTCGTCCGAAACAGGAAGGCGTACTGCGGTATCAGAGGATGCGGAAGTGTGGTTGAGGGTAAATACTTCGGAACCCTCCAAGGTACGGCTGAACAATGTCTCATAATGATAAATTAATGCAAAACATTCGTTTAAAGTATTGTAATCCGTGGTATCATATAGCTGAATGGTGCAAACGGTATTCAGCAGGTCATAGCTGCAGGCAGAAATAGGAGAAACATTGCCTGTAGTCAATGGAATGACAAGATAGTTCTCACCGGCAGGAGCTTCGACGGCTTCACTGTTTTGCGAATTTTGCTGTGTCTGGCTGGACGAATGCTCTGTAAAGGGATTGTTGCAGCCGCTGACGAGCATTGTGGCGGACAGCAGGAGCAACAGAAAAACATAGTATTTAAAGTGTCTTGGTTGTTTCAAGGGAACCTCTTTCCGTGCAGGGTTCTGCACCTGTTTGCTTTGCATTTTAAAGGTTTTGTACCAGGCTGTCAATGGCAACTTTTTTGAAGAAATGGAGGAAAGTGTGAAAGTATGAAGCATAAGAAAGATAATGGTCTGCGGGCAATTCTTTGTCTGGCAGCGGCAACGCTGGTAACAGGAGGTGTTTCCATTGCAATTTCCCGACAGGAAAATGCAGGACGTGTTGTACTGGATATTACAGGTGCCAGTACAAAAATAAAAGAGGCAGAACGAAATGCTGACGGGACCTACACGTTAGTTGTTTCGGAAAACGGTTATGGTGGTGAAATGCTGCTGAAAATAATATATTCTGCGGATGGGCAGACGCTGGTTTCCTATGATGTGATTCAGCACACCGAAACCGAAGGCTATGGTTCTAAGGTAAATGAAAAAGAAAATAAGGACAAGCTTGCTGGAGTCCATCTTCCGGTAACAACCGATGGACTGGATATTTCTGCCATTCTTGGCTCAGGACAGGAAGCATCCGGAGAAGAAGACATTGCACTCACTGACGGAATCTATACCGGACAGACGAAGAAAACAGAAACCGGTGATTATAATTTTGCAATGATAACCGTAGAAAATGAAAAAATAACGGCTGTAGTCTGGGATGAAATTATAGAAGGGGCTTCCAAAGCGGAGCTTTCTGCAAATGGTCAGTATGTCATGGTAGAGGGAAATCCGACCTGGAAAGAACAGTCCGAGGCTTTGGCATCCTTTGTAGTGGAACATCAGACAACCGATGGAATCAGAAACGAGAGCGGATATACGGACGTGGTATCCGGAGTCAGTATTTATGTGGATGATTTTGTAGACCTGGTCAATCAGGCAATAACACAGGCAAAGGGTATAAGTGAGGCAGAAACGGAAGTGGAGGCAACCAAAGTGGATGTGGTAACAGGCGCAACCATTTCTTCCAAGGCAGTGCTTCGGGCGATTGACGAAGGGTTTGTGTATTTGAGGGATTTTGTGTTGGAAAAGTAAAATAATAGATTTTACCATGATTAGAAAAAATGGGATTATCCCATCTGCTTTCTGCTGCGAAATTAAATCAATTCGGATTTTTCGCTTGACATTAAGAAAGCACAGGGGTACAATAATAGAAATTAAATTAACGCTATAACGAATTAAAGCGACAAAATCAGAAAGAGAGATGATTCTATGAGAAAAATGGTTTTATCGATTCTGGTAGACAATACCTCCGGTGTTTTAAGCCGTGTGGCAGGTCTGTTCAGCCGCAGAGGGTTCAATATCGACAGTCTTACGGTTGGCGTTACAGAAGACAGCAGATTTTCCCGTATGACAATTGTTGTTACCGAGGATGAGCAGATTCTGGACCAGATAAAAAAACAGCTCGCCAAGCTGGAAGATGTTAAAGACATTAAAGAGCTTCCGCCGGGACAGTCGGTATCCAGAGAGCTTATTTTAGTGAAAGTGGCAGTAAGCCCACAGGAACGTCAGTCCGTAATTTCCATTGCTGATATCTTCCGCGCCAAAATCGTGGATGTAGCGCAGGATTCTTTAATGATAGAGCTTACCGGCAATGAGGCAAAGCTTGCCGCATTTATAGAACTGTTAGAAGGCTATACCATTAAAGAAATTGCCCGCACCGGCATCACCGGTCTCTCCAGAGGCACTGGTGACATGGGCGAGTACATAGATGATTAACCAAAACTAAAGGAGGAAAATCCTCTGCTCGCAGAGGCTCGTATTTTCACTCCATAATATAACAGAAAATTTCATTTTCTGTTATCAAGAACTAAAGGAGGATTATAAAAATGGCAAAGATTTATTATGAGCAGGATTGTAACATTTCCATGTTGGAAGGAAAGACGGTAGCAGTTATCGGTTACGGCAGTCAAGGTCATGCCCACGCATTAAACATGAAGGAATCTGGTGTCAACGTAATCGTTGGTCTTTATGAAGGCAGTAAGTCCTGGGCAAAGGCTGAAAAGCAGGGACTTAAGGTATATACAGCAGCAGAAGCTGCCAAGAGAGCAGATGTCATCATGATTCTTATCAATGATGAATTACAGGCAGATATGTACAAGAAAGATATTGAGCCAAACCTGGAAGCAGGCAACATGTTAATGTTTGCTCATGGCTTCAACATTCATTTTGGCTGCATTAAGCCTCCGGCAGATGTAGACGTAACCATGATTGCACCTAAGGGACCTGGTCACACCGTTCGTTCCGAGTATCAGGCAGGTAAGGGTGTTCCTTGTCTGGTAGCAGTAGAACAGGATGCAACAGGCAAGGCTCTGGATATGGCATTAGCATATGCAGCAGCAATCGGTGGTGCAAGAGCCGGTGTTCTGGAAACAACGTTCCGTACAGAAACTGAAACGGACCTTTTTGGTGAGCAGGCAGTTCTTTGCGGCGGTGTTTGCGCACTGATGCAGGCTGGATTTGAAACTCTTGTAGAAGCAGGCTACGACCCAAGAAACGCTTACTTTGAGTGTATCCATGAAATGAAGCTTATTGTTGACTTAATTTATCAGTCTGGTTTTGCCGGTATGAGATATTCTATTTCCAACACAGCAGAATATGGTGACTATGTAACCGGTCCAAAGCTTATTACCGAAGAAACAAAGAAGACCATGAAGAAGATTCTGTCCGACATTCAGGATGGTACCTTTGCAAAGGAATTCTTATTAGATATGTCCCCAGCCGGCCGTCAGGTTCACTTCAAGGCTATGAGAAAGCTCGCAGCAGAGCATCCATCCGAAAAGGTTGGTGAAGAAATCCGTGCTCTTTACAGCTGGAACAACGAGGACGACAAATTTATCAACAACTAAAAACGTATAAAATGAAAAGAAAAGAGTCCGTGGTATTTCTTTTAGTGAAAGAAATACGGCGGACTCTTTTGGCTTTGCTGAGGTACAATGCGGTCAGTTTTCCGGTGGGATAGCATAAAGTACGGTTTCATTTATGGAGTAAGCATGATGTCTTACATAAAGCTTATATTCCGGCACCAGCTTGTGTATCCATTCCGGAATTTCAATAAAATCTTTGTTACGATGATAAATACAGATGGCAAGCTTTGGCTTGTTGCGGAGTATGGTCTGCTTTGCACCCTGCAGGGCAGCAAACTCCGAACCTTCGATATCCATTTTGATAAAGGTTGCTTCGTTACATTCCGGCACATCATCAATGGCACAAACCGGAACGGAAATGGTATGCTCGGCAGAAGAAGAAATAGAGGAGCCTTTGCCGCCTTCTGCGTTAAATTGCAGTGTGGTAGAGGTTTTGTAAACTCCAGCGCAGATAGCGGTTACATTTTTTCTCTTGCTGCGTTTTTCCAAACGGTGATGATATTCTTCGACCGGTTCAAAGCAGACGATGCTTTGATAACGGTTGTGACAGGCTTTCAGAAAAGCTTTCATGGTGTCACCGTCAAAGGCACCGCAGTCAATAAAAACTTCATGGTCGGAAAGAAAAATGAGGTCTTTTACAAAATATTGGTCGTGCTTTGTAAAAACAGGTGCATCCTTTGGATTGTGTGTAGTGCGGTACCGGATGGCGGCAAAATAAGTTTCTCTGGAAGCCTCATCTGCAAAAAGAGCTGCAATCTGTTCTGTTTTATCTTTTTGTTCTGAAAAATATTTTGCAGTATTTTGCATACTTTTGGTGGGTTCCGTACGCTCCTTGGAATATAAAATTCTGGTGAACCAGTCATTGACACCAAGTGCCTTAAAAAAAGAAACGAACGCATCGCCTGCCACTGTGCCG
Organism: uncultured Lachnospiraceae bacterium; assembly: GCA_964544055.1. GTDB lineage: Bacteria > Bacillota > Clostridia > Lachnospirales > Lachnospiraceae > SIG299. The sequence goes on along the minus strand of CAZJAA010000002.1, from coordinate 99,940 downwards.
CGGATATGATTCTGCACGAAAATGCGCAGCTTTTTTATGCTTTCTGTTGTTTTGCTCACAAGTGACTCCTTTCGTCTTTTATGTTCTTCCGGAAGAAAGTGTACCATAGCTTTCAAAAAAAATCAAAAAAATTATTGCTTTTTCATGGATTTTATGATATGACAAATGTTGCCGCTAAAACAGCGGCTGATTTTGTAATGATTTTTTTGCATGGGAGCGCACCACAGGTGTGTTGAATGCAGATGAGAGTATGTGAATAATAAAAATGGAGGCATGGGCGTGAAAGAGAGCAGAGAAAAGGTAAAGAGCAGGACACAGGGCGGCAAGGATATGACGCAGGGAGAGCCATTTCAGTTGATTTTGTGGTTTTCCATTCCGCTTTTATTAGGAAATATTTTTCAGCAGTTTTACAGCATGGTAGATACAATTATTGTAGGAAAAATTTTAGGAACCCAGGCACTGGCGGCTGTGGGGACCACGGGACCATTAAATTTTCTGGTTCTGGGATTTGCTTCTGGAATTACAAGCGGTTTTGCGGTTTTGGTTGCTCAAAGATTTGGAGCCGGAGACATTACCGGTATGAAAAAAGCAGTGGCAGCAGCGGTAGAACTGGCCACGGGCTTTACCATTGTTCTGACACTGGCGGCAACGCTTGGCACAAAGGGACTTCTTCACCTGATTAACACGCCGGAAGACATTTTTCAGGGAGCCTATGAGTATATTGTTGTAATTTTTGGCGGTATGTTTACCATGATGCTGTATAATATTCTTGCCTGCATCCTGCGTGCCATCGGTGACAGTCGGACGCCCTTGTACTTTTTGATTATTTCTTCCATATTGAATGTTGCTCTGGATTTGGTATTTATTATAAACTTCAATATGGGAATTGCAGGCGCAGCCTGGGCAACGGTAATCTCCCAGGGTGTTTCCGGAGTGTTGTGCTTTATTTATATGATGAAAAAATATCCGATGCTGCATCTGTCCAAAAAAGATGCCCTGGCCGAAAAATGGATGTATGGAAGACATCTGTTTATCGGTCTTCCGATGGCATTTCAGTTTTCCATTACAGCAATCGGAACCGTTATCTTACAGGGGGCTTTAAATCTGTTTGGCTCCACAACAATTGCTGCTTATACAGCGGCGTGTAAGGTGGAACAGCTGGTAACACAGCCGGCAGGAACCTTTGGCGTTACAATGGCAAACTATTCCGGACAGAATCTTGGTGCGGACCGGGTAGACCGTATTAAAGAGGGTGTGACAAAATGCACCATTTTAACCCTGATTTTTGCGGTGCTGGCAAGCCTTATCCTGTTTTTATTCGGAGAACCGTTAACAAAACTGTTTCTGGATGGAAATCAGCCGGAGGTTGTGGATACCGCCATGATTTATCTGCGTATCTGTGCAATGTTCTTCCCATTCCTGAATATGATTTTTGTGTACCGGAATATGCTGCAGGGAGTGGGAAAAAGCTTTATGCCACTGATGGCAGGTGTGTTTGAATTGATAGCAAGAAGCGTAGTTTCTTTTACACTGCCTTCCCTGATAGGTTTTACCGGCATTTGTCTGGCAGGACCAATTGCCTGGATGGCGGCAGCAATTCCGCTTGGAATCACTTATTTTATTGAAATAAGAAAAATGATGAAAGAATGGTCGGAAAGAAAGCAACAGACTGTAAAACAATAGAAGAAAAGATAAAAAGCACTTTTTTCAAAATTTCTATGCTTTAATTGAAAAAAGTGCTTTATTTATTCAAAGATAAATGATATACTTATGTTATGATAAACTCAAATGTCTGGTAAATTGGTTAAAATTAAACAGATATTCTGGGAAACATGGAAAACCGGCACAAAAATGCGGAAAATCTGAATGATATGTGCGGTTGGTGCATACTATGGGAAGGACATGGTACTATGGGCAGAGAAGTGGTAAAAGACTATCAATTGCGGTATGCCGCCGGTACATACTGGCTTTTACATATGAACCAGCCGGGCATTCCATACCAGCCTCCGGTCATGATAAATGAAACGGGTGCTTTTATTTGGAAAAAGTTAGAAAGTGGATGGACGCTGGAAAACATAGCAGAGGATATCAGTAAAACATATCGCATATTACAAAAAGATGCGTTAGAAGATGTTCAGCTGTTTTGCAACAAATTGTTGGAACACGGAATACGGATAGGGGAATAAGCGTATATGAACATATTGTTGATTGGCGGCGCAGGAAGCCTGATTAATAACCTGATTATTAAACTAAATAAAGAAGGACACCGGATTTATCTTCTGACCGGAAATAAATCCAGACAAAGTTCCTATCAGAAAGTATTTGAACGCTATAATTTTAGCTATGATAGTCCGTGCTTAAATGAAATTTTCGAAAGCGTCAGTCCGGATATTACAATTTATATGGGCGCATTTGACACAAACTTCACATGGACGGCAGAAACCGAAGAAAAAGAAGCAGCACGTTATATTTCCAGCTTGACGAATATACTTATGGCTTATGCCAGAAAAAAGCAGAGTATGTTCGTCTATTTGTCATCCCATGAGGTTTATTCCGGAAATTACGAAGAAGACATTATAGAGCAGGTGCCGTTGTCTCCGGAGGGTGTACGCAGTATGGCACTGGCAGTTGCTGAAAATCTCTGTGCCGAATACAGAACTTATCAGGAAAAGGATATTTTAACGGTGCGTCTGGATCACCTGTACAGCATCCCAAAAAGAAAAAAGGACATTGATAATATTTGTGCAAGATTCTGTCTGGAAGCACTGCAGAATCATTCCATCACAATTGTGGAAAATAATCGTTTTTCCGTGCTTTATGAAACAGATGCTGTAGAATTTATTCACCGTCTTGTTTCAGCAGAAAAACGCAACAGTGCCGTATATAACCTGGCATCGCCTCAGGTATTTTCTGAGTATGACCTTGCCAAAATTGTGGTGGAAGCCGCAGCAGAAAAAAAAGAAGAAATAGAAATTATTACGCGTCCGGTGGATGGACAGCGCCGGGTACTTTCCAACCGTCTGTATGACAGTGAATTTGGTATTCCGTTTTATTGTGATATTAAAACCATTATTGAACGAATGCTTGACAGAATCCGAAAAAAGAGTGCTTCGTTTTACCGTGTGGAAAACGAAAAGCTTCCTTTCTGGAAAAGAGTTTCCCAAAAAACAGTATGGTTTTTAAAAGCAGCAGTACCATACATAGAAAATCTTGCTATTTTTTGTCTGGCACATCTGCTGGATAAATATTTTGTAGCTGGTAATCTGGATATGCGTGTGGACTTTTTCCTGATTTACGTCCTGTTATTTGCCATTTTTTACGGACAGCAGCAGGCACTTTTGGCAGCAGTGTTGTCGGTTTTCAGCTACGGTATGTCCTGCATTTCCCTGGAAAACGGCTTTGAACTTGTAGTTCACTCCGATACTTATGTATGGATTGCACAGCTCTTTTCTCTGGGACTGGTAGTAGGCTACATGAGAGACCAGTTATCGGACATCCGGAAAGTAAACGCAGAAGAAAAAGAATATCTGTCAGACCAGTTGACGGATATTCAGGATATTCATACAAGTAATGTCCGTGTTAAGGATGCACTGGAAACGCAGATTATCAACCAGAGTGACAGTATCGGCAAAATTTACAGCATTACTTCTGCCCTTGACCAGTACAGCTCAGAAGAGGTTCTGTTTTATGCGGCCGAAATTCTTGCAAAGCTGATGAAAACAAAGGATGTTGCCATTTATACAGTTTCCAATGCAGATTATGCCCGTCTGTTTTCCTATACCTCCGGACAGGGCAAGGCTCTTGGAAACTCCATTCGCTACATGGAAATGGGCGAGCTTTCCGAAACGCTGAAGGAAGGCAAGGTATATATCAACCGCCAGATGGATGAGCGGTACCCGCTGATGGCAAATGCCATTTTTGAAAATGAAACCATGGAAATGATGATTTTTGTCTGGGGACTTTCCTGGGAACAGATGACACTTGGTCAGGCAAACCTGTTAACCATTATCAGTTCCTTAATTCAGAATGCGGTTCTTCGTGCGGATCGTTACATGGAAGCACTGGAAGAAAAACGTTATCTGGAAGGCTCTGCGTTAATGGCATCCGATGCCTTTTCCACCTTGGTAAGAGCCCATTTGAAAGCAAGCGACAAAGGACTTACGGAGTGTACCATGTTGAAGGTGCTTACAACCTCCGAAGACCAGAAAACAGACGGAAAGCTTCTGGCTTCCAAGCTGCGTCTGTCCGACTATGTGGGTATTTTGCCTGACGGAAATATGTATGTGCTGCTTGCCAATACTTCAAAATCCGAAGCAGGGTACGTTATCCAGCGTTTTAAAGAGATTGGTTTTGAAACAGAAATTCAGGAGGAAAAAATAGTATGACCGGTGCAGAGAAAATTTTTTTCCTTGTTCTTTGCTTAAACTTTTTATGTGTCCTGATTTATCTGTTCTGGAATTTGCCATCAGCAAAGCGTGGGGACAGAAAATCAATATGGATTTTTGCTGCTGTCATGCTGCTATGCCCAATTGTCGGAGTTTGTTTTCTTGGACTTGCCCAGGTGGTGCTACATGCTTTCTTTGATGAGCCGGTAGACCTGGACGGCGTCATTTTCAGCAAGGAACGAGTCCGGACATTTATTCGTGCGGATGAAGACAATGAACGAAATATGGTACCGTTAGAAGAGGCAATTGAGGTTGCAGATACGGATAATCTGCGTAATCTGATGATAAACATTGTCCGGGGAGATATTACAAAGTCTCTCGCAACCATTTCTCTGGCACTGGACAGTGAAGATACGGAAACGGCACATTATGCGGCTTCCGTATTACAGGATGCGTTAAATGCATTCCGGAATCAGGTACATAAGGAATATAAACGGATTAAAGAACGGCAGGGAAATTTGGTAATCAATGCCGGAAAGCTGATTGATGATATGAACCGCGTACTTGTTCAGAAGGTGCTTACTGACGTGGAACAGGTGGACTATGTCAGAATTATGGATGAGGTGTGCGAAGAACTGTATGAGGTGGAAAAAGAACGGATGACAAGTAGCCAGTTTGAAGCAGTTTCCATGCGTCTTCTCGAAATAAAAGACTATGAAAACTGCCAGAAATGGTGTGAACGTGCAGTGTATTGTTTTCCTAACACGTTGTCCACCTATACCTGCCAGCTGAAATATTTCTTCAACAGTGGACAGAAAGAACGTTTTTATGAGGTGTTGGAGGAACTGAAAAAATCCTCTATTGTAATTGACAGTACAACGTTGGAACTGATTCGTGTGTTTCAGCAATAAAGGAGCAAAAGGATGATTTCTCGCAGCAATTATTTTCGTATGGTTATATTGATGGCTGTACTGTGTGCTATTTTTTTCTTTACCATGTACGCAAGAGAAAAGGGTACTATCTATGATGTTAATATGTTCGTTGTAGATGAAGACGAGCTTCCTTCCGGAGAAAACCGTTGGCGGGCAACCGGAGAAGAAGAGGTTGTTCTGTTTTTCGGAAACCCGGACACAGCTCTTGCAAACACAATGGAGCAGTGGTGCACTTATACCAGACGCACTTTTTTTGTAAAAGAACAGATAGAGGATTATTCTGTCAAAGAAGACGGCATTCCGGATTATATTCTGTTAGATGCACAAAATCTGGAACTCGGAAAAAATGCAAAAAATCTCCTGCCGCTGACAGAACTTGGTGCTCCGATTGTTTTCTGCAGCCTGCCCAAGGTATCCGATATCCTTTATTCTCCAAATCTGAAAAATATTCTTGGAATAGAGGAGGTTCGTGACGGAGCTGTAACAGTAAATGGAATCCGGCTGTTTGAAGGATTTTTCTTAAACGGAGCAGCAGAATACGAGGCGAAAACCGAAGAAGAAGAAAAACGCCAAGATTTTGAACTGACGGTGCCCTGGTATCTTACGAGCAGCGGCACCAAAGTATACATGGTTGGCATTATGGATAAAAAACAAATAGATGAAAACACGTTTCCCTGCCTGATATGGCGAAACAGCTATCAGGACATCAAGGTATTTGCCGTATGCGGAGACTATATGTCATCTCTGTCCGGGCTTGGCATAATGAATGCCTTTCTCTATGAGTTAAATTCCTATGATTTGTATCCGGTTGTAAATGCACAGAATGTAATTATCAACAACTTTCCGAATTTTTCCTCGGAAAATGCAGAAGAACTTCGGAAAATATACAGCAGAGAACCTAAAATGGTATATCAGGGAATATTGTGGCCGAATATCTCTGCCATGGCAAAAACAGGCGATTTGAGCCTGACCTGCATGGTGAAGCCGCAGTATGATTACACCGATGGATATGAACCGAAAGCAGAAGAAGTACAGTTTTATCTGCAACAGTTCCGCGGAATATTTGCAGAGGCGGGACGTTCCTTAAATCATGATGCCGGAACTTCCTTTTCTAAAATGTTGGAGAAGGATAATGCTTTCTTTCAGTCCCTGAACAGCCGTTACCGTTATCAGGCTGTTTTTGCAGAAAAAGAGAATTTACCGGAAATAAAAGCAGAAGTAAAGCCTTCGGGAAAGCTGGCTGAGGTAGCAACCGTCAGCATGGCATATGAACCGGGAGATGCACTGATTGGCTATCTAACGGATGATGTTACTATTCAGCGACTGACCGGAAATGCAGCAGAGCATACATATAGGGATGATTTTGAACTTCGGAGTGTGCAGACTGCACTTTTGTATTCGAATGTTTTGATGGATGTTCATGATTCAATATGGCCGCAGACCGAGGAAGATGAATGGCAGCTGCTGTATGACCGAATGTCCAGAAATATTTATACTTACTGGCGAAATAAAAATCTGGAAAAAACCACATTATCAGAAAGTGATTACCGGGCAAGGGTATTTTTAAATCTGGATTATTCCCACAAAAGAGAGGAAAACCGGATTACCCTGTCGGTGGAAAATGCCTCCGGGGAAGCATGGTTTATACTTCGCACCCATGATGAAAGAATTATTTCAATCAGTGGCGGAGAATATAAGGAACTGGAAAAAAATGCGTATTTAATCACCGTACAGGATGCGGTGGTTGAAATAGAAGTAAAACCGCTGACATTGAAGGAGCTTAAAAAATGAAAATTTGTCTGGTGGCAGAGGGCTGTTATCCTTATGTGGTAGGGGGTGTATCCGGCTGGATACACAGTATCATTAAGTCCTTTCCAAATATTGAATTTATCATATTGGCAATTGTTGCAGACCGTTCCCAGAGAGGAAAGTTTGTGTATGAACTTCCGGATAATGTAACGGAGGTCTATGAAGCATATCTGGATGATGTTGACTGGGATCGAAAACAGAAAAGAGAAAAGGCAAAAATCCAGTTAAACGAAAAGCAGCACAAGGCATTGCGGAGTATTATTCTTAATCAGAAAATTGACTGGGATACTTTGTTTGAAATGTTCCAGCACGGAAAAATGTCGATTGATGACCTGCTGATGGGACCGGACTTTTTTGAAATTGTCAGGGAATCCTATCATATGAAATATTCGCAAATGGTTTTTTCTGACTTTTTATGGACGGTGCGGTCCATTTATCTGCCGTTGTTTTTAATGCTGAAAACGGAAATACCAAAGGCAGACCTCTATCACTGCGTGGCAACCGGCTATGCAGGAGTCCTTGGCAGTATGGCAAAAAAGAAGTATGGCTGTGGACTGATAGTTTCTGAACATGGAATTTATACAAGAGAGCGAGAGGAAGAACTGTTAAAGGCAGAATGGGTAGCAGGAGTCTATAAAAATATCTGGATCGAACAGTTCCGAAAAATGTCGAAGCTTGCTTATGACAGGGCAGACCAGGTAACGTGTCTGTATAGTCATGCACAAAGCCTGCAGATTGGTCTTGGATGCCCAAAAGAAAAAATAAAAATTACACCAAACGGTATTGATGCCAGTCGCCTTGCGGAATTGCCGGGAAAGCTCCCTACAGATGAATATATCAATGTGGGAGCGGTGCTTCGTGTAACACCGATTAAGGACGTGAAAACCATGATACGGGCATTTGGCTATGCAAGGCAGAAAGTGGAAAATCTGCGCCTGTGGATTATGGGCCCGTGCGATGAAGATAAGGAGTATGCAGAGGAATGTCTGGAGCTGGTAGAACAGCTGGCAATTCCGGGAGTTTTTTTTACCGGACGTGTAGACGTCCGGGAATATCTTGGCAGAATGGATTTTACAATTCTGACAAGCATCAGTGAAGGTCAGCCACTGACAATTCTGGAAAGCTATGCGGCACATAAGCCCGTGATTGCAACGGATGTAGGAAACTGCCGAGGACTGATTTACGGAGAAGAGGATGACTTTGGTACGGCCGGTATCTTGACTCATATTATGAATGTATCTGAAATTGCAGGTGCCATTGTAGAGCTTGCCACATCTCCTGCAAAGCGGCAGACAATGGGAGAGTGTGGTTACAAACGTCTGATGAAACGCTATCAGCTGCATCAGATGCGTGCAGAATATGAAGCACTTTATCAGGAACTCGGAAAACGGTATCACTGCGAATGGCCGGAGGAAGAGTTTGACATTACAAAACACAGGGAGAAGTAAGTATGGCTGGAATTGGTGTAAGATTAAACCGGATTTACAACAAAAGAACAATTTTCACCACCTTGGTTGGTGCCGGTTACAGTACTGTAATTACGGTACTTCCGATGTTTGTGGTAATTGCTGCAATCATGTTGATGGATTTGCTGCTCGGAACGTCCAAATTAGGCTATGCATCCAGAGAACTTTATTCCATGACTGTACTGTATTCTTTCATTTTTGCCCTGATTACGGCATCTCCGTTTAATGCAGTACTGTCAAGATATTTGTCGGATGTCATTTATAATGAAACGTACGATGATATTCTGCCATGTTACTCCGTCGGACTCCTGCTGAATATTTTGTTCAGCAGCCTGATTGCAATTCCATTCTGCTGTTACGAATACTTAAAGGGCGGCGTGCCTCTGGCGTTTGTATTTCTTGGCTATTGCTCTTATATTATCGTGGTGATTGTATTTTATTCCATGATGTATCTGGCAATCTGTAAAGCTTTCACCAAGATTGCCTGGTTTTTCCTGATAGGTATGATTGTTACGGTACTTTGCTCTCTTGTTTTTGTCTATCTGCTCCAAATGGGAACAACGTATGCCATGCTTTTGTCATTGGTAATCGGGTTTTCTGTTATCGCGAGTCTGGAATGGGCATTATTAAAAAGCTATTTCCGCAGTAGCAGTAAACGCTATAAGCCGGTATTCGAATTTATGGCAAAATATTGGAAGCTTATTTTTGCCAACTTCTTTTGTATGTTGGGACTGTATATTCATAATTTTGTTTTCTGGACAACAGATTTGCAGATGGTGGTGGCAGATACGTTTGTCAGTGCACCGGCATACGATATGGCATCCTGCATTGCCATGATAACAAATATTTCAGCCAGCGTTCTTTTCATTTCCCGTGTGGAAATGTATTTCAATGAAAGATACCACGGTTATTCGGAAGCTGTTATCGGTGGAAGAGGCATGGATATCGACAACGCCAAAAAAAGAATGTTCTATCAGTTGTCTAATGAGCTGATTCATCTGGTGCGTGTACAGTTTGTTATCTCGATTATCCTGTTTTTCTTGTTTATGCTGTTCCTTCCGCAGCTTGGTTTTGAGGGCTTGGTGCTGCAGATTTATCCGTGTCTTGCAGTTGGTTATTTTATCTGGTTTGTACTTAGCGCAGCAATTATTTTTGAATACTATTTTAATGATTTAAACGGAGCACTGCTTTCTTCCTTTGGAATGGTAGTAAGTACTCTGGGAGCATCCATTCTTGCATCCAAATTGCAGCCGGTATGGTACGGTCTGGGACTCGTGTTTGGTGCACTGGCAGGTTTTACCATAGCTTACGCACGCCTGCGATTGATCGAAAAAAATCTGGATGTTCATATCTTCTGTAATGGTAATATCATGAAAAAAGGCAATGGTACCTGTCCATCCAATAAGGTATTTGACCGATATGCCCTATTGGAGGAATCAAAAAGAAAAAGGAAGAAAAGAGGAAGGCAAAAATGTCAGTAGGAGATAGTTTAAGAATTTTTATGATAATAACAGGCATTGTACTTATGGGAGCAACCTTTTCTTCCCTGGCAAAGCGTAAAATGACAGAAAGTGTCTGCCTTGCGTGGGGGCTGGTATCCGCAGTCTGCATTATTGCTGGTGTGTTTTTGCGCCCATATGGCATCAGTGCCTATGTCAGTAAAATGGGTTTGCTCCTGATTATAGTGTCTGCTATAGCAGTTCTTTGTGCGGCTTTTTATGTCAGTACAAAGCTTTCCGAACTGGCACGAAAAAATCATGAGCTTGCAGTGCAGGTTTCTTTATTAAATCATGAAAATTATTCGATGCTGAAACGTGTGGAAGAACTCGAAAAAAAGCTGAAGCAAGGGGAAAACGAATGAAAAAGATTCTTTTTGTGATAAATACCATGGATCGTGCCGGAGCAGAAATGGCTTTGCTGGAGCTGTTGCGTTGTCTGCAGAAAAAGGAAGAGCTGGAGCTTTCGCTGTTTGTTCTGTCCGGGCAGGGAGATATGCTGCAACAGGTACCGGAAAGTGTACATATTTTAAATAAAAAGTTTGACAGTTGTTCGGTATTGACGGCAAAGGGAAAACGTCATTTGATGAAAACCTCGCTGCGAGCCTGCTTTATATGCGGAAACTTGTTCCGACTGTTGCCGTATCTGACAAAGCTGTTGTTCGACATGATTAAGAAAAAAAGAATACAGCCGGATAAATTGCTGTGGAGGATAATATCGGATGGTGCTGACCGGTTGGAAGAAGAATACGATCTGGCCGTGGCATATCTGGAAGGTGGTTCCACTTATTATGTGATGGACCATGTTAAGGCGAAAAAGAAAGTTGCTTTTTATCATACGGATTATCGGATGGCAGGATATACCCGCTATATGGATCAGGAATGTTATCTGGACTATGATAGAATTTTTGCAATTTCTGATGCCGTAAAAGAGGTTTTTCTTTCGGTATATCCGGAGTGTAAAGAAAAAACAGAAGTATTTTATAATATTATTAATAGGGAGCGGATTTTGAATCTGGCTGAAAAGCCCGACGGTTTTTCTGATGATTTTGATGGAATCCGCATTTTAACGGTAGGGCGTTTGACAGAACCAAAAGATTTTGCTCAGTCCATATTGGCAATGAAGCTTTTAAAAGAACAGGGACTAAACGCACGCTGGTATATTCTGGGTGAGGGAAATCAGCGTGCCGGTTTGGAAGCTTTGATTAAAAAACTGAATCTGGAACAGGATTTTTATCTGCCGGGTGCGGTAGATAATCCATATCCTTATCTGAAACAGGCGGATATTTATGTTCATGCCACAAGATTTGAAGGAAAGAGTGTTGCGATTCAGGAAGCACAGATACTTGGTAAACCAATTTTGGCGTCAAATTGCAGTGGAAACAGGGAACTGGTCATTTCCGGAGTAGATGGACTGCTGTGCGAACTCACACCGGAAGATATCTGTAGTGGTGTTATCAAACTTTTGTCCGATGCAGATTTATCAAAAAAATATGGGGAAATGGCAGCAAAACGGCAGATGACGGAAAGTAAAGAAATTGAAAAACTGTTATCCCTGCTATAATAGCTGTGGAGGGAGAATATGTCTGAAAAAAAGAAGGAAGTACTGATTATCATTCCGGCGTACAATGAAGAAAATACCATAGGTGACTTGCTGGAAAAGCTGAAACAGCCGGAAATTGCAGAAATTGCGGATGTTCTGGTAATGAACGATGCCTCGCGTGATAAAACCGCAAAGGTAGTACGGAGTCATGGGCATGAGGTGATTACCCATGTGTTTAATCTTGGCTATGGCAGCGGTCTGCAGGTGGGATATAAATATGCCGTCCGCAGGGGATATCGCTATGTCATCCAAATGGACGCAGACGGACAACATGATATAAGCAATGTTTTAGCGTTGTATCACAGCCTGACAACACCGGAGGAGGACGGAATCACGCCGGACATTGTTTTGGGCTCCCGTTTTGTGCCGGGCAGCGTTTCGTTTTCGGTGTCTTTTCTGAAAAAAATAGCATTTGTGCTGTTTCGTTGGCTGATTAAGCTTGGCACCGGAAGGAAAATCCAGGATCCGACCACCGGGCTTCAGGGACTCAGCTACCGGGCATTCAGCTATTATGCCGGTTATGGACATTTTGATGACAGATATCCGGATGCCAACATGATTATGCAGATGCTTTTGCTTGGATTTCACGTCAAGGAAATACCTGCGGTGATGTATGCAAGAGCCGAAGGTGTCAGTATGCATTCCGGTTTAAAGCCAATAATATATATGTTTCGTATGATGTTTTCCATTATTGCAGTATGGCTTCGCGTGAAGTGTTATAAAATGGATATGGGGGCATTGAATGAATAATTTAATAGAGAAACTGCTCAGACCGAAATGGAGCTATGAAAAAGCAGTATTTGCCGAGACAACAAAATCGCTTCCAAATCCGGCGAGAGGCTGGTATCATATTTTTCCTTTCTTTGCAGAAAACGCACCGGATTTCGAAGCAGCTTCATGGGGACTGAAACCGGAAGAAACACTTGCCCTGGTTATTATAAATATTGGAGCTTATCGAGAAAAACTGCTGGATGCTCCGGCAATTGATAATATTCGTAAAATCCTTGTTTTTTTTAAAGAGCATTCCTATGATATGATTTTACGCATTGCGTATGACCATGAAGGAAATGCACTGGAAAGGGAGCCGTTTTTCTTTAAACTTGTTACGGAACATATGGAACAGCTGCTTCCGGTTCTTACGGAGTTTTCAGAAAATATATTTGTTTTTCAGGGGCTGCTCATCGGAAACTGGGGAGAAATGCATACTTCGCGCTTTCTGGCACCGGAAAAAATAAAGCAGCTTTGGAATATATTAAAGGATGCTTCTTTGCCGGAAACATATCTGGCAGTGCGTCGTCCGTCCTTTTGGCGGCTGCTGCACCTGGAGCAATGCGGAAAGGAAGAAGTAATACAGGACACTACCGGGTTATTTGATGATGCCATCTTTGGTTCGGAAAATCACCTTGGAACCTTTGGAACACAGGCAAAGGAAATGTGCGGCTGGGAAGAGCCGTGGAGCCGGGAGGAGGAACTGAAATTTGAGTACGAGCTATGCCAAAAAGTTCCAAATGGAGGGGAAGTTATATACGGAGAAAATTACATTGAAAATTTTTCACCGCAGGAAACTGTGAATGTGCTGGAAAAAATGCATATTACCTATCTGAATCAGGCGTATGATGAAAGAATATTGTCTTTCTGGAAACAGAGAAAATGGGAAACTGCAGGTGTCTGGAAAAATCACAGTGTGTATGAATACATTGAGGCACATTTAGGTTATCGCTTTTATATAGCAGATGTTTTGATGAGCCGGAATAAAAAAACGGGAGAAGCTGTTTTGGAGATCGAGGTGGGAAATTCAGGATTTGCCAGCTGCTATCAGGAAACAGAGCTTTTCATAGAAGTTCAAAAAGTGAATGAAACCAGTGAAAAAATTGCATTGGACTATGATATTAGAACGTTGGAAAGCAATGCAAGGCAATGCATCCGTGTTAGCTTTTCACCGGTAGAAGGTTTATTCTATCTGGAGGCAAAAAGAAAAAAAGATGGAAAAATAATTTTTTTTGCAAATGATACAGAGAAAAACGGAAAAGTATTTTTAGGAAAAATGCTTCAAAGAAAGTCATTGTAAAACAGCGTGAAAAACACCCGGATGCGCTGTTTGTTTCGCAAACAACGAAAGTTGCTGGCTATTTGTTTCTGAGCGAAAGCAGATAGTCCTGCCGGCAAACGAGAAATCGCCTTTGCGATTTTCTTTGAGAAACATAATTTTTGCCGCTTTTGCGACAAGTCGCTTAGAAATGAGGAATAATATGGATGATATGATTTACTGGATAATCGAATACGGAAAGGTTTTTATCAGTTTTGGCTTCCTTATGTTTCTGTGGCCGATGGTAATATTCAGAAGGTATCTGGCAGGCAAAGGGGCAACCTTCAGAGTCTGTTTTTGTATAACTGCCCAGATAATGATAATCAATACCGTTGTTTTATTCCTGGGACTTTTGCACATCTTAAATGACTGGACGTTGCGCTTTGTGTTTTACGGTGGATTTTTATTTTCCATCCGGCAGTGTTTTGCACTGACCATCGAGAGAAGAAAGAAGTTCCGGTATCTGGTCAACGGAAGCTTTGGCTTAAAAAATTTCTGCCGGCTGGAATTCAGAAAATATGCCAGAATACTGGAAGAATTTATAAAACGTGTCTGGGGTTTTTATAAAAAACACTGGCTGGAATACAGCTTGCTGATTGTGGTTTTAGCGTATAATGTGCTGTATTTTGGCTGGGGTGTATTCCATGATCGTGTTTACGGATTCAGTGACATGAACGTACATAACCAGTGGATATACCAGCTGTCGGAAGGAAACGTATTTTCTTCCGGTATTTATCCGGAGGGAATGCACTGCGCAATGTATGCATTGAGTGCGCTGTTTGGCGTAAGAATATACAGTTGTATGCTGTTTGTTCCGTCTCTCATTTCTGCGCTGACGTTTTTAACGATTTATTGTCTGATGAAGGAATTGTTTCATTGGCGTTACAGTGTACTTCTGGGACTGTTTTTCCTTTCTGTTTTTGGCGGAATAGAGCGTTATCTGATGATAAGTATGGCACGAATGCAATGTGCACTGCCACAGGAATTTGCTTTTCCAGCAGTTATCGTCTGTTGTTTGTTTCTGGTGCGCTACTTAAAAGGTGGAAAACAGATTTATTGGAAAGAAAAATTTAAAAAATGCTGCTGGGATGATGATTTGCTTGTGTTTACGCTTGCCTTTTCAGCTACCGTAGCAGTACACTTTTATGCTACATTTATGGCGTTTTTCCTGTGTGTGGGAGTTGCTGTCTGGCTATGGAAAAAAGTGTTTACCAAAGAACGTTTTCTGCCGCTTGTTGCAGCAGTTTGTCTTGGTTTATTTGCGGCGGCTGCGCCGATGATAGCAGGTTTTGCTTCCGGTATTGCACCGGAAGGTTCTCTTTACTGGGCAATGTCGATTTTTGAAATCGGACAAATCAAAGAAGAGAAAATGGAAAATACCGGAACAGCCCCAGAAGGAACTTCGTCTGTGGAAGGTGAAATTGCTGAAACTGTGGGAAACAACGGTTTGACGGAAAATAAGAACGATACTCCGGAAAATGGCAGCTTTACAGAAAATCAGACTGAGGAAAAGGAGCAGAAATTTTCCTTTGCCGATGCAATAAATCGTATTTTGGATAGTTGTCGTAATTTTTGGAATAAAGTCCAAAACTTTGCCTGGGAACTGTATCGTGGAATGCGCAGCGGCGCATTTAAAGAAAATTATGAAAAATGCATCATAGGAAGCATTGCATTTTTGCTGCTTTATACTATATTCCGTCGAATTATTTGTGTAATCTTTAAAAAAGTAAAAAAACGAACTATAAATACCATGGATTTGTCCGGATACTATTGTATTGTTCTGGTATTCGCAGTGTATGTACTTGTTTATGTATCTTGGCATTTCAATTTTCTGGCAATTATTGAACAATACAGAATAGGTTTTTTCTATCTGGTAGCTTCTGTACTGGTAGTAATGATTCCTGCAGATATCATTCTTTCTCTACTGAAAAAAGCCGTTCCAGATAATGTTTTGAAGGGAATTTCTCTTTGTACAGCAGCCGGACTGGTAGCAACGGTTATTCTGACCGGGTGTTATCACAGTTATTTGTATTTCGAACTGATTCGATATGATTCGACGGTACAGCTAACAAGAAAGATTATTGACAGCCTGCCGGAAAAGAAATATACCATAGTTTCACCAACAGAAGAACTGTATCAGGTGATTGAATATGGGTGGCATGAAGAACTGCTTGATTTTATGCTGGCACAGAATAAGGAAGAATATATGATACCAACGGAGTATGTTTTTCTCTTTGTAGAAAAACTTCCGTTGCGGCATGCACAATATCATTTTCATGATGGACCAGAATGGCTGGCTGCGAATGATTACAGAAATATTTATGGACTTCACAGCGTTTATCCGGAGTATCTTCATACGGAAATTTCCGCAGAGGCTGCGGAAAAAACGGTTTATCGTATCGGTGGCGGATATGATTCCTACCGGGACAGCTCCATGAGGACGATTATTGAATCTAATGCCTATGCATGGTGTGAAAAATTTATGGAACAGTATCCAAATGAGTGTAAGGTATTTTATGAAGATGACTACCTGATATGCTATTATTGGAAACAAAATCCACAGCGACTTTATAATCTTAGTTTGGAATAAAAAGAAAAGAAGAAAATGGAAAAAGAGAAAATTAAAAAAATAATAAATGTTATTGTAACAATTGTATGCAGTATTTTGGTAGTAGTGGGAATTCTGACCGTCTTTTGTGGTGGAGCGTTGCTGGGGACTTTTGCGGCACACAGAAACCACTGGACGGTAGAAGCAGCACCGCAGACGTTCACGGAATCTGCGAAAGAACTGAATAATCCTAACAGAGGATTTTATTCCATGCTTGGCTTTGTAGTACGGGAAGATGTGCATAAGTATTTTTACTATGAGCAGCTTGGAAAAAATCTGTACTATGACAAGAACGCACTGACAATGGTTGAAATCAACCTGTGCCGTTATGCGGATGGTCCAATTTCGGAAGAAGGCTTAAACCGTATCCGGTCGTTGTTTCAGGCACTGGAAACAAAGGATAAACAGTATATCATCCGCTTTTTATATGACTGGGAAGGCAGGGCAATCGAGTCAGAGCCAAAGGAACTGGAAACAATTCTGAAGCATATGGAACAGTTGGAACCTATTTTTGCCGAATTTCAGGACATGATTTTCTGTCTGCAGGGAATTTTTGCAGGAAGTCATGCGGAAATGCACAGCTCCAATCATATATCTTTTGAGAGTGCAACGGTATTGCTTGAAAAGCTGGCAGAGGTGACACCGGAGGATATGTTTCTCAGTGTCCGTACACCATTGTTCTGGCGAAAACTGACAGGCTATACCGATCAGACCGATTTACGGTTCAGTGCACTGTCCAGCCGGGTGGGATTGTTTAATGATGGAATGATGGGAACAGATCTGGACTATGGAACCTATGGTATCAGTTCCAAGGAAAAGGTAGGACCATATGGTCAGTGGCTGGTGGAAGAAGAACTGGCTTTTCAGGATGAGTTGTGTAAATTTGCTCCAAATGGCGGAGAAGTTGTTGTAGAAAATCCGGTCAATGATTTTGAAAATGCAATCAAACGAATGCGAACCATGCACGTCACATACTTAAATCAGGCATATGATAAAAATGTTCTGGATAAGTGGGAAGCTTCTACAGTTACGGAAGAAGGTGTTTTTTACGGCATGGATGGGTTAAGCTATGTAAAATCCATGCTTGGATACCGGCATCTGATTGATACCGTTTCTTTTGACTATGATTTCTGGCAGGATGAGCTGCAAACGAGTATTACGGTGAGGAATGTCGGATTTGCTCCAATGTACAAAGAACCGGAAAAAAGCCTGTTGATTCAGAACAAAGCAACCGGTGAAGTAATAACGTATCCTGTGGATGCAAAGCTTTGCAGTCTTTCAGGGGGAAATAATACGGAGCAAGTGCTTGAGATAGAAAAGACGATTTCCCTTGCCGGTATGGAGCCGGGAGAATATGCGGTTTATTTTGATATGAAAGATAAAGACAGCGGCTGGAATATTGAATTTGCCGTGGAGCAGGAACGGACAGAGTATGGTTATCTTGTAGGGGAATTTTCCGTAGGAGAACTGATGAATCCGTTTAACGGTGAACCGTTAAAATTAGACGAGTATTTAGCTACATTTTTGGAAAAAGCGGAGGCAGCTTATGAGGGAGGATTTTTCGGCAGAAGATAAAAGACTGTTGGAACTATTATCAGAGGAATTACAGAAAAAAAAGAAAACAGGGTACTATATGCCGGCAGAACTAAAAAGTATTTTTGCAAGAGCGAACAAACATCAGGTGGTTGCTGTGCTCAATGAAAGAATGGATGAGCTGCCGGAAGTGGATAAATCGTTCTGGCAGACAAAAATTCGATGTGCTGTACTGCAAAACTATCATCTGCTTTTTACTGCGAAGTATGTGGTAAATCTTCTGGAAGAAAATGATATCCGGAGTATTTTGTTAAAAGGCGCAACCGTAGCAAATAATTATCCAACACCGGAACTGAGAAAAGCCGGAGATGTGGATATACTGCTGTTGGACAGCAGACAAAACAAACAGGTGGAAACCTTGTTAAAAACGCATGGGTTTAAAAAAAGTGAAGAACAGCATGGTAGTCATCACACGGTATGGTACAGTCCGGAAAATATTGAAGTGGAGATACATATGCGGCTTGTCGAGGTGTTTAATAATGAGGCAGCCAATAAAAAAATGGACGAACAGTTTAAAGAAATATCCGGACATATCATGCAGAAAGAAATTATGGGTGTCACTTTTTATGTGCTGAAGGACGGTTTTCAGGCGTATCATCAGTTGCTGCATATGCTTGTTCATTATATGCATTCTGGTTTCGGACTACGTCTGCTTTGTGACTGGGTTATGTTCTGGATGCAGGACGTGGAGACGGAAGAAAAGGAAATTTACCGGAAACTGATTGAGGAAATCGGATTGCAGGGATTTTCGGATATGATTACTTCTGTGTGTGTGTATTTTCTTGGCTTGAAAAATCCGGAACTGGGAGAATTGCTTGCAAAAGAAAAGGCAGAGCTTTTTTTAAAAGATGTTCTGGAAGCGGAGGAATTTGGCACATCGGATTCGAACCGCCTGATATTACTGGAAAAAACAGGTCCCTTTGCTTATTTGAAGGAGTTTCATCACCAGATGAAAATGAACTATCCAAAAGCACAGAATTGTTTTATATTGTGGCCGGCATTATGGGCAGGAACGCTGTGGCGTTTTTTGACCAATAACCATAAAATCCGTAAAACGACCAGCTGGAAAATTTTAAAGAAAACGCATGAGCGAAGCAGTAAAATCCGCGACCTGCAATTGTTTCAAATGAAATAAGGTTACCGGAACGAGCTGCAAGGAAAAAGGAAAAGAGATAGGAAAATGAAGCAGAAACTATGTTTTTTTTCGGGTGACATAACAAGAGGCGGCGGAACAGAGCGTGCCGCAACAATGATAGCAAACGAACTGGCACGGCAGGAAGCTTATGAGGTTGTTTTTCTGAGTCTGACGGAGCAGGCTGAAGAAGTATTTTATCCGATTCATCCTGCCATCCGGCATTATGCGCTTGGAAATCGCTGGATAACTCCGGGACTGGGCTATCTTCCACTCATAAAAAAAGTGCGCAGATTTGTACAGGAGCATCAAATTGATGTCCTGATTGACATTGATATTGTGCTGGATGTTCTATCCTTGCCTGCAACAAAAAAATTAAAAACGAAAGTAATTTCCTGGGAACATTTTAATTGCAGATTTGAAGAGTCAGTTTGGTACCGTCGGCTGATTTTAAAATATTCCGTGGCACGTTCGGATTATGTTGTCACCTTGACGGAAAGGGATAAAATGACCTATCAGGAAAACTTTGGACGAACGGAAAACATTTCTGTTATCTATAATCCGATAGACGAACCGAAAGAAGAAAGCAATTCGGAAAGAAAGCCGTGGCTGATTACGACGGGACGACTGGTGGAAGGCAAGGGACTTCCATATTTGGTGGAAATGGCGGCGTATATTCTCCCAAAACATCCGGAATGGAGTTGGATCGTGCTGGGGGAAGGACCAGAACGAAAATTTCTGGAGCAAAAAATCGAAGAATATGGGTTAAAAAAACAATTGATTTTAAAAGGAATGGTAAAAAATGTTGAAGACTACCTGAAACAGTCGGCAATCTATGTGCTTGCTTCGGAGCATGAGGGTCTGCCGATGGTGTTGCTGGAAGCGAAAACGCACGCCGTGCCATGCATCAGCTTCGATATTTATACCGGACCGGCAGAAATTATCCGGGATGGCAAGGATGGGTATCTGATACCTCCCTTTGCATGCGATAAAATGGAACAGAAAATAGAACTGCTTATGGAAGATGAAGGTTTGAGAAAAAAATTTTCAGAAGCTACAAAAGAGGATTTGGAAAAGTTTCGTAGGAAGACGGTAATTCAAAAGTGGAATGAGGTTTTTGAAAAAGTATGCGGCTAAAAAATGTGGTAAAAAACAGTTTTTTTAATATCATATCGCAATGCATCCTGATTCTTGTCGGATTTTTCAGCCAGCGCATGATGAATCTTAAAATCGGCGAAGAACTGGTAGGAATGAACAGTGTTATTTCCAACATTCTTGCCCTGCTTTCCGTATCGGAGCTTGGCATAGCAGCAGCGATAGTTTTTCATTTGTATCGTGCACTGGCAGAAAAAAACGAGAAGCAGATAGCGAATCTGATGAAGCTGTACCGGAAAGCTTATGGAATTTTTGCGACATTTATTTTTAGCGTAGGACTTTGTATTCTGCCGTTTGTCCATCGCTTTTTTAACGAGAACAGTTTTTCTTTGATGTATGTGAGAGTTGTTTATCTGCTGTGGCTTATCCGTACGGTATTATCGTACCTGCTCTCCTACAAACGTTCTCTGCTCATAGCTGACCAGAAAGAGTACATTGTCAGCATTTTGGTACTGCTTGCAAATGTGATAAATCATTCAACAATTATTATTTTGTTGCAGTTTACGAAAAACTACCCATTGGTACTGCTTCTGAATATTTTGGTAGAAGTTGTCATTAATGTGCGGATAAGCCATTATGTGGATAAACAATATCCATATTTAAAGACTTTTGGGAAACAGCCGGTGGAGCGGGCAAGCTTTCACCAGATTATGGCGGATATCAAAAATATTTTTGTGACAAGACTGTGTGCAAAACTGCTGGTTTCCACAGACAGCATCATTATTTCAGGATTTTTCAGTGTACTGAAGGTTGGGCTGTATTCCAACTACTGTATGATAACGCAGTCACTGATTAATATTATGTTGGCATTGACAAATGCATTGAAACCAAGTGTGGGAAATATGTTTGTGGAGGAAAACCAGAAAAAAAATTATGATGTACTGCGTCAGATTACGTTTGTGTTTTTTTGTCTGGTATCTGTCTGCTGTGTCTGCTTGTTTTCGCTGATTACTCCGTTTGTAACTGAATTTTGGCTGGATGCTGGTTATGGACTTTCAATGTCGGTGGTATTTTTGTGTGTTTTTAATTTTGGCCTGCTGACGATTGGATATCCGTTAGAACTGGTCATGAGTACAACAGGATTGTTTCAGAAAGAAAAAAATCTTTCCATTGCAACGGCAATAACGAATCTTGTTCTTTCTCTATTGCTTGTAAAACCGTTTGGCATTGTTGGTGTTCAGATTGGAACAGCGGCAGCCTATCTGGTTCAGATGATTTACCGGACGAAGATTTTTTTTGGTGAGTATCTGCATTTAAAAGCAGCACAGTATGTAAAAGAACTGCTGCAGTATGTCCTATTGGGATTTTTGGAGACTGTGACAGGATATTATATCGTGAAAGCTTTTTATCAGTCGGGCAGTTTCTTTTCTTTTATTCTTGCAGGTATGGTCTGCGTTGCTGTCCCATGCCTGATTAATCTACTTTTATATTGCAGAAGCTGGAGATTGAAAAGTGTGGTAGCTATGGTAAAGGAGCTTTTAGGAGGTGGCAGGTCATGGAAAAAACAGTAGTAAGCGTTATCGTACCGGTTTATAAAACGGAAAAATTTCTGCCGTTTTGCTTGGAAAGTATTTTAAATCAGACATGGAAAGCGTTGGAACTGATTTTAGTGGATGATGAATCCCCGGACAATGCACCTGCAATGTGTGATGAATATGCAGCAAAATACGCAAATGTGAAAACAATTCATAAGAAAAACGGCGGCCTTGGACTGGCAAGAAATACCGGACTTCTGGAAGCAACCGGAAAATATGTCTGCTTTGTGGATTCGGATGATGCACTGGAAAGTCCGCATACGATTGAACACATGGTGGAATATGGTGAAAAGAAGAATGCGGATATTGTCGTGGGAAGCTTCCGGCGTTTCAATGACGCAGGAGAAAGCAAAGTAAACCAGCATTATCTGACGGAGGGAGACTATACAAACACCGGAGCATTTCGTTTTCGTGGCTTTTATCAGTTCGGGCATCTGGCGTATAACTGGGGAAAACTGTATCGCAGAGAATTTTTATTGGAACATGAAATTTTCTGTCTGCCGTATCCGTTTACGCAGGATAAAGCGATGAACATGAAGTGTTATTCCTATCATCCGGTATATGCATTTCTGAATGAAAGTGTGTACCGTTACCGGGAAAATGAAGAATCGGTAACCTATAAATATAAAAAGAACTTCAGTACGGTATGGATTTCCATTGTCAGTGATTTTATTGAATTTTTGCAGACGAAAGGCTGGGAGAAAGAGTATACGGATTTGACGGATTTTCATTTGTTTTTTGGCAGTTTTTTTCTGGCAAAGCAGGAGCTTGTACAAAAACATGGCATGAAACGGGCAAGAGCCCAATTAAAGCTGTATGGAAAAAATACCTATGTGCAGCAGGCAATGAAAAATCTGGCAAAAGGAAGCTACAATAAGTATCTTCCAAACCTTGGCTGGAAGCTGATGATACAAGGAGCATCCATTGTGTTCTGTATGCACGGATATTTTCTATATGCTTTTGGAATCTTTCTGCTTCGGAAATTGGAAGTAGATACCAAGATAACAAAACGGAGATATCGAAAATAAATCATTCTGAGAGCATAGGAAAGTAGGATGGAGGAATTGCAAATGGACGAAAAAATCAGCATTATTATTCCGGTTTACAAAGTAGAGCTGTATCTGGCAAAGTGTTTGGAAAGTATTTTACACCAGACGTATCAAAATCTGGAGATTATTCTGGTAGACGATGGTTCGCCGGATCGCTGTGGGGAAATATGCGAAGAATATGCGAAGAAGGATGGGCGTATTAAAGTTATACATAAAGCCAATGAGGGTGCAGCGTGTGCACGAAATGACGGAATTGAGGTGGCTACAGGGGAATATATCAGTTTTGTTGACAGTGATGACTGGATTCCTGAAAACGCATATGAAGTGTTATATCACGCATTAAAAGAACAGGATGCTGAGTGCGTGGTGGGTAACTGTGTCAAGGTGGTTGACAAGAATGGCACGCTGACTTACAAAAAGCGGAAAAAAGGTGAGTTCGGTGTGATAAGTGCGCAGGATGCTATGAAAAGAGTTTTATTAAATGGTTCGGCAGTTTGGAACCGTCTGTTCCGGCGGGAATTATTTGAAAACGTACGCTTTCCGTCGAATCGGATTAATGAAGATGAGGTGGCTGCACTGCATATATATGTCCAGTGCAAAAAAGTTGTATTTCTGGATGCGGACACCTACTATTATCGTATCCGAAAAAACAGCGTAACAACGTCCAGCTTTTCTTTACGAAAGGTGGACTGGTATTATAACAGTCTGGATAATCTGGAGTTTATCCGGACTGTTTGTCCGGTACTCGTACCGTGTGCGGAATGCAAATGTGTGCAGGCAATGATGTACTGCTATATCAATCTTCTAAAAATGAAAAAAACGGACGAGGAGAAAAAAGTTTGTAAAGAATTAAAGCAGGATATCAGAAAAAACAGAAGTAAAGCCCTGAAAAATCCTTATGTGCCATTATTGTATAAGGTTTTAATGGTGGTTATGGGGAGATAAGAAAATGAAAAACAGCCAACAGGAAACATTGATAATTTTTCATAGTCCGGAGTCATATTTTTTTCCTGCCTATGATGAGCTGTTTTATTCTCCATTTGGAGTACGGGAACATAGTTTTCCATATTGGATATACCGTGCGATGCACATTCTGCACATTCCCGGATACGGTCATTTTTGGGGATAATGGAAACAGAAGATTTTGACAGCAAAAAAAGTAATCCTCTTTGATTATGGATATGAGCGGGGAATGGAGCAATATATCCGGAAGAAAAATCCCAACTGTGAAGTATATTTGTTTTTTATGGAACAAGATTGATAAAGTACATAACAATTACCGGCTTTATTCTGAAAAAGAGAATATATATTCCACGGATAAGGGTGATTGTGAAGCATATCATTTTAAGTATAATCATATTTTTTATGCAAAGGAATATGCAACGGATTATGTGGAAGCATACAAGAATAAATTGTTGTTTTTAGGGGCAGATAAAAATCGTGGAAAACAGCTGCTTGCGTTAAAGCAGCCGTTTCAGAAAAGCGGATTGCAATGTGATATCAGGGTATTGTCACACTCAAAGGATAAAAAGTATCTGGAATGGACAAAACAATGTGGAATTCTGTTGGATATAGTGCAGGAAGGTCAGAAAGCACTGACTATGCGTGTGCTGGAAGCAGTGTTTCTCTCAAAAAAACTGATTACAGACAACGCAGATGTGGTAAATTATTCCTTTTATCATCCGAACAATATATTTGTGTTGCCGAATGACCGGGAGCGAATATACTTAACGAAATAAGAAAATTTGTGGATTCTCCGTTCGTTCCATACAGCCCCGAAATCCGGGAGCAGTTTTCTATGGAACACTGGTTGAAAATGTTTGAAAAATAGTTTTGAAAAAGTACAAAAATAATGCTTTACAAAGCAAAGAAAAGATGATATATTTAAAATGTACAATGCTTTAGTTAACTAAAGGAAGGGGATGTATTTATGAGTGCTTATGAAAAACCTGTAGTAACAGTAAACGATGGTTTGGCAGAAGGGGTTTATGCCGCAAGCGGTGCTACCTGTTGGAGCATTACAGGAAGTTCTGTTCAGGACTGGAATGGTAGTTATCACATTTTCCAGTTTGAGGCAGTGCACAGTACTTCGGTGCAACATATTTCTAACGGCTTTAAAGCCAAAATTACATTTAATCATAATATTACCTTTGCAAATAACCAGCAGGGAACTGCTAGCGTCAGCAGTAATGTGGTAACAGCAGAAGTAGGAACTTTTGGTAATGCATATGGTAGTGGCGACAGAAGGGAATTTAAGCTGGAATTATCTACCGGCGACCGAGCAACTACAGAATTACTTTCCATTGTCGGAATGGAAATTTATGATTGCGACTGGACAGTAAATGTTCAGGGCGGCGGTCAGAACGGCAACTAATATACCGCACAGTTTAAAATTGTTTTTTTCAGGGACGGTTATAAATCGTCCCTTTTTTCTTGGCAATGAAAATCAGCTTTGAAAGCAGTGAAGAGAGTCTGTTTCGGTAACAGAAGCTTACTCTTTTTGCAAGGAGTTATATAAAATTGGGGATAAGTATGAAAGAACAGATTCATTTTTACATAAAGCGTATCAAAGAGGGACGTCTGAAAGAAATGTGGTTACAGACCAGATGGATTTATCAGTATGCGCAACATTACTGGAAGGCAATGATTTTTTACACGCTGCTTGGCATGATGAGCACTGTAATCAGTTTGCTGACCAGTCTAGTCTCCAAAAATTTGGTAGACATAATTACCGGACATGAAACCGGTATGGTGATTAAGACCTTTGCAATTATGCTTGGGTTAAATGTCGGAACAATGATTATGAACCAGATATCGAGCTATGCTTCTGGTTATATTAGCATGAAGGTCGATGCAGAGATTAAGTCAGATATCTTTGATAAAATCATGATAACAGACTGGGAGTCCCTAACCGGCTACCATACTGGAGATTTGCTGACCCGCTGGGGAAGTGATGCTTCGAATATTTCTTCCGGAGTATTAAGTTTTATACCTAATCTGATTATTTACATATTCCGTTTTGTCAGTGCGTTTGTAGTAGTTGCGTATCACGACATAAGCTTTGCCATATTTGCTTTTCTTGGCATGCCGGTCAGCTTTTTGCTTTCCAAAACGTTGATGCGCCGTATGATAAATAACAATAAACGCAGTGCGGAAATGGGGGCAAAAATGTCCGGCTTTAATCAGGAGGCTTTTTCTAATATCCAGACCATTAAGGCATTTGATTTGATTGGTACCTATACGACAAAGTTGAAAAAGCTTCAGAAAGAGTATATCAGCATGTGTCTGGAGTTTAAGAGAATGTCCATGGGAACGAGCCTGATTCTTTCTATTGTCAGTATGCTTGTATCGTATTCTGCATATGGCTGGGGTATTTACCGGGTGTGGAGTGGTGCAATTTCCTACGGTACCATGACAATGTTTCTGGGACTTTCCGGTACATTAACAGGAACGCTGAATAATTTGACCTCTTTGGTTCCAACTGTAATTAGTCTGACAACGTCGGCAGGCAGACTGATGGACATTGTCGAAATGCCGCGTGAGGATTACAGCAATAAAGAGGAAAATAAAATTTTTTGGGAACGGAATAAAGAAAAAGGCATCAGTCTGAAAATAAAGGAAGTTGTCTATGCTTATAAAAATGGAACTAGGGTATTCGATGGTGCTTCGCTGGAAGTTAATCCCGGGGAAATTATAGCATTGGTCGGACCTTCCGGAGAAGGGAAAACAACTATGCTTCGGTTGATTTTAGCCTTAATCACTGGACAGTCCGGGGATGCTTTGCTGGTGGGAAATGGAAATCAGGAACAGGTGGCAGTAATGCCCTCTACAAGATTTTTGTTTTCTTATGTGCCGCAGGGAAATACGATGCTTTCCGGCACAATTGCCGAGAATATGCGCAATGTAAAGGAAGATGCTACAGAAGAAGAAATTATACAGGCTTTGAAGCTTGCCTGTGCATGGGAGTTTGTAGAAAAACTCTCGGACGGTATTCACAGCAAAATATTGGAACGTGGCGGCGGATTTTCCGAAGGGCAGGCACAGCGTCTTTCCATCGCAAGGGCGTTGCTTCGTGATGCACCGATTTTGCTGTTGGATGAAGCTACCTCGGCTTTGGATGTGGCAACCGAACGTAGGGTTTTGAAAAATATCATGCAGGATAACAGACTGCGTGCCTGCGTTGTTACTACACATCGTCCAACGGTACTCAGTGCCTGCACTAGAGTGTATAATATTAACGAAAAGCAGTGTAAGGTGCTTACAGAAGCGGAGATAGAAGAACTGGTGAGAATGTTTTAGGTGCTTGGAACGAGGTACGGGAGAACAGGAACCGTTTTAACCATGTTTCTTGATGATTTTTATCAAAAAAATTTTTTTCGAAAATATGTGATATACTTAAAGCAATCTAGTATGGTGGACACGAAAAAAGAAAAGGAAAGATAAAGGAGAATTGGATATGAAAGAGTATACTAAACCGTTGATGGATATTGTTTCGGAAGCAGAAGGCGTGTGTGCAGCAAGCAGTGTGAAAAAGTGTGACAGCAAGTATATGCTTGGAGTATAGCAACTCTCCATGGGGTGCAGAAGAACGCGGCTATAAGCAGCAGTTTGGTTGTTTTGGCTGTCCGGCTCATACAGCAAATGGCTGTGGACTGGAGTCTCATTATGTACAGTCCGGTTTTGCTGAAAGTTATGATGTCGTGCGACCTTTTGAACCGCGTAAAATAATACGGAAACATTTCCGCAAAAATAATTATATAAGGCAGGACGAAAAGAAAACAGGGTACATTAGCTCGAACAACACGAACTAACATACCCTGTTTTATTACTGTTATTGGTCTAGACCCTTAAAAAAGAACCTCAAAAGGTAGACTCTCAAAAACTTTGAATACCCCAGCTTTTTTCAATAGTCGCAGGCATCTTTATTTGGAAGAAATGGAAAAAAACGCATCGATTTTTTTCTTCATTATCTCTGCTGCTTCCGGCTCTTTGGTACAGTGCAATTTGCAGATAAGACTATTGGCAGTTATCTGTGTTACAATATCTAGATTTTTTTTCCATTGCTGTTTTGTCCAGGAAGGAGAAATCAGGCGTTGGGAAACGAGAAGAAGCTTCTGGTCAGGGGAAAGCTCTTCAATGAAGTTTTTTTCGCTACGTTCCAGCAGAATGATGCCGCCAAGCGGATAGGTTTCGGTACTGCTGGTACCGGATGTGCCGCACCAGGGGATGCCATGTATCACGAGAGTACTGTTTTCTATGGCTAAGAGGTTTAAGTCTCCGTTGATAATGGGAGTTTGGAAAAATTCTTTCCAAAGCTTGGCGTGTGTCGATTTTCCCATGCCGGATGGACCGGAAAAAAGCCATAAGCGGTCACGGTATAAAATACTTGCCGAGTGCAGGGCAGCCATGTCATGCTTCTGCACAAGATATAAATAGCTTAGGCGGAGTGCATGAAAAAAGTCGTAGCGAAATTCGGCAGTGTAAGGCGGCAGGCCATAGCAGTGTGCAGTGCTGCCATCTTTCCTTAGGTGTATTTCCAGATGATTTTTTGCACTTGGAAAGTGAAGTAGATAGGAATCTGTCTGCTCTATAATATTCAATTCAAAATTTTGCAAAAGAAGCTTTCCATGAGGAATTTTCTTTGGAAGACAGGAATGCAGGATAACGGTCTGCTTTTTTTCCTTGTGAAAATTCTCTTCTGTACGGAACGGTTCAAATTCCGGTGGAAATGCTTTTTTTGCTCCATGGTAGGTAAGCAGAATACCGCCAATGGAAAAAGATATTTCGCAAAGCTGTTCTGCATTTTCTGATGGATTTGCAGAGAACTCAGAGAAAGCCTTGGCACGGGAGTCCAATAACTGTGCAATGACAGCAGGCAGCTTGTCGTCGGTATTGCAAGTACGATTGCAGGAGCTGCAATCAGCAGCACAGTGCGAAGCGTCAGTTATGATATCATATGCCTTTAACTGGTTCAAAAAAGCAGAAATTTCCAAATAAAATTCGTCCAGTGCTTCCTTGGGAATGTTATAATGGACAGCACTGGTATGTAATATTTCTTCCATGGATTGTTCTTCCTTAAGCAAATTCCACAAATAGACACCTGTAGCGTTGGTTTTTAATCCGCGGCGGTGATTGGCAATCATCTGACCGTAGGGAAGAAGATAGGGAATGCCTGCAAGTTCCTGCAATAAAAAGCTGTCATTTTGCTTCATTGTGTCCGACTCCTTTGTTATAGTAAACTTAGTATAGCATTTTCTTGAAAAAAAAGCTATACTATAAACAAAAGAGAACGTCTGTGTGATATATGAAAAACGTGAAAGGACTTTTGGTTTTCTGGAATTTGATAAAATGACAGGAGCTCTTGCTCCGGAATGGGAGATTACGATGGAAGAATATCAGGATATTGAAAAATTGTTACAGGACGGCAACAGTATAAAAATACGTCCACAGGGCTATAGTATGTATCCGGTGCTTGTACCCGGTCGGGATGAGGTTATTGTGGAACCGCTGGGAATGAAACAGCTGCGACGTGGTGATGTTGTACTTTACCGCCGGGATAAAAAGAACGGTGGAATACTGGTGCTGCATCGTATCTGGAAAGTAAAAGCGGATGGCTTTTATCTGGTAGGGGATAATCAAAAGGAGCTGGAGGGGCCGTTGCAAATGGAGCAGATAAAAGGAATTATGGTTGCAATGTACCGGAAAGGAAAGTATATTTCAGTAAAAAATATGTTCTACCGCGGTCTGACTGGAATCTGGCTTTGGCTACGTCCGTTCAGACCAGAAATTGCGAAAACAGCAGCAACTTTGAAAAAAATTCTGTCCGTCCGGAAATAAAGCCAGCACGACAGAGTCGTGCGACCTTTGAAACTGCAAATTATGTCAGTAAACTCATATTACAAAATTCACTGCGGCCGAAGACCTCATGGGGTTGAAATTCCAGTCAGAATGGGGTATACTTATTTTTGCGCAAATATTCAGACAACAGGTCTGCAGAAAATAGAAAGAGAGGTTTATAGGATGAGTGAAGAATTAAAGTATGAGCAGGAAGGTTCCTGTTCCGGAAACTGTGGAAGCTGTGGTTCCGACTGTGGTTCCAGAAAGCCGGACAAAAGCTCCTTTTTGGAACCCATGAACAAGTATAGTAAAGTAAAACGTGTTATCGGTGTAGTCAGTGGCAAGGGAGGCGTAGGTAAGTCCTTTGTCACTTCGTACCTGTCAGTGTTAATGAACCGCAAGGGCTATAAAACTGCAATTTTAGATGCGGACGTAACCGGTCCATCCATTCCAAAGGCATTTGGCATGAAGAAAATGGTGCAGGCAAACGAACTGGGAATTATTCCCGCAGTAAGCCAGACCGGAATTGAAATGATTTCCGTAAATCTGTTACTGGATGCCGAAGATACGCCGGTAATCTGGAGAGGTCCTGTGATTGCCGGAACGGTAAAGCAGTTCTGGTCGGAGGTGCTCTGGGGTGATGTGGATTATATGTTTGTGGATATGCCTCCAGGAACAGGTGATGTTCCGCTTACGGTTTTCCAGTCGCTGCCGCTGGACGGCATCATCATTGTAACCAGTCCGCAGGAACTGGTTTCCATGATTGTATCCAAGGCAGTCAACATGGCAAAAATGATGGACATTCCGGTGCTTGGTCTGGTAGAAAACTACAGTTATATGGAGTGTGACGGTTGTGGCAAAAAGCTTTCCGTCTTTGGTAAGAGTCACATTGATGAAATTTCTGCAAAATTTGGTCTTCCGGTGCTTGCAAAGCTTCCGTTAGACAGCCTGATTGCCGAGGCAGTGGATGCCGGAGAAGTGGAAAAGCTTCAGAGTGACTGGATGGAAGAAGCAGTAGCCATACTGGAAAATGTTCTTAGTGCGGATGCAAAAGAAGCAGAGGCAGCACCAAAGACGGTAAAGATTGCCGTAACCACGGATGAAAATAAAAATGTATACGGACATTTCGGCAGTGCCACGCTGTTTACGGTTTACACCCTGGAAGAAGGTAAGCTGGTAGAAAAGAAAGAGCTTGCCAATGCCGGAGACGGTCACACTTCCACGGTGGAAAATCTTAGGATGGAAGGCGTTTCTGTTGTCATCTGCGGAGGTATCGGCGGCCCGGCAATGCAGGGCTTATTAAATCAGGGAATTCTTGTTATTCCGGGCGTACAGGGTGACATTGATGTTGCTGTGGCAGGCTATCTGGACGGCTCCTTAACGGCAAACAATGCGCCAACCTGCAATCATCATGACCATGAAGACGGAGAATGCACCTGCGCAGAACATGAGCACGAAGAGGGCGGTTGCCACTGCGGCGGATGCTGCCATTAAGATATTTTAAATGATGAGGGAGAAAAATGGGCAGAATATTAGAGAATGAACGCTTGTTGGTTGAGGTGGAGAAGCGTGGAAGTCAGCTTGTGCGTATTTATGATAAGCAAAAGAACAGGGAAGTTTTGTGGAATGCAGATCCGGCATTCTGGCCAAAGCATTCCCCATTGTTGTTTCCAATGATTGGTGCGTCCTATAAAAAGAAATATCGTGTGAATGGAAAAACGTATGATATGCCAAACCATGGCTTTGCCTGGACCTCCGATTTTACGTTTCTGGATGACGGTGACGGTCTGACAGCAGTGCTTACTTCTTCAGAAGAATCCAAAGAAAAATATCCGTATGATTTTAGGCTGACGGTGAAGCATCATCTGAGCGGAAATAATATCCTGATTTCCTGGACGGTCGAAAATACCGGATGTGGAGAAATGCTCTACAGCATCGGTGCACATCCTGCTTTTTTGATGCCTGCCGGAAAGAAAACGAGCGATATGTACCTGAAATTTTCCGGAAAAAGCAATCTTATGTTTTATCGTATTGCCCCAAGCGGTTGTGCGGTGCCGGAACAGGTGAAAATGCTTTCTCTGGATGCGGATTCCTGCGTAAAAATTACCGAGGATTTCTGGAAGGAGGATGTATACATTTTCGACCACCAGTCCCTGGATGAGGTTTCTTTGTGTCAGGAAGATAAAACGCCATATGTAACACTTCACAGTAAAGATTTTCCATACTTTGGAATCTGGACAAAGCCGAGGGCTCCGTTTGTGTGCCTGGAACCGTGGCAGGGGCGTTGTGACCGGGAGGGCTATACCGGAGAGTTAAAGGATAAGGACGGCATCCGTAAGCTTGTACCCGGAGAAAAAGAGCAGTTTTCCTATTGCGTGGAAGTACATTAAAAAAGGAGAATCCATGGAAAAGCTGTTACTGATTGACGGCAGTAATCTGTTATTTCAGATGTTTTTTGGTATGCCTGCAAGAATCGTGAATGCTCAGGGAAAAGCCATACAGGGAACCCTTGGTTTTGTGGGTGCCACGCTGAAAATCCTCCGCTGGGTAAATCCTTCCCATGTCCTTGTGGTATTTGATGGAGAACATGAAAATGAGCGCTGCCATCTGGAACCGGAATATAAAGCAAACCGACCGGATTATAGCGAGGTAAGGGAGGAAGAAAATCCATTTTCACAATTACAGGACATCTACCTCGCCTTGGATTATCTGGGAATAAAACATCTGGAAACGGTGGACTGTGAAGCAGATGACATGATTGCCGGTTATGCATTGTCCTATGGAAAAAAGATGAAAGTTGTTATTTCCTCGTTTGACAGCGACTTCTTTCAACTGATAACAGATACAGTATCCGTGCTTCGGTATCGTGGCGAAAAAACAGTTATCTGCACACCGGACAATCTGAGGGATAAGTTTGGTATCGCCCCGGAACAATATGTGGATTTTAAATCACTGGTCGGTGATGCTGCAGACAACATCAAAGGTGCCCCAAAGGTTGGAAGCAAGACAGCAGCTCTGCTGCTTGGTGAGTTCGGAACGCTGGAGAACATTCTTGCTCATGCAGAAGATATCAGAAAGGCTTCGGTCAGGGATTCCCTGATAAGCAATGCCCAAAAGCTGCAAAGAAATAAAAAAATCATCTGGCTCGGTGCCTATACTCCTCTGCCATATGGTATACAGGAGCTAGGATATGATGACAGCGGGATTACCACCAATGAAGTTTTAAAGGGCATTGGGGTGAGGTAAGAAGAATTGTTCTTTTTGTATTGAATCATTGAAAAAATACCGGAAGGGAGAAAAAAATAATATGAGTATAACATCCATTGACGTAGAAGAGGATCAGTTTGCTTATCGTTATGATACGCAGCTTCTGATTGATAAAAGAGACAAGGATTTAGATGAAGATGAAATAGCGGAGTATATTACAGAGCATTTTGAAGGAAATAGTCTGATTGCCGCAGGGGATGAAGAGTTAATTAAAATTCATTTTCATACGAATGAGCCTTGGAAATTGCTAGAGTACTGCAATACTATTGGTGAAATTTATGATATTGTAGTGGAAGACATGATTCGGCAGGCAAACGGACTTCAGGGGTAAAGAAAAGACATAAATTATGAAAGGCTTCGCATTGCCAGCGGTGAGGAATAAAAACTTTTCGCAATACAATAGTAAAATATCAGCTCTGAATCAGAGCTGAAACCATACAAAAATACCTGACAAGAATACTGAAATATGTATAATAAAAGTAACAGAACCCACCACGCCTCTGATTCTATCATGTGCAACCAGGTGGGACTTTTTTATTTATGGGGGTATTTTTATGTATCAATATCCAAAACAGATAGTAACAATTGCTCAGCAACTGCAATCCTATATTGATGCAGGAATGGAGATTAGCATGAATCAGTATTGTGTATATCTTCTGTCAAGAAATGACGCAGTCTATTCCAAATAGTGTTTGCACATAAGTTAATCACTGTTATGCTTTTTTTCTCGCACCACTGGTGCGAGAAAAAAAGCTGTAAAATTTTACGTTGAATTTTACAGCTTTTTGTGTATAATAATAGTAGAAGCAGGAAAAAAAGGAAGGAGAATTCATATGGCTAATATTTTACCAGTATCAGATTTGAGAAATTACAATGAAGTATTAAAAAATTGTCAGGTTGGCGAGCCGGTTTTTCTTACAAAAAACGGTAGAGGAAGATTTGTTGTACTTGATATAGATGACTATGAGAGAGAACGTGCAGAAAAGAAACTTTTAATGAAACTGCAGGAAGCAGAAGAAGCGGTCAAAGATGGTGAAGGTTGGCTTACACTGGATGAGCTTAAAGCAGCAATGGAGGGATAATCAATGCTAAAATTAAGGATTAACCCTTTGGTTGTTAAAGATTTGAAGGAGATACGAAATTATATTGCAGAAGATAATCCACAGAAAGCAGTTGAAGTTATAGAAGAAATATATGGAAAGTTTGAGAATGTACAGTTGTTTCCGGGTATGGGAGCAGACCTTTCAAAACGGGTACATTTTAGGACGAACTATAAGTATGTGGTTTGGAATGATTACGTGATTATCTATAGGGTAGATGAAGAATTTATGGAGATTTATAGGGTAATCAATCGGTATCAGGATATAACGAGGATTTTTGAATAGAATTGTCTATTTTGGTGAATAATATGCTGTGAAAGAATGAAGCAATTGGATTGGACGAGAAAAAGATTGAAAATGAGAAGTAGAGGGTATCCATTACCTTAATTGCATCACAAATAAGCCATCTTGCGGTGGCTGCTTTAAAAATTGAATATTTTGAAATGTTAAGGTTATGCAGTTGCTGACTTGTTTTTATAACCCTGGTTTTTGACTAGCATAAGAGCCTGCTCTACGGTAATCTCACGATCAACAGGTGGTAAGTCGGATTTTCGATAAAGTTCCGCATTATAGTTTTCTCCGTTCTTTAACATGTGGTATAATGCGGTAAGAAGCATTCTTGCTATCGCAATGATTGCTTTCTTGTGACTGCGACGCTTTTTGAGACGGAGATAGCGGTTGCGAATTTCAGGATGCTTATTACTTTTAACAACAGCGTTTGCGCACTGTACTAAAAGAGGTTTGATGTAGCATCCAGCCTTGGAAACCCGGACAGATTTTTTCTTCTCTGCACTTTTATTGTTGGTCGGAGTAAGACCAGCCCATGAGCATAAGTGTTTCGCCGAAGGAAAAGCATCCATGTTGGTACCGATTTCGGAAATAATTCCAATGGCAGTGAAATCACTGCTGATACCAGGAGCGGTTTGAAGAATGGTAATTTTCTCTTTCTACTTGACAAACATTAAGAAAACAGATAGAATTAAATCTAGTTTTATCGGTCAAAGCGATGACCTGAAATAGTAGGTTTGCAAAGCTTTTCAGAGAGTCTGCGGTTGGTGCAAGCAGACAGGCAGGGCATATCGAACTCGTCAGGTGGCACCGGGGCAGAAGAAGGCTGCAGCGCATCCTATGTTGGCAGTTCCCTTTGTGTAGGTTCCGGCGGGACTTCCCGTTACAGAAGCATAAGTGTCCGGGCAACCGGGAAGCAGAGTGGTACCGCGGTAATTACAGCCGTCTCTGGTTGATGAAAGTCAGCCGGAGGCGTTTTTTTATGTAATGAAGAAGCGAATCGCAGACAACGGTATCTCGGCACGGAATTGCAACAAAGTTACAGTTAGCTTTATATCATGAAAAGAGGAGAAAATCATGGCAAAAACGTACAATCCAAGTGAAATTGAAAAAAAGTGGCAGGAGTACTGGGTAAAAAATGAAACTTTCAAAACAGATGTGTGGGATTTTTCCAAGCCAAAGTACTATGCGTTAGATATGTTCCCTTATCCATCCGGTGTTGGCTTACATGCCGGTCATCCGGAGGGCTATACAGCAACCGATATCATGTCCCGTATGAAGAGAATGCAGGGCTACAACGTGCTGCATCCAATGGGCTACGATTCTTTTGGTCTGCCGGCAGAGCAGTATGCAGTAAGCACCGGAAATCATCCGGATGGTTTTACACAGAAAAACATCGAAACGTTCTCTAAGCAGTTGACGGAGCTTGGTTTTGACTATGACTGGTCCAAGCAGTTGGCAACCAGCGACCCTGGTTTTTATAAGTGGACCCAGTGGATTTTTAAGCAGTTATATCTGGACGGCTATGCAAAATATGTGGATATGCCGGTCAACTGGTGTGAAGAACTGGGTACAGTATTATCCAATGATGAGGTCATTGACGGAAAGTCCGAGCGTGGCGGTTATCCGGTAGTCCGTAAGAATATGAAGCAGTGGGTAATTAACCAGCCGGCATTTGCAGAGAAGCTGTTAGAGGGCTTAAATGAGATTGACTGGCCGGAATCCACCAAAGACATCCAGAGAAACTGGATTGGAAAATCCGAAGGTGTTGAGGTTGATTTTGATATTGTCGGCGGTGGAAAATTCTCCATCTACACCACCTGTATTGAAACCATTTACGGCATCACCTTTATGGTACTTGCTCCGGATGGACAGATTGTTAAGGAGTTAATGCCAAAAATTGAAAATAAAGAAGAGGTACAGGCTTATATCGATGAAACTTTAAAGAAGAACGATATGGATCGTACGGAGTTAAACAAAGGCAAGACCGGCTGCATTTTAAAGGGTGTATACTGCATCAATCCGGTCAATGGCAGGGAAGTACCGCTCTTTATCGGTGATTTTGTACTGGCAAGCTACGGCACGGGTGCTGTTATGGCGGTTCCGTCTCACGACCAGAGAGACTTTGAATATGCAATTGCCCACAATATTCCGATGATTCAGGTAATTGATGGTGCAGATGTGAGCGAAAAGGCATTTGAAAAGAAGGAATATCTTGGCAAGGGCTGCAAGCTGATGAACTCCGAAGAGTTTACCGGAATGGTAGTAGAAGATGCCAAGGAAGCCATCACCGTGAAGTTAGAAAAGCAGGGCGTTGCGCGCAGAACCATAAATTATCACTTCCGTGACTGGATCTTTGCTAGACAGCGTTACTGGGGCGAGCCGGTGCCGGTGGTTCACGGTGAGGACGGACAGATTCATGTGCTTCCGGACGAAGAACTGCCGCTTATTCTGCCAAAGCTTGACGATTACAAGGGCAAAAACGGCAAGGCACCTTTGGAAAATGCAGAAGAGTGGAAGCATTATGACAAGAACGGCATCAAGGGACTCCGTGAGACCTCTACCATGCCGGGCAGTGCCGGTTCCAGCTGGTACTATATGAGATATATTGACCCTCAGAATGATAAGGAATTTGCAAATCAGGAGCTGTTAAAGCACTGGCTGCCGGTTGACTTATATATTGGTGGTCCGGAGCACGCCGTTGGTCATTTGGTGTATTCCCGTATCTGGAACCGTTATCTGTACGATAAGGGCTTATCTCCGGTAAAGGAACCATTTAAGAAGCTGGTTCACCAGGGTATGATTCTTGGAGCAAACGGCATCAAGATGGGCAAGCGTTTCCCTGAATTTGTCGTAAATCCAAGTGATGTAGTAAAGGAATATGGTGCTGACACCCTTCGTTTGTACGAAATGTTCATGGGACCGTTAGAGGTTTCCAAGCCATGGAGCGACAGCGGTGTAGAAGGTGCCAGAAAGTTCATCAACCGTGTATGGACCTTCATCACCACGGAAGGAAATGTCGTGGAGGAAAATGACGGTGTGCTGACAAAGGTTTACCACCAGACGGTGAAAAAGGTTACTTCTGATTTTGAGCAGCTTGGTTTTAATACTGCGATCAGCCAGATGATGATCTTCATGAATGCGGCATATAAGGCTGGCAAGTGTCCAAAGGAATATGCAGAAGGCTTTGTGAAGATGTTCTCTTGCATTTGTCCGCACGTTGGTGAGGAACTGTGGCAGGAATTAGGTCATGGCACTACGATTGCATACGAAGCTTGGCCATCCTATGATGAAGCAGCACTTGTGGAAAACACAGTAGAAATCGGTGTTCAGGTCAATGGTAAGGTCAGAGGTGTTGTGGAAATCGGTGTTGAGGAAGAAAGTGATTCTGCACTTGCCAAAGCCAAGGAAGTGCCTGGCGTAAAGGCAGCCATTGAAGGCAAAACAGTCGCAAAGGAAATCTATGTAAAGGGAAAGATTATCAATATTGTAGTGAAATAGAGAGGTAAAAAATGTGCAGACACCGATGTCTGCACATTTTTATGTAATAGGAAATTGCGATTTCCTATTACATAAAACACTCTGCTTTGGACTGCCGATTGACAAGTTAATGCAGGTAAACTATAATAGTTCATGCCAATTAACAAAATACAGGACAACGCAGACGGTAAGAAAGCAGAAAAGCGGAAAGGAGAAGCGTCATGGATAAATATATGAATGCAAACATTGTATTCTCAAAATTTTCAAGAGACTACATGGAGCTGAAAAAGGAGTTACCCATAAGACCGAGTGAAATGGCAGTGCTGAATATCATCACACAGCGCAGCGGGCAATACACACCACTGATGATTGCGGAGCTGCTTGACGTGTCAAAGCCGATGATTGCGGCTTATATTCAGGTGCTTTTAAAAAAAGGATATATCCGAAAGGAAGCTTCTCAGGACGACAAACGCAGCTTTTATGTGCTTCCAACCGATAAGGCAGAAACACTTGCCAAGGAGTTTGTGACAAGGCAGACAAAGCATCTGCAGACAATGGAAGCAGAGCTTGGAGAGACAGAATTTGAGGAACTGATTCGCCTGCTGTCAAAAGTACAGCCGGCACTTGAGAAAATGAAAGGGGTATAAGCAATGCAAAATACAGAAATCAATAAGGCAGTGGCATGGAATCCCTGGCATGGCTGCAAAAAGGTAAGCCAGGGGTGCAAGAATTGTTTCGTTTATAAAATGGACAAACGATACGGAAGAGACACAACAATTATTACCAAAGGAAAAACAACCTATGAGCTGAAAGATAAGGATTGCCCGCCGGGTTCACTTGTCAAGCTTTGCTTTTCCTCTGATTTTTTTATTGAGGAAGCAGATGAGTGGCGTAAGGGCTGCTGGGATTTTATCCGTCGCAGAAAGGATTGCATTTTTGTAACCACAACCAAACGTCCGGAGCGGATTAAGGACTGTGTTCCTACCGATTGGGGAGAAGGCTGGGAGCATTTTCATCTGAGCATTTCCATCGAAAATCAGGAAATGGCAGATGAGCGGCTGCCTCACTTTCTTGCTGCACCGCTGAAACACAGAGAGGTTTTCTGTTCTCCTTTGATTGCGCCAATGTCCCTTGGAAAGTATCTGGATACCGGACTGATTAAATGTGTTAATGTCGGCGGTGAAATGTCACCAAAAAATGAAGTGCGTCCTATTATGTGGGAATGGGTGCGTGATTTGTACTTAGAAGCCAAAGAGCGCAACATCGAATTTTATTTTCATCAGTGTGGCTCCATGTTTATGAGGGATGGTGTTAATATTGGTAAATGGAATTTAAATGACCAGATTGCCCGTGCGGAAGAGATACAGCATGAACTAGAAGAAATGTATGGCGAAACGCCAAAGAGCGAAAACAAAGCATTTTGTTAAGGAGAAAGTTATGAACAATACAAAACTGGAATTTTATCCGAAGCATCCCTCAGATACAAAAACTCATCAAATTGAAACGACGGCTATGCCGCTGCTTGCACAGGAAAAGGCTGTTCCGGTCAAAACACTTTGTGAGGAATTTGCCTCAGATGCCGACAGCTTTTATGCAACGTATGTGGATAAACGCTTTGAGGTTACCGGAGTTGCAAAAAAGGTAGGACCTGATATCCATAATAAGCCATCCATTGAATTATCGGATGGTGTGAACGGTCAGACGTATGCACTTGTGATATTTCCAACAGATGCTCATTACAGTAAGGTTAAGGCAGGGGATGTGGTTACTGTCTGCGCAAACTACCTTGTGATGAGTAATCAGTATGGTGTTGTTATGAAATATAGTGAGCTGGTGCGGTAAAAAATGAGTAAAATAATATTAAATTATCCGTTATTTGACGGTGAAAAAGTTATTGAAAATGCAAGTGTAACAATAGAAAATGGACGGATTTTCCGTGTAGACAGAGCAGAGAATGTGGACAGCAGCTGCTTTCTGATGCCAGGACTGATCGATGTGCATACGCATATGAGCAGCTGGGAGCAGGTCAGAAAAATGCTTCAGTACGGAATTACTGCCACCTGTGATGTCTGTGCACCAAAGGAATTAATCGAGTCATCAAAGCAGCTGGAAATCTTTGGTTCTGCTGGAATGGCAATGGGTATGGTACTGAATCCTAAAGGCTTTGTAGAAAAGGCGGCAGCAGACGGCGCACGGTATATCAAGGTGCTGCTGTTTAATTCAATGTCAATTGGCAAGGCAGCATTGCGTGGCATTGTAAAGGCTGCTCACGAAAAAAAGTTAAAGGTTGCTGTTCATGCGACAGAAGTGGCTACGGTAGGTCAGGCAGTGGATGCAGGGGCTGACATTTTGCTGCATGTTCCGATGAAGGAAGTGCTTCCTGAAACCCTCGCAAAAGAAATTGCACAAAAGAAAATTGCGGTAGCACCGACTCTGTTAATGATGGAAACTTTTGCAAACAGTGGGAAAAACGGATACAGACCCAAACATTACCAGAATGCAGAAAATGCCGTTCGTTTACTGCAGGAACAGGGTGTTACCATTCTTAGCGGCACAGATGCCAATCCGGGCTCTTTTGCTCCTGCGGTTGCCTATGGCTCCTCCATGCACCGGGAAATGCAGCTTTTAGCAAAAGCAGGTCTGCCGCTGTGTACGGTTTTGGCCGGAGCAACAGGCAAAGCAGCCGAAGTATTTGGACTGGATGATATTGGGCTTGTCTCTGCCGGAAGGAAGGCTACGTTGCTTCTTTTCGAAGGAAGACCCGATAAAACAATGGCAGATATAGGAAAACTGAAACAAATGTGGATCAATGGAGAACCAATACTATGAAAATAATAACAATAGAAGAGCATCTTGCGGGTGCACCGATGGAACGATATCTCGCCAGATATACAACGAAAGACGCACCTTATATGGCGTCGGCACATGGAAAAGGCCGTCCTTATGAAGCAGATCCGGAATTGTTTGGTGACATGGATAAGCGTCGTATTGAAGATATGGATAAAAATGGAATTACAATGCAGATTTTATCCTGTCCTGCGAAGTCGCAATTGCTTCCAAAAGCAGAAGCGGCCGCAATTGTAAGTGAAACGAATGATTATATTGCGGATGTGGTAAGAAAACACCCGGAGCGTTACGGAGCCTTTGCTCTGTTGCCATGGTCGAATCCAAAGGAGGCTGCGAAGGAAGCCGGGCGTGTGAAAGCATTGGGATTTCAAGGAATCCTGCTTGCAGGCAGAGCATCGGGTGGAGATGCCTTTCTGGATGATGCATGTTATCTGCCTGTGTTAGAGGCCTGTGAGTCCTTACAGCTGCCGATTTATGTACATCCCGGTGCACCACTCAAATCGGTGCAGGAGCCGTATTACGGCGGTCTGGGTGATGAAGTCAGTGCGCGGCTTTCCCTGCATGGCTGGGGCTGGCATAATGAAGCAGGAATTCAGGTGCTTCGCACGATTCTTGCCGGACGATTTGACAGATTTCCAAAGCTGCAGATGATTGCCGGACACTGGGGCGAAATGCTGCCGTTTTTCCTTTCCCGTCTGGACCAGTCTATGCCGAAGTTTGTGACGAAGCTGGAAAGAACGGTGACAGAAACTTTCAAACAGAATGTTTATGTCACGCCAAGCGGTATTTTTGATTACCCACAGCTTAAATTCTGTGTGGAAGTACTTGGTGCAGAGCGAATCATGCATGCAGTTGACTGTCCGTTTATCGGTAATGAGGGTGCGGTTCCTTTTATAGAAAATGCACCGCTCGGTGAGCTAGAAAAAGAGCTTATTGCCTATAAAAATGCGGAGATGCTGTTTGGGTTATAAAAAGTTTAGAAAGTGAAATTGATTTTTTATTGACTTCGATAAAATGCGGTGCTATAATCTAACCCTGTTAGCAAAAAGGAGGGTTGAGTATGGCTACCAGTGAAGAAATCGAGCTATTGTTCGAACAATTAAAAAAAGCTCCGCCTTCGGAGTGTTTTCAAAATTTTGATAGGAATACGGCAGGTATCCGGGCAATTTTGAAGCTTCTGAGCGAAGCAGATAGCAAGGTGACCGCAGGAAAAATCAGTGAGTGCATGCAGGTAAGCACTGCAAGAGTTGCTGTTCTTTTGAAAAAAATGGTAGCAAAGGGTCTGATAGAAAAGGAAAGTGATTCAGCAGACGGCCGTGTGGTCGTGGTAAAGCTTTCAGAACATGGAAGGCAGACTGCGGAAAAAGTAAAAGAAGATTTATACCGTCATCTTGGAGAGATGATCGACAGGGTTGGAATGGAGCGAATGCTCGAATTTGCTGAAATATCAAAGGAAATCCATTCCGTAATGAAAATGTCGCATCCAGAGATTGATATTTAGAGCAGATAGAATTATGTCTGCTCTCTTTTAAAAAGAATATCTAACCAAGTTAGAAAAAATATGAAAAAGGAGAATTACCATGTTAAAAATATTGAAAAAATTGAAGTGGCGGGATTGGTGCTATGCTTTGGTCTGTATTGCGTTTATTATTGTACAGGTCTGGCTGGATATGACGATGCCGCAGTATATGAACGAGATTACCGTTCTTATCGAAACGCCGGGCAGTCTCATGGCAGAGGTATGGAAGGCGGGAGGAATGATGCTCCTGTGTTCCTTGGGAAGTGTGACTGCCTCTGTTATCACGGCAATCTTTGCAGCAAGAATCGGAAGTAATCTGAGTTTTGCGCTTCGTGAAAGTCTGTTCAAGAAAGTGCAGAGCTTTTCCATGGAGGAAATTGGAAAGTTTTCTACTGCAAGTCTGATTACCCGTTCTTCAAACGACATTCAGCAGGTGCTTATGTTCATTGTGATGGGACTGCAAATGCTGATTAAAGCTCCGGTTACGGCAGTATGGGCTATTTGCAAGATTGCTGGGCAGCAGTGGCAGTGGTCACTTGTTACTGCTCTGGGCGTTGTGATTGTGCTTTCTGTAGTCGGAATCTGCATTACTCTTGTTTTGCCTAAGGTGAAAAGGATGCAGAAGCTGACGGATGATTTAAACCGTGTTACCCGCGAAAACTTAAACGGACTGCGTGTAGTCCGTGCATATAATGCAGAAAATTATCAAGAGGAAAAGTTTGAAAGAGCGAATGATGAACTGACAAGAACACAGCTCTTTCAGCAAAGAACCATGGCATTTATGATGCCTACCATGTCACTGGTGCAAAGTGGACTTATGCTTTCCGTATACTGGATTGGTGCTGCACTTATGAGCACTGCTGCTGACAGAATCGGTCTGTTCGGCAATATGATGGTGTTCAGTCAGTATGGAATCATGATCGTTATGTCCTTTATGATGCTTGTTATGCCGTTTATGATGCTTCCAAGAGCTTCTGTGGCAGCAAAGCGTATCAATGAAGTTTTGGATACGGAACCGACAATTCATAATGGTACTGCAATGGAAGGGAAAAAGGGTGTTGTTGGTGAAGTGGAATTTAAGCATGTTTCCTTCCGTTACCCTGACGCAGAAGAATATGTAATTCATGACATTTCCTTTCAGGCGAAAAAAGGTGAGACCATTGCCTTTATCGGTTCTACCGGTTGCGGTAAGAGTACAGTGATTAATCTGGTACCGCGTTTTTATGATGCAACAGAGGGTGAGGTGCTGGTGGATGGTGTGAATGTAAAAGATTATGACCAGCATGCACTTCGAAATAAGATTGCTTACGTTTCGCAAAAAGCAACCCTGTTTTCGGGTACTGTAAGTTCCAATATTGCCTATGGTGATAATGGAAAGAAAAAAGCCGATGCAAAGGAAATTGCAGACGCTCTGGCTACGGCGCAGGCAAAGGATTTTGTCGAAGAACTTGATAAAAAACAGGATGGTTATGTTGCACAGGGCGGTACGAACTTTTCCGGCGGACAGAAACAGCGTTTGTCGATTGCCCGTGCGATTGCAAGAAAAGCAGAAATCCTTATTTTTGATGACTCCTTTTCGGCACTTGATTATAAAACTGACCGTGTTCTGCGTAAAACTCTGGATGAAAAATGTGGCGATGTAACCCGTCTTATCGTTGCACAGCGTATTGGCACGATTCGTGACGCAGATAAAATCATTGTTTTGGATGATGGAAATATGGTTGGTATTGGCAGACATGAGGAACTTATGCAGAATTGTGAAGTTTATCAGCAGATTGCCTTATCTCAGCTTTCAAAGGAGGAACTGGCATAATGGAAAAAAAGGAATATGAATTTGGTCAGACACAAAATCGCCCTGTGCGCCGGGGACCAGGCGGCAGAATGGGCAGAGGAGAAAAACCTAAGGATCTGGTTGGAACCTGGAAAAAATTACTTGGATATTGCAAACAGTACATTGTATTTATTGTCATTGCACTGCTTTGTGCCGTTGGAGGCACGGTACTCACACTGATAGGTCCGGATAAATTGTCTGAGATTACAAAATATATTCAGCAGGGACTGTTCAGTGGAACAGTGGATATGGATGCGGTTTTTAAAGTGGGTATGACGCTTGTGTGCTTTTATGTGACAAGTTGGCTGCTCTCGGCAGTACAAAGCTGGATTATGGCTACGATTACGCAGAGAGTATCCAAATCAATGCGTAAAGATATTTCCCACAAGATCAACCGGCTTCCGATGTGGTATTATAACCGGACTTCTACCGGTGATGTGCTTTCGCGTGTAACGAATGATGTTGATACGATTGGGCAGTCACTCAACCAAAGTATAGGTACCCTGATTACTCAAATCGTTT
The DNA here is from genome assembly GCA_964544055.1 of uncultured Lachnospiraceae bacterium. Lineage (GTDB taxonomy): Bacteria > Bacillota > Clostridia > Lachnospirales > Lachnospiraceae > SIG299. The sequence continues at coordinate 55,400 of CAZJAA010000002.1, read as the reverse complement.
TATTCTTCGGAAGTCTGATTATGATGTTTGCTACCAACTGGATCATGGCTCTGACTGCGGTGGCGGCAACCATCATGGGATTTGCAGTGATGCTCCTGATTATGAGTCGTAGCCAGAAATATTTTACCCGCCAGCAACGTGATCTTGGTGCACTGAACGGTCATGTGGAAGAAATTTATGCTGGCCACACGGTTGTAAAAGCATACAATGGAGAAGCACAGGCAGAGGAAGAATTTGACAAGCTGAACAGCAGTCTTCGAAACAGCGGCTTTAAAGCACATTGTCTGTCGGGTTTGATGATGCCTTTGATGACCTTTATTGGAAACTTTGCTTATGTTGCGGTCTGCATCGTCGGTGCAACACTTGCCATGAATGGCTCGATTGGTATTGAAGTTATCGTTGCTTTTATGCTTTATGTGCGTTATTTTACCCAGCCGCTTTCTCAGGTATCGCAGTCCATGCAGTCCATGCAGTCCGCTGCTGCTGCCGGGGAGCGTGTATTTGAATTTCTTGAAGCTCAGGAAATGGAAGAGGAAAGTTACAAGACAAAGCACCTGGAAAATATCAAAGGCTCTGTAGAATTTTGTCATGTAAAATTTGGCTACGAGGATTCTGACAAAACAGTCATCAAGGATTTTTCAGCGGTAGCCAAGCCGGGTCAGAAAATTGCCATTGTTGGTCCTACCGGTGCCGGTAAAACAACGATGGTGAATCTGCTGATGCGTTTCCATGAAATCCAAGGCGGTGAGATTCGCATTGATGGCGTTTCGACAAAGGATATTACTCGTGAGAATGTGCATGACCAGTTCTGTATGGTTTTGCAGGACACCTGGCTTTTTGAGGGAACGGTAAAAGAAAATCTTATTTATTCCACGCCAGATGTATCGGATGAGAAGATACAGGAAGCTTGTAAAGCGGTTGGTCTGGATCACTTTATCCGCACGCTGCCGCATGGGTATGACACAGTGTTGTCTGACCAGGTTAATCTGTCACAGGGACAAAAGCAGCAGCTTACGATTGCCCGCGCAATGATTGCCGACAAACCAATGCTGATACTTGACGAGGCAACCTCCTCTGTGGATACCCGTACGGAAATCCAGATTCAGAATGCGATGGATAAGCTGATGCATGGCAGAACCTCCTTTGTGATTGCCCATCGTCTTTCAACGATTAAAAACTCTGATTTGATTCTGGTTATGAAGGATGGAGATATTATCGAAAGCGGTACTCATGAAGAATTGCTGGCAAAGGGCGGATTTTATGCCGAACTTTATAACAGCCAGTTTGAACAGGCATCGTAACCTACCAAAGGGCTTGCCACGGAGACTACACGATACAAAAAAGGAAAAAACCGTGCAGCGGTAATTGTTGCACGGTTTTTTCCTTTCTGTGGTTTTCTGTATCAGGACTCTTTTAACAGTCGGTACAAAGTTGGCTCTGCCTGTAAAAACTGAAGCGTCGGCTCTAAGTGTTTTAAATTATTTTGCAGCGTATCGGCATCCGGCGTTTGCTTTCGGACGGCACGGAGCAGGATGTTCTTTGGGGTATGCTCCATGTCGATAAACTCCAGAAGCTGGGTCTGGTAGCCGGCTGCCTCTAACAGATTGCCGCGGATGGCATCGGTAAAGAGAGCGGCAGTACGTTCTTTAATCAGGCCGTACTTTAAGAGTGGAGATAGCTCCGCATTTTTGAGTTGTCTGTTCAGCTCGTGCTGACAGCATGGCACGCTTAAAATAACGGAAGCATTCCAGCCGATTGCCTTTGCCAGGGCAAAATCGGTAGCGGTATCGCAGGCATGCAGGGTGAGGACCATATCGACCTGACTCATGCCCTCGTAATCTGCAATGTCACCATGCAGAAAGGTAAGCTCGGAGTAGCCTAGGCGTTCTGCCAGACGGTTGCAGTTTGCAATGACATCTTTTTTTAAATCCAGACCAATAATGCGTACATCCCTGCCATGGAGTACTTTTAAAAAGTGGTAAATAGCAAAGGTTAAGTAGGATTTTCCGCAGCCAAAGTCTATGATTGTGATGGTACGGTCATCGGGCAGAGATGGCAGGATGTCCTGTACAAATTCCAGAAAACGGTTAATCTGGCGGAATTTATCGTACTTTGCCTTGGTGACGGAACCGTCTTTTGTCATTACACCAAGCTCTACCAGAAATGGAACCGGTGTTCCATCGTTTAAAATATAATTTTTCGTGCGGTTATGAGAGAGCGGAAGCTTTGGAAGGGCTTCTGCTTTCGCTTTTTTGCGGAGAATGGAAACTGTTCCTTTTTTGCTGACCAGCACCTGAATTTCCTCGCCGGACAGCTTTATCTGCGCCTGCCGGAAACGGTTCTCAAAATACGCCGGAAAAAGCTCCTGTAATTCTGACAGGGCGACATTTTTATGAAATGCCTGTGTCTTTGTAAATTCTTCTATCTGATAGCAGAGGGTTCCCTTTAATTGCATTGGACGGATTTTAATTTTTATCAGGGCTTCTGTTTTTTCCGGATTACTGATGGTAATGTCGGTTAAGTCTTTGGTAATCAGGTTTTGTAGCTTTGTAATGGTATTTTTCTCCATGGAGTGCTCCTTGTTCCGTGTTGTGACATCAGGGTGAAAAAGATGGTTTACATTTTTTGCGTTGTTACCAATGTCGGCTGTTGCAAGACACCGTTGTTATTGTAGCAGATGTTGCAGAAAAAAGATACTATTTCCTTGAAGTTTTTGAGAGAAAAAGAAATTCTAAAAAATTCAATTTTGTTAGAATTCCCAAGTTTCTATTGAGAAGTTGTACAAAATCATGTAAAATATTCGTATGCTCTTTTAAAAATTTAAGGAATGAAATAAACGTGGCTTTTGTAATTCAAGTACATTTTCCTTTATTTTAAGAAATCAATGTACCGGAAATGTATCGCTTAGAAAATCTGAGAGTATATAAAAAGTGTATTCACGGAAGCTTCTTTCAGAAAAATCCGAGAGTACGTAAAATGGATAGGAGGAATAAGAGGATGCAGTATTTTTGGCTTGCTTTGTTGATTATTTTTATTGTGGTAGAGGCAGCAACCGTAGGACTGGTTTCTATCTGGTTTGCAGGAGGTGCACTTGTGGCAATGTTTTTTGCTATGGCAGGTGCTGAGGCTGTCTGGCAGGACGTATCTTTTCTGGTAGTTTCCGGACTTTTGCTTGTGCTTACCAGACCATTTGTAAAAAAGCATTTACTAAAAAAGAGAACAAAAACCAATTATCAGAGTGTCATTGGTGAAGTGGCAAAGGTGATTGAAACGGTGGATAACTATAACCAGACCGGGGCGGCCTTTGTGGATGGCAAGGAGTGGACGGCACGTTCTACAAGGAATGTGGTTGTTCTTTCCCAGGGAACGCTGGCACGCGTGGTTGCCATAGAAGGAGTAAAACTGATGCTGGAGCCATATGAACAGAACACAGAAGATGACGTACAGATGTAAAAAGATTTATTAAAGAGGCAGAAAGAAAACGTAAGTTTTTTATGCTTTTCAAAGAAAGTCACAACAGGTTTGAAAGAGTGGAATAACAGGGAGGAAAAAAACAGTGAAAGTGAAAAACAGTCAGTATCTGCAGAAGATTAAACCACAGTTGAAAGAACTGTTAGTGCGTCTGCTGAACAAGTATGAATATGTATCTATTCTGGCAGAGGATTCTGCCGCAAAGCAGTATTCCGTATCCAAAAGCGGTATTGTCGCAAAAGAAAATGATAGGCTCTGCAACCGCGGCGTGGTAGTCCGGGTATATGATGGTGCGGGTTACAGCGAGTATGCCTTTAACAAAGTAACGGAAGAAGAACTGAAAAAAGCAGAAGAGGTTCTGGAACAGAACTTGATTCCTTTAACCGGAAAGCTGCCGCAAGGCGTGAGTGCTGGTCAGTACAAAAAACTGGCAGATGAACCGCTTACGTTTTGCGAAAGTACGGAGTATGAGCTGCATCCACAGGAATATGGAGAAGAAAATATTATTGCACTTCTTACAGAAATTTCCAAAGACGGAATGGCAGCGGACGAACGGATTTTAAACTGTGGCGCATCGTTTTCTTATCAGCAGTACAGCAAGCTGTTTCTGTCCAGAAACCGCGACATGATACAGAACGTGCTTTGGACAGATGGTCATATCAGCGCAGCGGCGTCCAACGGAGAAAAGGTGGAAAGTTATTTTAAGGGCTATTCCATGTCAGGCGGAGCAGAACTGCTTCGTCAGATGAAGGATGGACTTAACGAATGCGTCAAAGTGACGCTGGAGCTTCTTCAGAGTGAGCCGATGATACCGGGCGAATATGACTGCATCTGCACACCGGAGGTAACCGGAATGATTGTTCACGAAGCCTTTGGACACGGTGTAGAGATGGATATGTTTGTAAAGAAGAGAGCACTGGCAGAAAAATATATTGGCGATTATGTGGCATCCGAGCTTGTAACCATGCATGACGGTGCGGCAGCAGCAAAGGAAACAGCAACGTATTTCTTTGATGATGAAGGTGTGCTGGCACAGAATACCATTGTTATTGATAAGGGTATTTTAAAACAGGGCATCAGTGACAGCCTGTCGGCAATGCATCTGGGTACTGTACCTACCGGAAACGGTCGTAGAGAATGCTTTAGTCACAAAGCTTATACACGAATGACAAATACGTTTTTTGAAGCCGGAACTGACCGTTATGAAGATATGCTTGCTTCTATTTCTTATGGTTTTCAGCTGGAAAATGCAACCAGCGGTATGGAGGATCCGAAAAACTGGGGTATTCAGTGCATGGTAAATATTGCAAGGGAAATCAAAGATGGTAAATTTACCGGAAGAATCTGTTCACCGATTGTTTTAACCGGATATGTGCCGGATTTGTTAAAGTCCATTTCCATGGTATCTGACAAGGTAACGCTTGGCGGAGGCGGTTTCTGCGGCAAGGGTTATAAGGAATGGGTCAAGGTTTCTGATGGCGGCCCATATATCAAGGCTAAAATTCGTCTTGGCTAACAGTAAGAAAAAATATAAAACAGACGGAACGGAGTGAATAGTGTGATTACGAAAATCAAAGAAGTATTAAAAGAAAATCAGATTACCATATATCAGATTACAGAAAATAATACAGAATGCCAGGAACTTTATTTTATCCGGAAGCATCTGGATATGCGCAGAGAAACTTCTGTAACCGGATATACGGTTACGGTATACCGAAATTTTGAAGAAGGAGAAGAACGCTATCTGGGGGCTTCCACCGTGGAAATTTCGGATGGAATGACAGCAGATGAAATTTCCGAAAAGCTGAAAAATGCTTATTTTGCTGCCGGTTTTGTAAAAAACGGCTGGTATCCGCTTCCGGAAAAAACAGTTTCCAATGGTGTGGAAGAAAAATCGTCAAATCTTTCAGAGGATTTTAAGGGAGCAGCCATGAAAGTAGCAGAAAGCATTTTCAGTGAAGATACTAAAGAAGATGTTTTTCTCAATTCCCTGGAAATCTTTTCTAAAAAAACCACGATTCATCTGGTAAATTCCGAGGGTGTAGATGTTGCGTACAGGAAATATCTTCTTAAGGGAGAATTTGTGGTTCAGTGTCCGGCACCGCAGGATGTGGAAACTTACGAAAGCTTTTGTTATGACCGCTTTGATGCCGACGCATTAAAAGAAAAGGTTCGGAAAGTTTTAAAAATGACAAGGGATCGTGCCGTTGCAAACATGGCACCTGCTGCGGGAGAATATCGTGTCATCTTATCCGGTGACCAGGCCGCATTATTGATGGACTATTACTATAACCGGGCGAATGCCGCCTATATTTATCCGGGATATTCCAATTTTAAAGTGGGAGATGAAGTGCAGAAATCAGGAGATGATACACCGGTTTGCGGTGATTTGTTAAATCTTACCCTGACTGCGACAACACCTTACAGCGAAGAGGGTATCCGCATGACAGACAGACCATTATTAAAGGATGGAAAGCTGCAATGTATTTTCGGCACAAGCAGATACTGTCATTATCTTGGCGTTAAGGCAACTGGACACTATGCAAAATTGGTGATGCCTGCCGGCACGGTTTCATTGGAGGAAATGCAGAAAAAACCATATCTTCATGTGGTAAATTTTTCGGATTTCCAGATGGATTCTTTGTCCGGAAACTTTGGCGGCGAAATCCGGCTCGCCTATCTGTTTGACGGAAGCAAAGTTACTCCGGTAACTGGAGGCTCCATTAATGGAAGTATCTTAGTGGCACAGAAAAATTTTGTATTTTCCAGTGAATTCCAGGATACCATGTCCTTTACAGGACCAAAGGCTGTGTGTCTTGAGGGTGTTGCAGTAGCCGGCTGCTAAAAAGGAGATTGGCTTTTTGTGCCGGAGCGCCACAAAAAGTTGTGATAGCAGAACAGAAATTCGCAAAAGTCGCTCCGGAATGGAGATTATTATGTTAAAGCTTGGCTCCCATGTGGGAATGAGCGGAAAGGAAATGTTTCTTGGCTCGGTCAAGGAAGCACTTTCCTACGGTGCCAATACATTTATGGTATACACTGGAGCTCCGCAGAATATGCGCAGAAAAGAGATTTCAGAGTTAAATATTGATGCGGGACTTGCTCTGGCAAGAGAAAACGGCATTTCGGAATTTGTGATTCATGCTCCATATATTATCAATCTGGGTAATACGGAAAAAGCAGAAACTTTTTCGCTTGCGGTAGAGTTCCTTGCAAAGGAAATTGAACGTTCGGCGGCAATGCAGGCAAAGACCATTGTGCTGCATCCGGGCTCTCATGTGGGAGCAGGAGAAGCCGCAGGCATTGCACAGATTGTAAAGGGATTAAATGAGGTGCTGACACCGGATACACCGATTACGGTTGCATTGGAAACAATGGCAGGCAAGGGAAGTGAGCTTGGCAAAACGTTTGAAGAACTGGCTGCCATTTATGACGGTGTTGTGTGCAGCGATAAACTCAGAGTCTGCTTTGATACCTGTCATACCCATGATGCCGGCTATGATATTGTTCATGACTTTGACGGTGTCATGGAGCGGTTTGACCGTCTGCTTGGCAGAAAACAGATTGCCGTATTTCATATCAATGACAGTAAAAATGTATGCGGAGCGGCAAAAGACCGCCACGAAAATATTGGTCTTGGAAATATCGGCTTTGATGCATTAAATTATATTGTGCATCACAAGGATTTCTTTGCTGTGCCAAAAATATTAGAATCCCCTTATGTTACGGCTGCAGATGATGTGACGCAGAAAACTCTGCCACCGTATTTACAGGAAATAAGGATGTTACGGGAAGCAAAATTTCATCCTGATTTCCTTGCAGAAATCAGAGAAAACCGTTAAGCAGACACCGGGAGGAACAAATGAAGAAATTTACTGTCACAGCAATACTTATTTTTGGCATATTAATTATTGGAATTTTAACAATTTCCGGGCGGCAGGATACGGCAGAAAGTTTAAAAATCGGGATATTGCTGAATGGAAGTAAAACGGATAACAGCTGGAGCCAGTCTCATTATGAAGGGATACTGGCATCCGCAGAAGAACTTGGTCTGAAACTGATGTATTACGAGAATGTTCCGGAAACGGAAGAATGCGTGGATTACATGAACCAGCTGATTTCCGAGGGGTGTGAAATTATTATCTGCAATTCTTTTAACTTTGGTTCTTATGCACTTCAGGTTGCGGCAAAGCACCCGGAAATTTATTTCTTTCATGCGACCGGTGTGGAAATTTCGGATAACCTGAGTACTTATTTCGGACGAATGTATCAGATACGTTACCTGTGTGGAATTGTTGCAGGGATGCAGACAGAAACAAATAAGATAGGTTATGTGGCGGCATATCCGATTTCAGAGGTAAATCGTGGGATTAATGCTTTTACTCTGGGGGTACATTCTGTGAATCCGGATGCGGTAGTGTATGTAAACTGGTGTGATTCCTGGACGGATGATGCTGCAGCAGAAGTAGCAACCAGGGAATTGCTGAAAAACTATGAGCTTGATGTTTTAGCAATGCATACGGATTCTATAAGTCCGCTTGATGTGGCAGAGGCAGAGGGCATCTGGGCAATCGGTTATAACATAGACAACAGCAGCAGGTATGCAAACACATTTTTAACGGCACCGATATGGCATTGGGAAAATTTTTATACACCAAGAATTAAAGAATGTCAGCAGGGAAAATTTGAAGGAAGAAAGTACTGGGAAGGCGCAGAATCCGGAATGGTTGCGCTGGCACCGTTGACAAAACAGGTAAAGGCAGGGATTTCCGAGGCTGTTGAACAAAAAAAGAAGGAAATCAGCAGTGGAACGTTTGATGTATTTTATGGACCGATTTATGACAGAGAGGGAGGTCTCCGTGTTCCTGCGGAGGAAAGTATGTCAGACGAGGCCATGTTAAATGAATTTGACTGGTATGTTAAAGGGGTGAAAATACATGGGGAGGAATAAAAAGTATCAAAGAATTTTGATGATAGCTGCACTGGTTATCGTGGCAGTTCTTTTCTCCATGTTGTTTGGTATCAGTTATGGAAATAAGAACAAAGAAAAAATAGGGTTTATCATGTCGGGGAGCCGTACGGATGAAGGCTGGAACGGAAAGCATTATCAGGGAATCATGAAAGCCGGGGAAGAAGCTGGAGCAAAGATACTGGTAGAAGAAAACGTGGCAGAGTTCAGCGGACAATGTGAAATTGCAATAAAAAGACTGGCAAAGAAAGGCTGCGGAATGTTGATTTTAAGCAGCTATAATTATTCTGAGGAAATATATCACCTTGCAGAGGAATATCCTGAGCTTTCCTTTTATGTAAACTCTTCGGAATATCATTCAGAGAATATGACTTCCTATTTTGTGAGAATGTATCAGGCAAGATATCTGGCAGGCATTGTAGCCGGAATGATGACAAAAACAAATCAGATTGGGTATGTGGCATCTATGAGCAACAATGAGGTAAATCGAGGTATCAGTGCATTTACGCTTGGGGTGCGTCGTGTCAATCCGGAGGCAGAAGTAGTGGTTATTTTTACGGGAAGCTGGGAAAATGAAACGGCAGAAAAAATGGCAGCTGAAACCTTGATTGAAGAAGCAGATGCCGACGTACTGACCTATCACCAGAACAAGTCGTTTGTCATTGAGGCAGCAGAGCAGAAAGGTGTTTACTCCATTGGGTATCAGTCGGAGACCAGATTTTCAAAAAAAAATCTGGTAACGGTTTGTTGTGACTGGAGTCTGGTTTACAAAGAGCTTGTCAAGGCATTTTTGAAAGGCAGGGCAAATGCAACGGATAATTTCTGGATTGGAATGGAAACGGGAGCTGTGGGGCTTTCACCATTTTCAGAATGTGTGTCGCAGGAAGTAGCCAAGGAAGTGGAAAAAGCAATGCAGGAAATCTTAAGCGGAAAGGCTATTTTTTCCGGTGTAATTTATGATACAGAAGGCAGACAGCAGTGTGGAGAAAATGAAATCATCAGTGATGAGTACCTTTTGGAGCATTTTGACTGGCTGGTTGAGGGTGTAAAATTGTATGAAAAATAAACTCAGTGTTAATTACAAATTTATCACCGGAATTTCCTCTTTCATCGTTCTTCTTTGCTTTATCTGGTTTTTACTGATGGGACGAATCCGGCTGTTGCTCAACAGTCATATGGAACATCAGGTGTCTGTGCAGATGGAACAGCTGTCCAAACAACTGGAAAGCGAAATACAGATAGAACTTCAGCGGCTTAAAAACATCTCTGCCGTTTTGACCGAGCATGAAGAAACCGAAGGCGTGGGAAGAATTCTGGAAGCCATTAATGAAGTCACACAGGATGGAAAACTGGGAATGCTTTCGTTAAATGGAGATGCTGTTTTTGGAGGCGATGTTTCATTTTCGGATTTTTCAGGCATTAAGGAAGCGTTTCACGGAAATGCTTCGGTGAGCTATAACAAAGAAAAGGGAGTTTTATTTGCAGTACCGGTTTATAAGGGCAGCAATATAAAATATGTTATTTACAGCCTTTATGAAACGGAAACCTTTCGACAGAAATATCAGCTTTCCTGTTATGAAAATGCTGGAAAGCTCCTGCTTGCGGAAATGACAGAACAGAATGTGCTTTTATTTCAGGACTGGACACAGGAAGAATGGAATTTGCTTATCGGAGAAAAAGGAGCAAAAGGTTTTGAAACCGTCAAAAAAATGCTGTATTCTTCAAAATCAGCGGCATCTCTGCAAAAGAACGGTCAGACGGAATATTTTCTGGCAGTTTCTGAAGTGGGACAGCACGGCATGTATCTGGTCGGTATTCTGGATACCTGTGTGGCAGAAGCAGAGCTTGATGTCGTGACAAACCTGGTGTTCTGGGTGTTCGGACTGCTAATTTTATTATTTGCCATCGGCATTGTATATATGTTTGGTGTAGAAAAAAAGGCGAAAGAAAGTGATGCACTTCGGGAAGCTAAGTATGCAGCGGAGCAGGCAAACCGTGCCAAAAGTGATTTCCTAGCAAATATGTCACATGAAATTCGCACTCCGATTAATGCGGTCATGGGAATGAATGAGATGATACTCAGGGAAAGTCAGGAGGACTCCGTACGCGAGTATGCCCAGAATATACAAAGTGCCACGCAGAGTCTGCTCGGAATTGTGAATGATATTCTTGATTTTTCAAAAATTGAGGCCGGAAAAATGCAGCTTGTGGAGGCAGAATACCAGCCGGCAATTTTAATCAATGATGTGGTCAATATGATTGGACTGAAAGCAAGTCAGAAAAAACTGAGCTTTCATGTACATGTGGAAAATAACATTCCTGAGAGATTATATGGGGATGAGGGACGTATCCGACAAATACTGATAAATCTTTTGAATAACGCAATAAAATATACAAAAGAAGGAAGCGTTACGTTAACGGTTCGCGGTATCTGGAAAAACGATGATTATACATTAAAAATGGAAGTTATTGATACCGGAATCGGCATCCGCAAGGAAGATATGGACAAGCTCTTCCATGATTTTGAACGTCTGGATTTGCAGGAAAACCGAAATGTGGAAGGAACCGGACTTGGTCTGGCGATTACGAAAAATTTAGTTAATATGATGAGTGGTTCTTTGAAGGTAACCAGCGTTTATAAGGAAGGATCTACTTTTACGGTGTATTTGCCGCAAACGATAGTATCGGAAGAAGCACAGACTTTGGAGACGGAAGAAAAGGAAACGTTGCAGGAAGAGTGCTGGCATGGCTTTGTGGCAGAACAGGCAAGTGTTCTGGTGGTGGATGACAATGAAATGAACCGCAAAGTGGTAAAAGCGTTGTTAAAGGAAACCCGGATGCAGGTGACGACCTGCGGCAGTGGTGCAGAATGTCTTAAGGATATTGCAGAATCGCATTTTGATATTATTCTGATGGATCATATGATGCCCGGAATGGATGGAATTGAAACGTTGAAGCAGGCAAAACAATTGGAAAACAGCAAATGTGAGGACAGTGTTTTTATCGCACTGACTGCAAATGTAGTTCCGGATGTCCGTAAAATTTATCTGGAAGCGGGATTCGACGATTACTTGAGCAAGCCGGTAATAGGGGAAGCTCTGGAAAAAATGCTTTTCCATTATCTGCCGGAGCAATTAATCCAGGTTGACAGGAAAGAAGCCGGAAAGAAAACGGAAGATACCGCAAATGAGGAAGAAACAAGCGAATGCAGGGCAGCAACCAGGGAAATTTTTATTAATACAGAGCTTGGTTTGCGCTATTGCTGTGATAATGCAAAAATGTACCAGGAAATGCTGACTATGTTTGCGGATTTGTGGCAGAATAAAAAGAGCAAGCTGGAGGAAGCGTATCAGGCAGAAGATTGGAAAAATTATATGATTTATGTACATTCTCTGAAATCTTCTGCACTCAGTGTTGGTGGGGAAAAACTTTCGAATCTTGCCAGACAGCATGAAATGGCAGCGAAAGCTGTGCTGAATGGCGAAGATACGGAAAAAAATCTTGCGTTTATCAAAGAACAGCAGAATACGTTATTTGATATGTATTATGACACTGTAAATGCAGCCCGTGAATATCTTAAAATTAACTAATACAGGAGAGCCGAATGAGTGGAATAACAGAAAAAAATACACCAGCTGATACGAAAAAAGGACTGAAAGATTTTCTGAATACCGAGCTTGGAATGCGTACCTGTGGTAATTCAACCGAGTGTTATCAGGAAGCGTTACTTAATTTTTTCCGGGAAGAAAGTCTGGAAGACATTGAAGCATTTTATGAACTGCGGGACTGGGAAAGCTATGGGGCATCCATGTTGATTTTAAAGAACCGGGCTTTGGCAATCGGTGCTGAGGAGCTTTTTGACGGAACGCAGAAACTGGAAATCGCTGCCCGGGAGCTGAATCATTATTATATTGATAAACAGCATAGGGATGTTATGCAGGAATATCGTCAGATATTGGAAGAAATTTTCAGGAACGTTATTCAGAAAGAGCAGACACAGGATTCGGAGCTATGCCGGAAAAATACGTCACAAATTTTAATTGTTGATGATGATGAAATGACATTGACATATGCCGAAAAAATACTTGGGGAATGTTTTGATGTAAACTGTCTTTCCAGCGGAAAAGAAGCGTTGAAATATATGGAAAACAATCTTCCGGAGCTGGTTCTTTTGGACGTATATATGCCGGAAATGAATGGATTTGAGCTGTTTGCAAGTATGCAGGAAAATCCGGAAACAAAAGATATTCCGGTGATTTTTCTGTCCATGGATACGGACAGAGGCGTGGAAAGCAGATGCTTTCAAAAGGGTGCTCAGGATTTTATTTTAAAACCGCTGAGAGCAGACATTCTTGTGCAGCGCGTGAACCATGTGCTGGAACTGTCACATCTGCAGAAAAATTTACAGTCAGAAGTAAAAAAGCAGACGTGGAAGGCGGAGGAACGTCGTAAAAAAGTAGAGCGTCTGTCGGAGCAGATTATCGATGCCTTGACGGAAGCTATTGATGCAAAGGACTCCTATACACGGGGCCATTCCAGACGTGTCGCTGAGTATGCCAAAACGATTGCTGCAAGAGCAGGAAAGGATAAAAAAACACAGGAAAATATCCGTTATATGGGAATGCTGCACGATATCGGAAAAATCGGTGTTCCGGATTCTATCATCACCAAGAGTTCCAGTCTGTCAGATAAGGAGTTCTTTGTCGCCAGAAAGCATCCAGAGATAGGAGCAGAAATTTTGTCTACAATTTCGGAAATACCGGGTCTGGCAGTAGGAGCACGCTATCATCATGAGCGTTATGATGGTACAGGATATCCGGAAGGGCTTGCCGGAGAAGCAATCCCGGAGGAAGCAAGAATTATTGCTGTAGCAGATGCCTATGATGCTATGGCATCCAAACGAAGCTACCGGGATGTATTGCCGCAGGAAGTGGTATATGAAGAAATAAAAAAAGGGCGTGGAACACAATTCGATCCGGTATTTGCGAATATCATGCTTGTCATGATGGAAGAAGATATCGACTACGATATGAGAGAAAAATAGTTATTCCGAAGAAGTTGAAAAAAAGATTGGAAGCGTATAGATTCCAATCTTTTTTTGCATACTAAGGAAAAAAGAAATGGAGCTTAGTGTATTTGTATGCAGAGTTTTTGTTTTAAGAAGCCTATCTGCGTGGTTTCGAGCGCCTGCACGGGCGGAGCCATGGAGCAGGAGGGACCGCTTGGAAATTATCTGGATTCCTATGATAAGACCGGAAAATTCGAGGGAGAAAACTGGGAAGAATCGGAAAGCAGAATGCTGAAAAATACCATTGAGTGTGCAATACAAAAAGCCGGAAAACAGACGTCAGACGTGGATTATTTGTTCTGTGGCGACTTGCTGCGACAGATGACGGCAAGTTCCTTTGGTGTAAAATCACTTGAAATTCCGGTATTTGGAGTATATGGTGCCTGTTCGACTATGGGGGAATCCTTGGTGCTTGCATCCGTACTGTTGGAATCCGGACTGGCACAATGTGTTGCAGCAGCCACTTCCAGTCATTTTGCCACGGCAGAAAAAGAATTTCGTTTTCCGTTAAGCTACGGAAACCAGCGGCCGCCTTGTGCTACCTGGACGGTAACAGGAAGCGGAGCAGTTTTGCTGGAAGCAGGAAAAAAAAGGCGGGGAATTTATGTAGCAGCAGCTACGCCAGGAAAAATTGTTGATTATGGAATTACGGATAAGGCCAATATGGGGGCTTGTATGGCACCGGCAGCCGTTTCTACCATAGCGGTCCATTTAAAGGAATTTGGCCGTACTCCGGAGTATTATGACAAAATCGTAACAGGCGACCTTGGTTCAGTTGGAAGTGAAATTCTTCTCGATTTGTTAAAGGCAGAGGGCTATGACATTTCCAAACAGCATATGGATTGCGGATTGACGATTTACGATCAGAAGTTTCAGGATGTTCACAGTGGCGGCAGCGGCTGTGGCTGTGCCGCAGTCACGCTGTCGGGGTATATTTTACAGCAGATGCGGCAGGAAAAATGGAAGAAAATTTTGTTTGTGCCTACCGGTGCACTGCTTTCTTCGGTTAGTGCAAATGAGGGGGATACGGTTCCCGGAATTGCACATGCAGTTGCGCTGGAATGGAAAGAGTAAAGGAGGAAAAAAGGATGGATTATCTGATTGCTTTTTTAGCAGGAGGGGGAACCTGTGCATTAGTTCAGATACTGATGGATCGAACCAAACTGCAGCCGGGTCATGTGATGGTGCTTCTGGTGGTATCCGGTTCCATATTAAGCTTTCTGGGGCTGTACGGTCCATGGAAGGAATTTGCAGGAGCCGGAGCTTCTGTTCCACTGCTTGGTTTTGGGCACAATTTATATAATGGAGTGAAAACCGCAGTGCAGGAAGAAGGCTTTCTTGGAATATTTAAAGGAGGTTTTACTTCATCAGCCGTGGGAATTTCTGCGGCACTAATTTTTGGTTACATTGCCTCGTTGATTTTTAAACCACGCATTAAAACGGCCGGAGAACAATAGAAAACAAAAATTAAAAAGAAGCCGCAGGAAAGTCAAGGGTTGAGAAGCAGACTTTTCCTGTGGCTTCTTTTGAGTAATAGGAAATTGCGATTTTCTATTTCTCAAAAACGCTTCGCTTTGGATACGCACTTGTGCGAAAAGAAAATAGTCGTAGGCGACTGCGTTTGGAGCAAGAATGTGCCAGGGCACATCCTTTGTTTTAATGAGATTGAAATCCGTTGTTGGAAAATGGGTTTATTGTATTTTCCTGTGCTGGTGCAGGCGTTGGCTGCGCTGGAGTATACGGATTTTCAGGAGAAATTGGTACAACCGGGTCTATAAAGGTGCCGGACTCCGACGGAAGGGTTTCTATGAAAGTATGAATACTGCAATATTCGGATGGCAGAATGTATTTGGTATCCGAGGTAGTGTATACATACTCTTTCTTTACCTGTTCTTCTTCTTTCTTGGACGGAACATAGCCTTCCGGAACAGGAGTCGGGGTTGCCATGGTAGGATCCAGCTCTGTTGGGATATAGATTACTGGCTCATCTTTTACAAGAAGAACACGTTCTTCCACATTGGTACAATATTCGGTAGCCAGGTGTCCGGTATCAAGACAGATGCTTGCAATTACATGACAGTCACAGAATTCTGTTGGTACGGTACCCTTGGCAAAATATTCTTCCCGGACGGTAGAGCCGCCTTCGTAAGCATCACAGACACCCGCCTTGGCAAGCAGTCCGGATTTTGTACAGATGGTTGCTGTAAGAATGGAATCCGGCATGGTAAATTCTTTGTAAGCAAGTGCTTTTTCCTTGTGAATGGCTTCCATGACATCACGCCAGATGTAGTTCTGCGTGGCATTTTCCAGCTCAAAGTTATTGTCAAAGCCCATCCAGATGGAACAGGTGTAGTATGGAGTGTAGGCACAGAACCAACGGTCGTTACTGTTGGTTGTTGTACCGGTTTTTCCGGCAATCGGCATTTCATATTCCTTAAATGCCGGCTGCGTGGATGAGCCGATGCCCGGAAGAATGGTGTCCTGCATGGCATTGGTTAACAGATAAGCCGTGGAGGTTTTCATAACCTGGCGGGAATTTGCTTCGTGGGACAAAAGAACATTTCCGTTGTAGTCTAGAACCTTGGTGTAATAGTACGGCTCATTATAGACACCACTATTGGCAATGGCGGCGAAAGCAGCAGTCATTTCAATGTTGGATACACCATTGGTAAGTCCACCCAGTGCCAGAGGAAGGTTAATATCACTGTAAACCTTACCATTACTGTCAACCTGATAGTCTACAATGGATGTAATGCCAATCTTTTTCAGGTATTCATAACCAACCTGTGGTGTTACCTGCTGCAATACTTTTACTGCGACGATATTCATGGAATACGAGATACCGCGGCGGATGGTGTTCAGCCCCATGAACGGAGGGTTTTTGCTGTACCAGTTATTTACCTCTTTGGTGGTTCCTGGATAGAAAAACGGAGAGTCATCAATTGGGGTAGTAAGAGTCATTCCTCCGGTGTCTAGAGCCGGAAGAAATGAAGCTAATACCTTAAAGGTGGAGCCTACCTGACGAACGGTAGAGGTTGCACGGTTTAAGGTACGGTTGCCGGTTTTTTCACCGCGGCCGCCGACTAAAGCTACCACAGCACCGGAGTACTGATCCATGATGGAGAGAGAAATCTGTGGCTGCAGGGTTGGTGTAATTTTCTCACCCAGAATTTTGTCACCCTCGGAAACATGGGAAGTGCGGAATTCATCCACACATTCCATAATATAATCAAGGTCCGTACACAAAAGGTTGTATACACCATTGCTGAGGCGCGCAGTCACTGTGGACTTGTTTTTAAAGTTATTGAAATACTTAATAAAGTCGGAGAGCTGGTAGTGGATGGTTGTACCGTCTGCCTTTAAAACAGAAAGTGCATAGGAAATATCATAATAGGAGCCCTTTCCGATTTCAGGATAGCTTTCCGGATTTGTAGTTACTCTGTCGCAGATTTGCTGAATCTGTTTATCCTGAGTTGTGTATACGCGCAAGCCTCCGGTATAAATCAGGGAGGAAGCCTGGGAAGCACTGTAACCAAGCTGAGTCTGCAAATCGATCATTAACTGGTTGATAACTTCATCTGTAAAATAGCTGTAATAAGAAACATCCGAGGTTTCTTCTACATGGCTGGCAATACGGAGATAAACCGATTCGGTGTCATCTAATGCGGTCTGGTAGTCCTCGTCTGTGATGAAGCCGAGCTGGTTCATCATCCAGAGAACCGTGTCGCGTCGTTCGAGGTTTTCCTGCGGATTGGTTGCCGGATTCATTTTGGTTGGAGATTTTGGTAGGCAGGCAAGTACCGCTCCTTCGGAAATGGTGAGCTCATCTACGTTTTTGCCAAAATAGGTGCGGGATGCCATCTGTATACCATAGGCACCCTGTCCAAGGTTAATGGTGTTCAGGTAATATTCCAGAATGGTGTCTTTGTCCAGCGTGTTTTCCAGCTGGATGGCAAGAAACTGTTCCTGAATCTTACGAATTACTTTGAGAACGTCATTTTTTTCATCACCACCGCTGAATACCTGGTTTTTTAAAAGCTGCTGGGTAATGGTACTGGCACCGCTTTGCAGATGACCGGAAGCAAGAAGCTCCATTGCTGCACGGAAAATGCTTCGTACGTCAATACCGTCATGTTCGCGGAAACGTTCGTCTTCAATGGCAATGAAAGCGTTTTGGACATGTTCTGGAATTTCATCAATGGTAACGTATTCGCGGTTGCCGCCTGCACCAACCAGCGTCTGGGAGAGGGTGCCGTCGGCATAATAAAATTTTGTGGTATAGCCGGTTGGCACCATGTTGATGTCGCTGATGTCGGGAGCAGAAGCAACAAGTCCTTCCAACGTACCGAACGCAGCCATAACGCCGGTAATGGCGAGAAATACAATAAATACAAGAAGCAGACGGTAGGATGAAACGTTCACTTTTGTAGTAAGTCTTGTGGTAGTTGTTTTTAATTGCCGTATTTTTTTGTTTACGGAAGCTTTACTGTAGTCCATAGGTGTTCCTCTCTTTTTGTTATGCTGTCAAAATTATGATGCCGGATTGTTTTATTTTACGCCTGCAGTTTCTGCATGACGTTAATTTTTTCATACTTATCCAAAATGTAGTATAACAGAAAATGAAATAATATTCAATGGAAAGACTGTGTAGATTTTATTACAAAATTGTTACCGGATGGAACTATAAAATTATTCCATTAGAAAAAGTATGAACGTTTTTTGATAATTTAAACGAATAAATAGACTTTTATCAGAAACTATGGTAAAATAAAAATCACGAAAAAAGGAGAACTGCCATGAAATTGCCAAATGACCCGGTTATGCTTTGCAGTGTAATAAACTTAAAGCTCCGGGATTTTTATTCAGGTCTGGATGCTCTTTGTGAGGATCTGGATGTAAAAAAAGAAGAACTGCTGGAAAAACTGTCGGCAGCCGGATATACCTACGATAAGGAGCATAACTGCTTTGTATAGCAGTGCAGGAGGTTTTTTTGGATAGAGAATATAAAACCGTCTATGAAGGCGGAACAGGAGAAATCACAGAAAAAAAATCCAGATTTATTGCCACGGTGCTTCCGTGTGAAGACGAGGAAACTGCACTGAAATTTATTGAGGCCACCAAAAAAAAATACTGGGATGCTAGACACAACTGCTCTGCATATACGATTGGCTTCAACCATGAGCTGGAACGGTGCAGCGATGACGGAGAACCGCAAAAAACAGCCGGTCGTCCCATGCTGGATGTTCTTTTAAATGAAAATATCCACAATGTCTGTGTAGTAGTAACCCGGTATTTCGGCGGCATTCTGCTTGGAACCGGCGGATTGGTGCGCACCTATCAGGCAGCCGTAAAGGAAGGGCTGAAAAACAGCGTAATCATCACCAAAAAGTATGGAAAAAAAATCCGTATTGTCACAGATTACAATGGAATCGGCAAGTTACAGTATATTGTGTCATCCGGAGGCTTTCTTCTGCTGTCCGTGGATTATACGGATGTGGTAACAGCAAGGGTTATGGTGCTTTTGTCCGAACAGGAAGCATTTATAAAAAAGGTGACGGAGGCTACCTGCGGCAGGGCAGAAATAGAAGAAGAAGGTGAACTCTGGTTTGCAGATAATGCCGGAGAAACTCTTCTGTTTGAGTCTGAATAAGCATAGAAACAATTGCCTAAAAATGAAAGGTATCATTCAAAAAGAAGAAGCTTGGTGAGGAACAAAGACAATGGATTTATTTCAATATATGAATGATGTAAAAAAAGAAAAAGAATCGCCGTTAGCATCCAGACTTCGTCCGACAACACTGGAGGAAGTAGTTGGTCAGCAGCATATTATCGGAAAGGACAAGCTTTTATATCGTGCCATCAAAGCAGACAAAATAAGCTCGGTTATTTTCTACGGTCCGCCCGGCACCGGCAAAACCACACTTGCCAAAGTAATAGCCAATACGACCAGTGCGGAGTTTACCCAGATAAACGCCACCTCTGCCGGAAAAAAAGACATGGAGGAGGTAATCAGTGCTGCGAAAGAACGGCTTGGCATGTATGGCAGGCGCACCATTTTGTTTGTAGATGAAATCCACCGCTTTAATAAAGGCCAGCAGGATTATCTATTGCCATTTGTAGAGGACGGTACGGTTATTTTAATTGGTGCCACCACAGAAAATCCTTATTTTGAAGTCAATGGAGCGTTAATTTCAAGGTCTGTCATTTTTGAACTGAAAGCACTGCAGAAGGAGGATATCAAGCAGCTGATTCTTCGTGCTGTTACCGATAGGGAAAAGGGGCTTGGTTCTTACAATACAGATATTACGGACGAGGCATTGGAGTTTCTGGCAGATATGTCAAATGGAGATGCTCGTTCGGCATTGAATGCCATTGAACTTGGTGTGCTTACCACAGAGCGTTCTGCGGACGGAAAAATACACATTACCCTTTCCACAGCGGAAGAATGTATTCAAAAACGAGTGCTTCGCTACGATAAAGACGGAGATAACCATTATGATACGATTTCCGCATTTATTAAAAGTATGCGAGGGTCGGACCCGGATGCTGCCATTTATTATCTAGCAAGAATGCTTGCTGCCGGAGAAGAAGTCGCATTTATTGCAAGGCGTATCATGATTTGTGCGGCGGAGGATGTGTCAAATGCTGATCCAAATGCTCTGGTTGTTGCAACGAGTGCTGCCCAGGCGGTAGAGCGGCTTGGCATGCCGGAAGCAAGAATTGTACTTGCCCAGGCGGCAGCTTATGTGGCATGTGCTCCCAAAAGTAATTCAGCCATCTGTGCCATTGATAAAGCAATGGAGGTGGTGCAGCAAAGACGCACGGATCCAATACCGCCGTATTTGCAGGATGCACACTATAAAAGTGCCGACAAATTAGGACATGGATTGGGATATCAATATTCCCATTCTTATAAAAACCATTATTCCGGACAGCCATATTTGCCGGAAGGTCTGCGGGGCACCTGCTTTTATGAGTGTTCCGAGCAGGGATACGAAGCAGTCCAGAAAGAGTGGATGAAAAAATTAAGAGAGGAAGCAGAACATGATTAAACGAATTGCAGCATGGGGTGGAATCGGACTGATTGCCATGATGTATCTTTTTACGATTGTGGCAGCAGTACTGGCAAGACCGGAAACCATGAATCTTCTTATGGCAAGCATTGTACTTACCATTTTGATACCAATAATTTTATGGGCGTTCTTGCGGATGTATGAGATGTCCCATCCGGCAGACGAACTGTCCTCTGCGGAAATGCGCAAAATCAATAAGCGCATCAAGGCAGGCGAAAGCCCGGAAAAAATTGCAAAAGAAATTGAAGAAAGATATAATACAGACAAGAAATAAAAACTATTTACAGAGCCAACAAAATCTGTTATCTTATTACAGGTGACAGAAAAAATGAATAACTTTATCAGAAGAAAGGAAGAATAACCAATGTCTATGTTAGAAAACTGGCGCAATACCGCATATGGAAAAGATATGAACACAAGAGAGGGACAGATGTTCTGGGGCAACTATTTTGCCGTAGAAAAGGGTATTTATGAGAAGCTTCTTGCAAATCCGGAGGAAATTGTAAAAGGAACGGTAAAAGAACTGGCAGAAAAATATGAAACAGACACGTTCCTTATGACAGGCTTTTTAGACGGTATCAATGATAGCCTTGTAACTCCGAACCCAATCGAAACCATGGAAGAGGATACCGAAGTTTCCTTGGCGTTTGATATGGAGCTTCTTTATAAGAATATGGTTGATGCAAAGGCAGACTGGCTGTATGGCCTGCCGCAGTGGGATGCCCTGTTAAGTGAGGAAAGAAGAAAAGAGCTTTATAAAGAGCAGAAAAAATCCGGTACGATTGTAAAAGAAAAAAAGATTGGTCGTAACGATCCATGTCCATGTGGCAGCGGCAAAAAATATAAATTCTGTTGTGGCAGATAATCTTTTACTGCAGGTGAATGCACCTGGTGTGAGGATGTGTTGCGGCATATCCTTTATATAGGATGTACGCTCAGAAAATTTTTGAAAAATTCCGGGAGTGCATTAGAGAAAGAAAGGCGAAACAGCATGGCAAGAAACCGTGGAATGTATGTAGATTATAGAGGTGGAAGGCGACGACGCAGAAACGGACCGGAACTGGGAACGATATGCGGCATTCTGATCGTAATTATCCTTGCCGTTATTTTTGGTGTGCTGGCATACAAAGTGTCCAGAAATAACATAAATGACCTGCCGGGAGTTCCGGGTACACCAACTCCGGCATCAACTCCGACTCCATCACCAACCCCAACGGTAACTCCGACACCGACTCCGACCAATACGCCAACCCCTGTTCCAACGTCACCGGATACCGGTCTTCCGTGTACACCGACACCAACGCCAACCCCGGCATGGGATGATAATTATCTGGTCGGCTGGACGGACACAAGGGAAAAGGTCAATGTAAAGGGTGCTTATGTAGGACTGAATTTAAGTAATCCGGACAGTGTTGATAAGTGGTTGAAGCTAGCAGATGAAACAGAACTGAATGCTGTAGTAATTGATGTTAAGGCAGATACCGGTAAAGTTACCTATAAAATGGATAACGAAGAAATTCTTAATCTTGGTATTTGCATCAATCAGTACACAGACATGAATGGACTGTTAAAGACGCTGAAAGAACACGGCATTTATACGATAGCACGAGTTGTATGCTTTAAGGATGATGCAGTAGCGGAGGTTCATCCGGAATATATGCTTTACAACAACGATGGCACGTTATACCGGAGCAGAAAAAATGAAGCATGGATGAATCCATACAATGAAGATACCTGGAAGTATATCATCGATATTGCGGAACAGGCGGCAAAGGATGGCTTTGATGAAATATGCTTTGACTATATCCGTGTAGAAACAAATGGAATTATTGCTAAAACCTTAGAAGACGGAAGCTTTGAATATAAGGTGAATTTTGGTGAAAAAGCCGAAGAAATGAGCTTAAAGCAGGTTATTACGGCATTTACCAAATATGCCTGCAACCGTTTAAAACCGTTGGGCGTATTTGTCAGTGCGTCCGTATATGGCGGCTGCATCCGCAGTGAGGTTGACTCGGCAAGAATCGGTCAGGACTATGTTGAAATGTCCCGCTATCTTGACTATATCTGTCCAATGGTATATCCGTCCCACTATGCAGACGGCTGGGCAGGAATTGCAAATCCGAACAGCTCCCCATATGAGCTTGTCAAATCTGAAATGGCTGCTTCGGTAAAAAAACTTTCCGTTCTGCCATACGAGCAGAAAACGTATGCAGAATGCCGCCCATGGCTGCAGGCATTCTACTATACGAAAGAGCAGGTTCGCAAACAGGTGACAGCAACATATGAAAACGGCTATACAAGCTGGTTTTTATGGAATGCAGGTGCAAGCTATGTGGACGGATGTTTTGAACAGGAATAAAAAATTTTGAAACTTTTTTTACGCAGACTGCGTCTAATAAGTGAAACAGCAACACAGCAGGCGGTTTGATACGTCTGCTGTGTTTCGTTTTATAGGGTAATCGTTAAAAATAGCAAAGAAAAGAGGTTGAAAAAATTATGGGAAAAGTAGCAAAAAAGATGACGGTAGCGTGGTTGTGTGTTATAATGCTTACAGGTCTGACCGCCTGTGGAGCCGCTTCCATGGATGATGTGGCATTCGACATCGAATATTCCAAAGCCGAATCAAGCACTGCATGGAACGGCAGTGGGAGATATGAAACTGCAAAACCAGAAGAAGCTTACGATACTGTAATAAAAGCGGAATATGATGGATATTTATCTGAAAGTGGGAGCTTGGAAATGCCCGTAACAAATACGGAAACAAGTCAGGTCAGCACTTCATCCAGAAAGGTTATCAAAACAGCAAGACTAAATCTGCAGACTCTGGAATTTGACAAATTTGCAGCGGCACTGGAAACAAAAATTGCGGAAGCCGGTGCGTATCTTCAATATGCGGATGTTTCCGGAAGTGATTATTACGGTGGAAGAAAGAGTGCAAATTATACCATTCGTGTGCCGGAAGCAAATCTGGATTCATTCCTCGCAGGGTTAGACGGAATTGCCACAGTAACAAACAAAACGCTGGGCGAAGAAGATGTTACCTTAACTTATGTGGATACGGAAGCACGCATCAAAGCTTTGCAAATCGAGCAGGAGCGTCTGCTGGCACTACTTGAAAAGGCAGAAAATCTGGATTCCATTATTATGCTGGAGGAGCGTCTGAGTGAAGTACGATACAGCATTGAAAGTTATCAATCAAAACTTCGTACTTATGATGACAAAATTACATACAGCACAGTGAATATCTATGTATATGAAGTTGCGCGGGTAACGGAAAAAGAACCGGAAACTCTGTGGGAAAGAATCGGTAATGGCTGGTCGGATACCATGTATGATATTTCTGTCGGAGCACAGGATTTTCTTGTCTGGGTGGTAATCAATCTTCCATACCTTGTGTTCTGGGGAGCAGTACTTACTGCCTTTGTAGTTTTGATTAAGAAGAAACAGAAAAAGCACAAAGCAAATAAATTAAGAAAACAGAGCGAAAAAAATGAAACAATATTGGACAGTCAAGAATAAAAAAGCAGATTTTGGGCAGATTTGCAGGGAGCATGGCATCACAGAAGTGACAGCACGGCTTCTTGTAAATCGTGGACTTATCACAAAACAGGAGAGGGATGCGTATCTGCATCCTTCTTTTTCCTGCCTGCCGTCACCAAAGCTTTTGAAAAATGCGGAAGCCGCCGCAAAAAAAATTGCAGAAGAAATTCAAGCCGGAAAACGCTTTCGTATTATTGGTGATTATGATGTGGACGGAATTATGTCGGTATATATTTTATACCGATGTATGACGGCAGCGGGAGCAAATGTGGATTATCGTATTCCGGATCGAATCAAGGATGGATACGGTTTAAATGAAGAAATGGTCAGGGAATGCATAGAAGCAGGAATTGACTGTATCGTAACCTGTGACAACGGAATTGCAGCCATTGAACCAATCTGCCTGGCAAAGAAAGCCGGAATTACGGTTATTCTGACAGATCACCACGAAATTCCATTGTTGGAAACCGGACAGGGCTTTGTAAAAACTATGCCGCCGGCAGATATTATTGTCAATCCGAAACAGGAGGGAGAAACAACCCCCATGACAGGAATTTGCGGAGCAGTCGTGGCGTTTAAGGTTATGTACTGTCTGGCTGAGCAGATGGAACTTTCCATGGAATTCCTGCGCAGTATGATTCCATATGCTGCCATGGCAACCGTGTGTGATGTTATGGAACTTCGTGGGGAAAACCGCACTATGGTGGCATTGGGGCTTTCTTTGCTAAAAGAAAGCAGTGATTATGGAATTAATGCTTTAATAGAAGAAAACCGGATAAACAAAGAAGAACTTTCATCGTATCATCTGGGATTTGTCTTAGGACCATGCTTAAATGCATCCGGACGGCTGGACGTGGCAGTGCGGGGGCTTCGGCTGCTGCTTTGTGATGATCCTGCCAAAGCAGCTGTGATGGCAAAAGAAATCACGGAATTAAATCAGATGCGCAAAAATATGACAGCAAAAGGCGTAGATGAAGCAAAAAGGCAGGTGGAGGAGCATGGCTGTGTGGACCCTGTGTTGATACTGTATCTTCCGGATTGTCACGAGAGTCTTGCCGGGATTATTGCAGGGCGCATTCGTGAAAAATATTACCGGCCGACGATTATCCTGACGGATTCCGAAGAGGGCATCAAGGGTTCCGGTCGCTCTATTGATGGTTATCATATGTATGAAGCGTTGTGTGAGGTACAGGATCTGCTTTCAAAATTTGGCGGACATCCCAAAGCCGCCGGTCTGTCTTTTCCTAAGGAAAATTTATCGGAATTTAAACGCCGTATGCTGGAAAACTGCCGACTGACGGAGGAACAGCTGACCGAAAAGGTGTCCATTGATGTTATTCTGCCTTTTGGCATGGTAAATGAACAGGTTATCGAAGAATTAAAACTGTTAGAGCCGTTTGGCATGGGTAACGAGAAACCACTGTTTGCAGAACGGAATGTAAAACTGAAGAGTGCTCGAATTTTTGGAAAAAATGCCAATGTATTGAAGTTGAATGCGGAAAATGAATATGGGAAACAGTTGGAGGTTCTTTATTTTGGTGATATTGAAGCCCTGGAACAGGAGCTTACGGAAAAGTTCGGAGCTGCTGCTTTAGACCGACTGTTTCAGGGAAGGGAAAATAACATACAAATAAGCATGATTTATTATCCGGAAGTCAATTTGTTTCGTGATAGGGTGACGTTGCAGGCAGTGATGCAATATTATAAACTATAGCTTTTCCTATTTCGCAGGTGCAGTTTTCTTTGGCTCGCTGCGTTGCTGCTATGCCATGAAAACAGAAAAATAAAATTTATTAGGCAGACTTAAAGATAACATGAAATTCTTTTATAAACTCTTCGAAAAAAAAGGTCGCTTTTTTTTATCAGGTATGCTATAATCATTATAATTATTTACTGCAATGCAGTGATAAAATGTAATTATTCAGCCATATGAAAACAAAGACAAATGGAAGTTGTTTTATATGGTGATACCACATCGAAGGAGGACTGACATGTATTCATTTGATGAAGTAAAATGTTTTGATCCGGAGCTTGCCGCTGCTATGGACTTAGAGCTTGGCAGACAAAAGGATCACATCGAGCTGATTGCATCAGAAAACTTTGTAAGCAAGGCAGTCATGGCAGCCATGGGCAGCCCGCTTACCAATAAGTATGCGGAGGGTTATTCCGGAAAACGTTATTATGGTGGCTGTGAATTTGTTGACATGGTAGAAACACTCGCCATTGAACGTGTAAAAGAGTTATATGGCTGCACCTACGCAAACGTACAGCCACATTCCGGTGCGCAGGCAAATATGGCGGTATTCTTTGCACTGTTAAAGCCGGGCGACACCGTACTTGGCATGAATCTGGCACATGGCGGACATCTTTCCCATGGAAGCCCAGTTAATTTTTCCGGTTCCTATTTTCATATCGTGCCTTATGGTGTGAATGATGATGGTTACATCGATTATGACGAAGTGCTCCGCATCGCAAAGGAAGCAAAGCCAAAGATGATTATTGCAGGTGCCAGTGCCTATGCAAGAACCATCGATTTCAAGCGTTTCCGTGAAATTGCGGATGAGGTTGGTGCATATCTGATGGTGGATATGGCACACATTGCCGGTCTGGTTGCCGGAGGCTCCCATCCATCCCCAATTCCATATGCACATGTAGTTACTTCTACCACACATAAAACACTGCGTGGTCCAAGAGGCGGTCTGATTCTTTCTTCCGCAGAATTTGCAGAAGAGCACAAGTTAAACAAAAGCGTTTTCCCTGGCATTCAGGGCGGTCCTCTGATGCATGTGATTGCTGCAAAGGCAGTGTGCTTTAAAGAAGCACTCCAGCCGGAGTTTAAGACGTATGCACAAAATATTGTAAAAAATGCGGCTGCTTTGGCTGATGGCTTGACAAAGCGTGGTTTTCAGCTTGTTTCCGGCGGCACGGACAATCATTTAATGTTGGTTGATTTACAGAGTATGGGCGTTACCGGAAAAGAAACGGAAAAACTCTTAGATGCGGTCAATATCACCTGTAATAAAAATGCAATTCCAAATGATCCGGCTTCTCCGTTTGTGACAAGCGGTATCCGTCTTGGAAGTGCTGCGGTTACTACGCGTGGGTTTGACGAGGCAGACATGGAGACTGTAGCTGAAGCAATTTATCTTGCTGTTTCCAAAAAGGATGCAGCAGCAGACGAGGTAAAGGATCTTGTAAAAGGCTTAACAGATAAACACCCACTGTACTAAAACTGAATCACGAAAAAAAGGACTTATTCGCAAGGACAGGCAAACTACCTGGTACATTCCGGATAAGTCTTTTCTTTTTCCTATTGACAACTTCTTTGTTCCGACTTATATTGAGGATGAAAAATAATTGATAAAAAATAGCAATAACAGAATGAGGAATAAAATCATGAATTTGAACGAACTGCCAATAGGAAAAACCGCCACAGTTACTCATGTGGGCGGAGAAGGAGCACTGCGCCAGCATTTTCTGGATATGGGAGTGATTCCAAATGCGGAAATTACTCTGGTGAAATATGCACCGATGGGTGATCCTATGGAATTTATGATACACGGTTATGAACTGACACTTCGAAAAGCAGATGCCGAAAAAATTGAAATTAAGGATATCCGGGAAAATACCTGTGCAGGAGCTGAGTGCAGGCATGTCCGTAAGGTGAGCGAGCATCCTGGCTTTGGTGAGGGCGGAAAATATCACGCCAAGAGTGAGGAAAATCCGCTGCCGGAAGGAATAGTTCTGACCTTTGCGTTAGCCGGAAACCAGAACTGCGGAAAAACAACGTTGTTTAACCAGCTTACCGGATCGAACCAGCATGTTGGTAATTTCCCGGGTGTTACGGTGGATCGGAAGGACGGTGAAATCCGTGGAAAAAAGAATACGCTGGTTACTGATTTACCTGGCATTTATTCCATGTCACCGTATTCCAGTGAAGAACTTGTGACAAGAGAATTTCTGCTTAAGGAAAAACCAAAGGCAATTATCAACATACTGGATGCCACCAATATTGAACGTAATCTGTATCTGACGATGCAGCTCATGGAACTGGATATTCCTATGGTGCTGGCACTGAATATGATGGATGAGGTGTATGCCAACGGCGGATCCGTCCGTGTAAATGAGATGGAGCGGATGCTTGGAGTACCGGTCATTCCGATTTCTGCTTCCCAGAATAAAGGAATTGATGAACTGGTGGAACATGCCATTCATATTGCAAAATATCAGGAAGGCCCCGGGAAAAAGGATTTTTGCAGTGAAAAAGACCATAACGGCGTATTGCACAGAGCATTGCATGGAATTATGCATTTGATTGAAGATCATGCAAGGGCAGCGGATATTCCGGTACGTTTTGCGGCAAGCAAGGTGGTGGAGGGAGACAGCCAGATACTGGAACAGCTGCAGTTGGACAGCAATGAGCTGGATATGATAGAACATATTATCACCCAGATGGAAAATGAAGGAGGGCTGGACCGTGCTGCTGCAATTGCCCAGATGCGGTTTACCTTTATCGGAAAAGTATGCCGGGAAACCGTCATAAAGCCAAAAGAAAGCAAAGAGCATGCCAGAAGCAGAAGCATTGACAGGCTGCTTACTGGAAAATATACGGCAATTCCGGCATTCATTGCAATTATGGGAATGGTGTTCTGGCTTACGTTTAATGTCATTGGTGCGGCACTGGAAGGCTTGTTAAATCTTGGAATAGACGCACTTACCGGGCTGGTTGACTGCGGACTTACGGCACTTGGAGTAAATGAGGTGCTGCATTCACTGATTATCGATGGTATCTTTAACGGAGTGGGAAGTGTGCTTGGGTTCCTTCCGGTTATTGTAACGTTATTTTTCTTTTTATCTCTGATGGAAGACAGCGGATATATTGCTCGTGTTGCCTTTGTCATGGATAAGCTGCTTCGAAAAATCGGACTTTCCGGAAGAAGTATTGTGCCGATGTTGATTGGCTTTGGCTGCACTGTGCCGGGAGTCATGGCAACCAGAACCCTGCCTTCAGAACGTGACCGAAAAATGACCATTCTGCTGACACCGTATATGAGCTGCTCTGCCAAGCTTCCGATTTATGCATTTTTTACGAAAGCATTTTTTCCAAAGTATGGTGCACTCGTGATGATATTGCTATATGTCATTGGTATGGTTATCGGTGTGATTATGGCTCTGCTGATGAAGAACTCCCTGTTTGACGGAGAACCGGTGCCGTTTGTCATGGAACTGCCAAATTATCGTTTGCCGGGGCTGAAAAATGTGGCACTGTTGCTCTGGGATAAGGCAAAGGACTTTTTAGAACGTGCTTTTACGGTAATTTTTCTTGCAACGATTGCCATCTGGTTTTTGCAGACATTTAATTTTACGTTTAATGTGGTAGAAAATCCGCAGGACAGCATACTTGCTACGCTTTCCGGATTGCTTGCCCCATTATTTCAACCGCTTGGCTTTGGCGACTGGCGTGTTTCCACTGCACTGATTTCCGGTTTTATGGCAAAGGAAAGTGTGGTATCCACGCTGAAGGTTCTGTTCGGTTCTACGGAGAGTATTCTGGCGGCAATTTCACCTGTCGCAGCGTTCAGCCTGCTTGTGTTCTGTCTGCTCTATACGCCATGCGTGGCAGCAGTCGCTTCGGTAAAACGTGAACTCGGTACAAAATGGGCATTGATTGTGATCGTAGAACAATGTGTGGTAGCGTGGCTTGCTGCATTTTTGGTATATTCCTTTGGAAATGCTTTGTTTTAATCAAACAAGTTTTTCATAAAAATAAAAGGGGATGTTTAAGTTATGAAGAAATTTTTAGTACTTTTACTGGCAGCTTTGCTTGCCTGTGGTGCTCTGTGCGGCTGCGGTACCAAGCAAAATCCGGATGATGAGGACTACAACGAGGATGGTTATGCCGGTGATGACTACGATGGCGAGGATTACGACGGTGACGACTATAACGGCGATGACTATGCTGGAGATGATTACAACGGCGATGATTACTATGGAGAAGACGATGACGAGGATGACTATGTTTATACTCCGTTAGATATCGATGCAACGTACTTTTTCACGTTGAATTATTATACCTATTATGTTGGCGATCCGGTTTCCGAATTGTCTAAAGACGGCTACAAACTGTTAAATGAAAATAATACACTGGAACCAATGGAACACAGTTCCGGAAGTATCGCACCGGAAGAAGAGCAGTTTGCGAAATTTTATGTGTGGGTTTACAATACGACAGAGAAAACGATAACCTATGGGGACTCTGTGATTGGAGGCTTTCAGATTCGTGCCGGCTCGGTAGAAGACAATGAAGTCTTAAAGAATATTGAAGTCTATGGCGGCATTAAGCTTGGTTCCTCTGTAGAGGAAGTAAAAGAAGCATTTGGAGAACCTACCAGTATCGTTGACTCGTTATATGCATACCGTTCTTCCGACTCGGACCGTTATTACAAGTTCAGTTTTGATGCTGATAGGAAGGTAGAAAAGATAGAGTGGGCCAATTATGCTTTTGACAAGGACGATGCCGAAGAAGAAAGCAATAACGATAATAAAAAAGAAAACAAAAACGATGGCAAAAAGATGGGTACTCAGGATAAATCCCTGTTAAAACAGTATCTTGGTCTCTGGAAGTATGAAACGGAGGATGTGCGGATTGCACTGGAAGCTGATTTTACCTGGAGTATGTATGACTATACAACCGGAGAAAAAAAACGCATCAATTCCGGAACGTTTACCTTGGATGAAGAACGGGTGTATCTGTTTGATAAGGAAGAGGAGTTTGTTACAAGTCTGGAAAGCATTACTTCCAATATACATAGCCAAATTTTTTGTACAGACAGGAGAGTTGTGGTAAGCGAAAACCACGGCTCTTTTTTTTGACAGAAAGTGGTGGAAAATTAACTTTCAAAGAAGTCTTGACAATAGTAAAAAAGGGGATTATAATAAAACGAGTGTTATATAACGCATGGTTTCAGAAAGGAAAGAACGTATGCCCCCAAAAACAAAATTTACAAGAGAAGAAATTATAAAAGCTGCTTTTGAAATGGCAAGAGAAAAAGGAATTGAAGCAGTGGTAGCGCGAGAACTTGGAAAAAAACTTGGGACTTCATCTTCGCCGATTTTTACGGCGTTTAAGAACATGGAAGAAGTACAGAATGAAGTTCGCGCACTTGCAATGACGGAGTTTGAAAGCTATGTCAGTGATGCACTGAATTATACACCAGCCTTTAAGTATGTTGGAATGAAAATGATAGAATTTGCCACGGAAGAACCAAAGCTTTTTCAGCTTCTATATACGCAGGAGCAGGAAGAAAGCAGCACTTATCAGATGATGGTAGGGCATCTTGGTGATACCGTGGAGGTCTGCCTGAAAGTGATGCAGCAGGATTATAGCGTTAGTCGTGCAGAAGCAGAGCTTTTGTTTCGGCAGGCGTGGCTGCTTACGTTCAGCGTCTGCATACTGATAGCCAATAAAGTGTGTCATTTTTCCAAAGAAGAGGTATCTGAAATTTTAAGCGTAAGCTTCCAGGGAACGTTGCTGTTTATTAAGTCGGGCAAATCTGCGGTTGTACCAATAAATAAAGAAGAAAAGCAGAGAAAGCTGTAATTAACTGCAACCGAAAACCGGGAAGGAGGGAGGAAAAACTTGGAGTATTGTAAACTGCAAATCGGCTGTATGCTTATTTTGCTGTATCTTATTTTTGTGTATAGCAAAGAATTGAAACGGTACGGTCAGAAGCATCATTTTTCCTGTTTTGACACTATGCTTCTGGTGGGCATATTCAGCCTGTTTTTTGACGGAGCAACGGCTTACACGGTAAATCATTTGGAGCAGGTAAGCCGGACGGTTAACAAACTGTTTCATCTGTTTTTCCTGATAGGTCTGGATTGCTTTGTGTTCAGCTTGTTTATTTATATGCTGTCCATTACTGCAGGACTGCCTAAAAAGAAAAGGGTAATGTGTCTGTTGTACAGCCCCTTATTGATTAATATCATTCTGGTGGTTGCAAATATCAATGACCTTGAGTATCTGGAAGGAAAAGTCAGCAATTATTCTATGGGAATGTCAGCTTATACCTGTTTTGCCATGGCAGCAATTTACATTCTATTGAGTATGCTGATATTTTTCGGAAAGTGGCGTTATATTGAGAAGCAGAAAAGAGTCAGTATTTTTACTTATCTTTTTATGCTGGCGGCTATTACGGCATATCAGATGCTTCATCCGCAGACACTGCTCAGTAGTCTGTGTGTAACGTTGATTATTCTTGGTGTGTATGTCAATCAGGAAAACCCATCTGTATTAGAGCTGTCGAGATATCATGAAGAAATGATTATGGGTTTTGCAACACTGGTGGAAAATAAAGACGGCAGTACCGGAGGGCATATTAAACGTACAACCATGTACGTCAAGCTGCTTGCGGAGGAGCTAAGACGGTGCGGATATTACAAAGAGGTTTTGACAAAGGATTATGTAAGAAATCTCTGTCTGGCAGCACCAATGCATGACGTTGGAAAAATATCCGTACCGGATGTTATTTTGCAAAAGCCTGGAAAACTCACGGAAGAAGAATTTTCGCAGATGAAAATGCATACGGACAACGGAGGAAAAATTGTTCAGGAAACTTTTGGACATCTAGGAAAAGAAGAATATACCCGAATGGCATATCAGGTGGCAAGATATCATCATGAAAAATGGAACGGAAAAGGTTATCCGGAGGGACTTGCCCAGAAGGATATTCCGCTTTGTGCCAGGATTATGGCAATCGCTGATGTATTTGACGCCGTTTCGGAAAAACGCTGCTATCGGGATGCCATGCCGCTTGACAAATGCTTTTCCATTATTGAAGAAGGAAGCGGGCAGGATTTTGATCCGGTATTGGCAGAAGTATTTTTGGAAAGCCGTGAAAAAGTGGAACAGATTCACAGGACTATTTGTGCAGAGAGCGTCACAAGAAAGTCATAAACGCAATCGGTAATTCCGGTAAATGTTTGAAAAAACGTTCTCAGAATGGAGATAAGTATGAGTTTATTACAGACAAATGAGAGAGAAGCAAACCTGATTACAGCAAAGGTAATGCGTGTTACATTTTATATATTCACTCTGATTTACATTTTAAATGTGGTTGGAATATTTGTAGTGGATGGTACGATAATGACAATTTCTTACATAGGAGGAAGTATTTTTATGCTGCTTCCGACACTGATTGTCAATGTGCTGAAAAAAGATGGTTCATTCATTAAATACGTCAATGTAACCTGCGCCAGTATTATTATCACCCTGCTCAGTATTACTTTGACCTATCATGTGGTTGCTCTGTATGTTTATGCTATTGCAATAGCCAGCCTGTATTTTTCCAAAAAGCTGAATGTAACGGCAACCGTACTTACAGTAGCAGGTACTTCCGTAGCGCAGATTCTTGCATTATATCTGGATACCACACAGGATGATAACTTTTTGAGGTTAAAGGATACCATTGTTTTTGGTATTATTCCAAGAGCACTGGTCGTTATTGCGGTAGCAGCTATTTTTACAATGCTTTGCAGCCGAACCGCCTCCATGCTTTCCAATCTGATGGGTGCTGAAGAACAGAAGCAGATATTTGACCGGATGAAGAAAATGAAGGACAATGCAGCGAAAACATCCGAAGTGTTATATACTTCAGTAACGAAGCTGTCTGAAATTTCCGAAAGCTCGCTGCGTGCCAATATGAGTATTGCGGAGGAAACCGAGCGTTTGCTGCATGGTTCCATGGAAAATACAGGTGCTGTGGAATATGCGGATGAACACATTCAGAATATGACAAAACAGCTGGAAGAACTGAGCAACATGAATCACCGTACCGCCCAGCTGACCGATTATATTGGCCAGAATACCAGAGAAAATCAGGAGCTGATGCAGGCTGCCACAGAAAATATGCAGCAGATTAATCAGAGTACGGAGGAATGTGAGCAGATTATCCGGACACTCGGAGAGGACTCCAAAGAAATTATCGGAATCGTGCAGACAATTACCGGAATTTCAAGCAAAACAAACATTCTGGCTTTGAATGCTTCCATTGAAGCTGCCAGAGCAGGGGATGCCGGCAGAGGTTTTGCTGTTGTGGCGGAAGAAATTCAGAAACTTGCCGAGCAGACAAAAAAAGCGGTGGAAAGCATCGGTGAAATTGTAGCGGAAGTAGTAAAAAACACGGAGGATGCCGTAGATGCCATGGGTGAAAATGCAAAAAATGCAAGAGCCGGCATGGAAAGCATACGAAAAGCCAACCAGTCCGCTGCTTCCATTACTTCCTCCAACGTTGAACTGACAGGACAAATTCATGAAATTGATAAAACAGCAGAAGATATTCGAGAAAAGGGAAGCGAAGTAGCACAGCGTATGCAGCAGATAAGCAAAAACACACAGGAAAACTGTATGGCAGTAGAACAGGTGTCTGCGGCAACACAGGAAAATAGTGCCGGAACAGAAAGCCTAGCTGAAATCGTAGAGCAGATTAAAGAACTTTCTGCAAAGTTGAATCAGGTGGTACAGGAATAATATAGAAAAATCCCCTTTTGTAAATGCTGAAAATGAGGTAGAATAAATACAGCATTAGAAAGGGGATTTTTTATGCAGACAGTGGAATTTCGTGTGATTGCACACATTGAAAATGATTATAAAGAAAAGTTTGGCATTCCAAGGCAGAGCGGTCTTGCTGAATCAGTTATTTCAAGAGTTGTATTTGAGCCGGAGTATCGGAAACAGGAGGCATTTCGAGGCATAGAGGGGTATTCCCACCTGTGGCTGCTATGGTATTTTTCTGAGGCAGACCGTGGTGAAAGGTGGTCTCCAACGGTACGTCCGCCGCGACTGGGAGGAAATGTAAAAATGGGAGTATTTGCCACACGCTCTCCGTTTCGTCCAAATGCTGTTGGTATGAGCTCTGTCAAACTGGAACGTATAGAGTTTGATAAGCTGCTTGGTCCGGTGCTCTATGTATCCGGTGCAGATTTGTTGGATGGAACTCCGATATTTGATGTAAAACCTTATCTTTCCTATGTGGATAGTCATCCGGAAGCAACGGATGGATTTGCACTGAGCCAGAAGGAGGGAACTCTGCAGGTGGTGTTTCCGGAACAATGGCTTACTCTTGTTCATGCGGAAAAAAGAGAAGGACTTGTGGAGCTTCTTTCGCAGGATCCACGTCCACAATATCAAAATGCTCCGGAACGCATTTATAAAATGCGCTTCGGAGCACAGGAAATATGGTTTCAGATTAAAGACAGTGTCCTTACGGTGTGCCGTGTGGTACCTGTTGAAAATACAAATGCCTGAAAATCAGTGAGCGTGTTCGGAAAAAAGTACGGACATGCTCTTTTATTTTCCGATGGTAAGGGAAGCACCATTCTGAAGTGTCTGTTCACCGACAGCAGAAGAGGCATTTGCTACAGTTGCAGTAATGGTTCCGGTGACATAGCCATATTTGTTATATGCATCCAGAATTTTCTTACCCCAGCTTCCGGCCCAGGCATAACCATGGCGGCGTTCTTCGCCAATTTCCAGAATGTCATGTTTCATAATGCCATCACGGTCACAGAAAATTGGAAGATTCGTGTCAATTTCATAAAAACGGTACCAGGTGCGGTGTCCGGCAGTTGTTTTAAAATAAACACCGTCAGAAGCTTTGCGGATGTATTCCATGTCCTTTAATTCGGAATTTTTAAACCATTGGAGAGCAGCCTCTACCGCCGTCTGAATTTTTGGGGTCTGCTCCTGATTCATCAAGAACTGAATAATCGGAACGGATTCCGAACCGCTGATGGATGGAAGCTCATAGGCTCTTGCTCCCACCGGCTCATAGGTTACCGGGTCATGCTGGGCACACCATGCGGTAAGCGTTCCCTGCGAAGTAATCTGTGCCTTTAAAATGTAGTCAATGGCACGGTCGATGGAGTCCTGAAGCTTTTCTTTATACTCTTTAGGAAGAATGTCGGAGTCAAATGGATAGCGACCATACAGGGCATCTTCCAATGTAAAAAGTACATTAATCATGGCGTTGTCGTTGAAGGTTACCATATCGGAGTAGTTGCCTCGCTTTGGATAAACCTGTGCAAAGCCGCCGGATTCGTACTGCAAATGGAACAGAAAATCAAAACCCTTCAATACGCTTTCTTTATATTTTTCGTCCGGAACTTCACGGTAAACCGCTGCAATATGACGAATCTGTGTGTAAGTGGCATTGTTGTCGATGGTGCCGATAAGCTCTCCGTTTTTGCCTGTCCAGCCGGAGCCTTTGTTCTTTTTTGTTTTGCCGTCCCAGGCTGTTTTGCCGTCAATGCCTTTGTCCCAGCCGCCGTGATCCATCTGCCAGGAAATATAATTGTCTGCTAAGGTAACAGCAGAAGTTAAATCAGAAAAATTGGAGGCTTTTTTTTCTACAACTGCAGAAGTGGTACGGAGTGTTTCTGCCACGGTATAGGAAAACACGGTGTTTCCTTCGACGTTTGTTGTAGCTGCACAGTCCGTAATCGTAAGGCTTCCGGCATTTTCCTTATAAGAGGACCAGTCGATGTTGTAATAGGACAGGGAAATATCTTCCGGAGCAGTAGTTTTTGCAGTACCGTTTAATGTGATTAAAATGGTATGTTCATCCGCAATTTCCATGGATGTCATTTCCAGCTTCTGACTGTCAGCAACGGTCGACTCCGGTGTCGGAGTAGTTGTAGCAGTCGGAGCAGCGGTAGGCTTCGGTGTCGGAGCAGTTGTAGCAGTCGGAGCAGCGGTAGGCTTCGGTGTCGGAGCAGTTGTAGCAGTCGGAGCAGCGGTAGGCTCGGTTGTTGGAGCAGCGGTAGCAGCCGGAGCTGCAGTAGGCTCGGTTGTCGGAGCAGTTGTTGGTGTCGTAGGGCTGCCTGCGGCATTACAGCCTGCCAGAGAAAGCATCAGGCAGGAGAAGAGCAGTGCGGTTTGTTTTGACATTTTTTTGTTCATGAGGTTGTCCTTTCTGTTATCTAGGATTCGTCTGCCAGTGCTTCCCATTGTTCCATTAAAGAAAGCAGCTGTGCGGTTGAGTCATCCTTTTCTGTGGTGATTTCCAGAAGCTTTGTATGGTCGGTGTATATCGCCTCCTCGGCAAGCAGGGCATCCAGTTCTTCGGAGCGAGCTTCTAGCCGTTCAATTTCTGCTTCCAGCCGCTTTAAATCGTTCTGGCGCTTGCGCTGTCTTGCCTGTTCTTCCTTTTGCTGTTTCCAGTCGGTTTTTCCGGCAGATTCCGGTTCCAGAGAAACAGGAGCATTTGTGCGTCCGGTTGCAGAACCTGTCATCATTGAAGATTTTGTAGCAAATCCTTCCCCATGCAGATAAATACGTTCCATATTTTCTTTATGCTCCAGGTAATAATCATAATTTCCAGAATAGGAAATCAGTGTTCCATTGGTTAAATCCAAAATTTTGGTTGCCGTTTTGTTGATAAAATAACGGTCATGGGAAACATAAAGCACAGTACCGGTGTAGCTTTGGATTGCATTTTCCAGAATTTCCTTGGACATGATATCCAAATGGTTGGTCGGCTCGTCGAGAATCAGAAAATTGGATTCCGACAGCATCAGCTTGGCAAGGGAAACACGACCGCGCTCGCCGCCGCTGATGTCCTTAATCTGTTTGAAAACATCATCACCGGTGAACAAAAAGGCAGCCAAGGCATTTCGAATCTGCGTATTGTCCATAAACGGATAGGTATCCTGCAGCTCGGAAAAGAGTGTTTTTTCCATGTGAAGCACCTGATGCTCCTGGTCATAATAGGCAATGTGGACTTTCACACCGGGTTTTATGCTTCCGGCATCCGGTGTGACGATACCATTAATCATTTTAAGAATGGTTGTTTTTCCAGTACCGTTATTGCCGATGATGGCAACCTTTTCGCCTCGCTTGATTTCAAAGGATAAGTCTGTAAAAAGTGTCTGGGCACCGAAGGCTTTGGCAAGTCCCGTGACGGTCAGAACGTCGTTGCCGCTTGTAACCGAAGGCTCTAAGCGGATGTTCATGCCGGAAGCTTCTTCAAACGGTTTGTCCAGCCGCTCGATTTTATCCAACATCTTTTCACGGCTTTCTGCACGCTTGATGGATTTTTCTCGGTTGAAAGAGCGGAGCTTTGCAATGACCTCCTCCTGATGCCGGATTTCCCGTTGTTGATTTAAATAAGCCTTAATCTGGTCTTCGCGCTGCTTGGCTTTTTTCTGTGCATATGTAGAATAATTGCCCTCAAAGGTCTGTGCCTTGTTGTGGTCGAGTTCAATTACCTTGGTAACGACCTTGTCTAAAAAGTAGCGGTCATGGGCGATGACAACGACCGCACCCTTATAGGTAGCAAGAAAAGTTTCCAACCAGGCGATGGAGTTCATGTCAAGGTGGTTGGTCGGCTCGTCAAGCAGGATTAAATCCGGCTTTTTCAGCAGAAGCTTGCCGAGGGCAATTCGGGTTTTCTGACCGCCGGAGAGTGTGTTGACGTGCTTTTCAAATTCGGAATCTTCAAAACCGAGACCTTTTAAAATGCCGACTACTTCGCTTTTATAGGCGTAGCCGTTTTGAATTTCAAACTCGTGGTTTAAGCGTGAATAGGTGGAAAGTGCTTGTTCCAATTCACTATCTTTCATGTGCTTCATATTCTGTTCCAGAGCACGGATATTTTCTTCCAGCCGGAGAATTTCTGCTTTCGTAGAAAGCAGCTCCTCATAAATGGTGTTTTCCGAGGTTAAATCCTGATGCTGGGAGAGGTAGCCGAAAGTGGAGCCTTTGGAAAAAGTAACTTCCCCGGTGTCGGCAGACAGCTCACCAACAATGATTTTAAACAGTGTGGATTTTCCTGCACCATTGATGCCGACAATAGCGGCTTTTTCGTTATCATTAATGTGAAAGGAAACCCCATGCAGGATTTCCTTTTCACCGAAGCTTTTTGTGATGTTGTTACATGCAAGTATCATGGTTGTTTCCTCAAATTTTACACAAAACAGTGTTTATTCGTCTTCTTCCGAAGAACGGTAATCCGGGTCAATGGTGAACCCTACCTTGTCGATACGGTTTTTATCCATAACGAGCACCTTGTAGGTGCAGGCACCTTCGGTAACGGTTTCACCCTCGGTTGGAAGATGGTCAAGCAGATGAATGACATGCCCTGCAATGGAATCGTAATCCTCGGATTCCAGACCGAGTTCCAACAGTTCATTAATTTCATCCAGTTTTGTTGTTCCGAGAATGGTATATTCATTGTCGCCGGTTTTCTGGATGGCATCTTCTTCATCGGTATCGTATTCATCACGGATTTCACCAACGATTTCTTCAATCAGGTCCTCAATGGTTAACAGACCTGCGGTTGCACCATATTCATCCAGAACAATGGCAAGGGAATTGGTTGCTTTTTTTAATTCGCGGAGCAGTTCGGAAGTTTTTTTGTACTCATAGGTAAAATATGGAGTTCGTAAAAAGTCCTTTATGTGGAAATCTTCTTTATTTCCGCTGAAAAAGAAGACATCTTTCATATTGATAATACCGATGACATTGTCACGAGTTTCACTATAGACCGGAAGTCTGGTGTACATATCTTTTTTAAAGGCAGCGACCAGCTCATCATAGGTCATTTCTACGTCGGCAAATGCCATATCAATTCGTGGAATCATAACGTCTTTTGCCAGAGAGTCACCAAAATCCACTACGTTGGTAATCATCAGTCGTTCTTCACTTTCAATGACTCCTTCTTCGTGGCTGACATCTACAATGGTGCGAAGCTCGTTTTCGGTCATGGTGTCATTCTTTGCATTTGGGTCTACGTGAAACAGAAGCAGAAATACGCCGGATAATTTGTTGAGCAAAAAGATAACCGGTGTAAGAAGCTTTGTTAAAAGGCTGATGACAGGGGCATAAATAAATGCCAGCTTTTCAGCGTGTACCGTAGCCAGTGTTTTTGGGGTTATTTCACCAAAAATCAGGACAAGCAGGGTGATAATACCGGTGCCGGCAGCGGCATAGGCATTTCCAAATGCGTCGAGAACTAAAGTTGTGGTGAGGGAAGACGCTGACAGGTTTACAATGTTGTTGCCAATCAGGATGGCGCTTATCATTTTGGATGGGTTTTCAATCAGATTGCTGATTGTTTTGGCGCGCTTGTTGCCTTCTTCCACAAGGCTTCGGATACGGAGCTTATTCACCGTAGTTAATGAGGTTTCCGCAGACGAGAAGAATGCGGATAACATGAGTAAAATAAAGAGCACGATTAATTGTGCCGCGACACTGGGGTCCATTTAAAAAAATCACTCCTTTTGAAAAAATATGATGGTGTATTCTTTAATTATACTGTTCCATGATAACGCAAATTTTTTTTGCTGTCAACTGGTGGAACGGAAAGAAACGGTAAAATTTTGATAAAGTACAGATTTTCCTTTTCTTTTTTTTAAAAGTGTTGTAAGATAAAAACGGTTCCGCTGGTCGGGATGCGGCTATTTGTTTCTGAGCGAAGGCAAATAGCCCCTGATGGCAGATAAGAAATCGCCTGTGCGAAGTTCTTTAA
This sequence comes from uncultured Lachnospiraceae bacterium, assembly GCA_964544055.1. Taxonomy (GTDB): domain Bacteria; phylum Bacillota; class Clostridia; order Lachnospirales; family Lachnospiraceae; genus SIG299. The sequence goes on along the minus strand of CAZJAA010000002.1, from coordinate 14,753 downwards.
GAAACTTTGTTTCTTTTGCCTCGTTCGCAACAAAAACGCTCAGAAATGAGGAGTTGTATGAAAGTAGTTGACCGATTTTTAAAATATGTTGCTGTGGATACGGAATCCGTAGAAGATGCGGCGTGTTTTCCAAGCAGTGAAAAGCAGAAAAATTTAGCAAAAATGCTTGTGGAGGAATTAAAAGAGCTTGGAGCGTTAAATCCGCACATGGACGAATATGGCTATGTTTACGCAACGATTCCTGCCACATCGGATAAAAAAGTGCCGGTGCTCGGCTTTTTGGCACATATGGACACTTCTCCGGCAATCAGCGGAGCCAATGTAAAACCGCATATCGTAAAAAATTACGATGGTGGGGTGATTATGCTGAATGAGAAAGAGAATATTTTTATGGATGCCGGAATGTTTCCATCGCTTTCCCATAACGTGGGCAAGGATTTAATCGTAACCGATGGAACCACCCTGCTTGGCGCAGATGATAAGGCAGGCATTGCAGAAATTATGACAATGGCAGAAACGTTGCTTTCGGACAGGTCCATCCCACATGGGACAATTCAGATTGCGTTTACTCCGGATGAAGAAGTGGGCTGTGGAGTGGATCATTTTGATGTTGCCGGATTTGGTGCGGAGTTTGCTTATACAGTGGACGGCGGTGCCTTGGGTGAAATTGAATACGAGAACTTTAATGCGGCTTCCGGTCGGTTAAAAATTCACGGAACAAGCATTCATCCCGGTTCTGCCAAAGGAAAAATGATGAATGCTCTGTTAATTGGTATGGAATTTCAGCAGATGCTGCCTGTGTTTGAAAATCCGGCATATACCGAAGGTTACGAGGGATTTTTCCACTTAGACCGTATGAGCGGCGGTGTGGAGGAAGCAGAACTGTATTATATCATCCGTGACCATGACAGGGAAAAATTTGAAGAAAAGAAGACACGTTTTGAAAGAACGGCGGCTTTTTTGAATGAAAAATATGGTGTCGGTACGGTAGAATGCACGGTACAGGATTCCTACTATAATATGAAAGAAAAAGTGGAGCCATATCTGTTTTTGATAGATAATGCCACAAAAGCAATGGAGGATCTGGGCATTACGCCGGTGATTTCGCCAATCCGCGGCGGTACGGACGGTGCAAGGCTTTCCTTTATGGGGCTGCCGTGTCCGAATCTCTGCACGGGTGGAGAAAATTACCATGGTAAATATGAATATGTTCCGGTACAGGATATGGAGCAGATTGTGGAATTTCTGTTGAAACTGATTGCGGTATATCAGGAGAATCGGAGTTTATGATGTTTTGCCCGGCAGCTTTTTGTTTCATAGGAGTGTCTTCCTATGAAACAAAAAGGTTTTGCTTAACATACGGTAAGGATTTTGCCGCAAGCAACCGCACCTGATGCAAAAATGCGTCCGAACATTTTTATTTAAGCTCGGATGATTCCAGTAGCTGTTCCGATACAAATCAGGGATTCGGAATCCATGCGTTTGAAAATAAGTTCTTCTTGTCGGTCATTGATACAGCGTAAAATATTGGTCTGTTCTTTTTCTATGTATTTTCGATAATATATCTTGTCTTTATAGATAAACAACGCTTCTTCTCCATGCATGGGATAGCGGTTTGTCAGTAGAATTATATCGTGCTTGCAATACCGGGGAGCCCAGTTATTATTGGGCACACAGAGTGCCATAAAAACATCGGGATTATTGGTTAAAATTGGCTTGGTATCCACAATGGTATATTTGGCACCGTCACAGACATAGCAGCCTGGAATAATACAGGGAACGGTATAATGTTCGGGGGATTCTCTTTCTTCCAATGCAATTAATGCTTCACATCTGGAAACTTTCTGAAGATAGCTTTTTCCGTGAACCCCGCACTGACGGTAATTCATCAACAGCTCTTTTTCTTCCTCGGAGTACACGTTTTCGCCCATAATCCAGTTGATAGAAGTGTGCAGAACCTGAGCAATGCTCAACAGGGTGGATACTTTAGGGATCCTTTACTTTGCCGTAATATAAATTTCTCATGGTTTCTATCGGAATATCAGCACGTTCGGCGCATTCCTGCCATGTGATACCTCTTTCTGAAAATGCTTGTTTCAATCGTTCACTTAACAAATTGTGCAACCTCCTGTGTCTTGCATGACATATATTGGAATTTTTATCCACAAAATTAATGTTATCAATGATATTGAGAATTGTCAAGTCCTGGAATAAAATTTCAACGTGTTTTTTTGATAAAAGGTTGCCGTAACAAGGTAAAAATAAACAAAAATTTTAAAGGAGTGTGGTTTTCGCACAGCAGTTAAACGAATGATTGGCTGTGAATAAAAAGATTTGGAAGTGAGCAGTAACGAAAAAATAAGTGGAGGAGCAGGAAATGCCGGAAATAAAATGTATAAGTACGAAGGTAGAAGAAACCGCATACAGGATAGAGTATGAAGTAATACAGCAGGAGGAGCAAAGCAAGGAACATCTGGTGGAATATGGAATCTGTTGTCGTCTGTTTGAGGCAGAAAAAATGATTTCATCAGAAAAGGTACAGAGGGTTACATCCAAACAATGTCTGATAACAAAAATTGTTCAGATTTTGGCAAAAAACCAGGTTTTTCCGGCACATTTAAGAGAGGTTATTGAGGACTTGCTGATTTTGGAATATGAAGAAGTATTCGGTAAAAACATTTTTCAAGAGGCGTCTTTGTACAACTATGCCGGCACGTTCTAGTACCCGGTGTAATCCCAAATGCAAAAATCAAGAATGCCGGGGATTGCAAAACAGGGAAAAATGTCGTATACTGATTAGGATATGGTTGCCATTTAAAAGCTTGAGGCAGCAATAAAACCGATTTTGATATGCGAAGGAGAATATGTAAATATGAAAAGAAAATGGATGAGTATGTTGTTGATTGGAGCGGTGGCTGTAAGTATGCTTGCCGGCTGTGGAACGAAAGCTTCCGATAACGAAACACCTACGCCGACACAGAAAGCTTCTGATGAAATAACACCTGCACCGACCGAAGCCTCCAATGAAGCTACGCCTGCACCGACTGTTCTTCTGGGGGAGTATAAAGGGTTAACCTTGTATGAGGTAGAATCTTCTGTTGTAGCAGAGGAAATAAAAAACATTTTGGAAAATTACGGAGAATATGTCGTAGTAAACCGTGCTGCGGAAGAAAAGGATGAGGTAAATATAAATTACGTTGGAACGAAAGACGGCGTTGCCTTTGAAGGCGGCACAAATGACTCGGAAAATGGATTTGACCTTGTGCTGGGTTCGGATTCTTTTATTGATGGCTTTGAAGACGGATTGATCGGAGCAGTTGCCGGAGAAGTCAGAACGCTTGATTTAACGTTCCCGGAAAGCTATTTTAATGAGGAAATGGCAGGTCAGAAGGTTGTATTTACCGTTACAGTGAATGAAGTAAAAGAATGGACGGTTCCGGAGCTTACGGATTCTTTTGTTTCAGAAATTTTCAATTATGATACATCCGCAGAATTTATCATTGCCTTGTATGATTCCTTAAATCAGAACAGCTTTTATGAGCAGATTTCAAATGAACTGATGAATTCCTGCCAGATAGAAAATTTTCCGCAGGATAAAGTTGAAGCACAGAAACAGGAAATCATTGACTATTATACCAGTTATGCAGATTATTATGGTGCATATTATGGTCTGGACACAGAAACGGCATTGTCTTACCTGATGGGTTTTTCCTCTTTGGAGGTACTTTCCGCTTATGCAGAAGAATATGCAAATGAACTTGTAAAAAATGAGCTTATCATGGGAGAAATTTTTGCGAAGGAACTGACGGAGGAAGATTACCGAACCCGTTTGCAGCATTATCTTACTTATTTCGAGCTGGAAGAACAGGATATGTATGACGAGTATGGCGGCGAAGAGGCGATACGTCAGCAGATTCAGTCCGAACTTGTTTTTGAATATATTATTTCAGAAGCTGTTATTGTTGAAGCAGAGGGAAATGCAAAAGTTGAGCATGTAGAATAATGGTTTACGGCTCGTTCATACTTTATGCCGGTAACGAATGATGTGACATTTTTTAAAAAAAGTGCTTACAAATCTGACGATTTTGTGCTAAAATATCTTTTGTATAGATAGCTTAGACTTCTTATACGAGATGGAGGAATGCAAAATGTATCAGATAGGAGAACTTGTGCAATACGCAACAAGCGGTGTATGCAGAGTAGAAGAAATTGTGCAGGGTGTGCCGGGGTTACAGGAGGATACGAAATGTTATCTTTTAATACCGGTTGGTAAAAAAGAAGAAAAAATTTACACACCGGTAGATAATGCTAAAGTGAAAATGCGCCGTATTCTGTCAAGTGAAGAAGTAAACAAACTTATAAAAAATGCTTCACAAATTGAGGGACCTGTTATTGTAAACGAAAAGCAGTGCGAAAGTATTTACAGAGAAGAATTGTATTCTGTAGACTGTTATCGCTGGCTTGGCCTTTTAAAAACCTTATATGCCAGACGGGCAGCGAGAATGGCACTTGGAAAAAAAGTAACTACAACCGACGAGCGGTATTTAAAAAGCGTGGAAGAACGTTTGAAAGAGGAACTGGCTCTTATTATTGGTCAGGAAGCTACAGCAGCAGAACTGGAAAAGCTGTCAGCTTCCGTTAAAAAATGAAAATAACAATTTAGACAAAAATCCGGCAGAAAATAAAATTTGCCGGATTTTTATCTGCCGATTATTCTTCAAAGGAAACAGTAACGTAAAAACCTCTGAGTTCCTCTGAAATTTCTGTTACGGTGCCGCTTCTGGCAAGCAGCCGTTCCCCAAGAGAAAAGTTACCGGACATGGCAACTGCCGGTTCAATCACATAATAAAATACAGAGTTTGGAAGGGTGCCTTCCCGGATTTCCACTACCTGTCCCGCTTCAACCTGTCCGGGACGTTCCATTTTAAATTTCATCAGTCGTGCCATATAGTTTGTCACCTCGTATAACTTGATTAATTTTTCTTTATTATAACTCTTTTGGAAAAAGCTTGCAACTGAAAGAAAAAGAGGGTATAATTAATGTAATTATATAGATTGCAGTTTTTTTGCTCACAGTTTGCTCCAAAAACGGTTTGTTTTCGGATTTTTTGTGCGCAGGTTAAACAGCACTATATACAATTTTTATGGAAGAAGGAGAAAACTTATGGAATACGATGAGGCAAAATTCAGAAAAAGTGCAAACACAAAAGCCATGATTATGTGGATGATTATTAATCTGATTTTGACAGTGTCCTATGCACTTGTAGTAAAAAAAGGAATTCGTGATATGGCATACTACACATTATTTATGTGTATTGCGTGGATTCCGTTTATTGTGGGTATTATTGCGTTAAAAATTAAAGGTATGGCTTATGGTGCCTACAAAGAATTTATTGCAGTCGGTTTCGGTGTGTTTTATCTGTTCGTTCTTTATACTACCATTAATGCGCTGGCATTTGCTTTTATTTTTCCGCTTACCAGTTTGTTGATTCTTTATAAAGACCGTTCCATGATTATCCGGTGTGGTTGCTGGAATGTTCTTGCCATTGCACTTGTAATTTTGCGTGATGTGATGGAGGGAAACGATATTTCAGCGAATATGGAAAACTATGAAATTATGCTTGCTACCGTTGTTTTATCCTATGCAAGCTTTATCATGGCAATTAATCATCTGAATCAGTCAGATGGTGCCATGTTAGAATCCGTCAAAGGAAACCTTGTCAGAGTTGTGGAAACGGTAGATAAGGTAAAAGATGCAAGTAATGCAGTGGTCGATGGTGTAACGGTTGTGCGTGAGCTTTCCGATGAAAACAGGATGAGTGCCAATGATGTGGCAGCCAGCATGGAACAGCTGAATGAGGATAATCTTGTGCTGCGCGACCGTACGGAATCTTCCGTGGAAATGACAGAAAAAATCAATGCACAGGTAGAGCATGTTGCGTCTATGGTTCAGGAAATGGTAACAGAAATGGAACTGTCTGTCGGATATGCAAGAGAAAGTTCGGAACAGCTGGAAGATGCCGTAAGGTCTACCAATGAAATGGCACAGCTTTCCTCGGAGGTAGACAACATCCTCCGGAAGTTCAAGAGTGAATTTGAAATGGTAAAGGAAGAAACCGGAACCATCCGCCAGATTACAAGCCAGACCAATCTTTTGGCACTGAATGCCTCTATTGAGGCTGCAAGAGCAGGAGAAGCCGGAAGAGGATTTGCCGTAGTTGCAGATGAAATCAGAAACTTAAGTGAAGGAACCCAGAATTCTTCTACCAGCATTATGAATGCGCTTTCTGAGCTGGAAGAAACTTCGGATGCAATGACAGAAGCAATTACCAGAACGTTAGAGTTGATTGCTACTACGCTTGAAAAAATCAATTTGGTTAGTGGAAGCGTAACCAGTATTACCGAAAAAACAATAAAGCTCGGAACAAATATTCAAGTAGTAGATACCGCCATGAAGGAAGTGGAAAGCTCCAACCAGAACATGGTCGGCAATATGCAGCAGGTAAAGGATGTCATGAATCTTATGACAATGCGTATTTCTGATGCAGACAGCAATACCAGAATTATGAGAAGCAAGTATGAAGAAACTTCCGAAAATGTATCAAAGATTGAAACTGTGGTTGGAAAACTGATAGAAGAATTAGGCAGCGGCGGCTTTATGGGCATGAAAGACATAAGCGCAGGAATGCACATGAGTCTTTTTATCGGCGAAAATAGTGTAAAAACTGAGTTTAAAACAAAAATCAAGGAAGTGGGTGCTGATTTCCTTGTAACGGAGCAAATCAAGGGACTTAGCCTTTCCAAAAAGACAAGAGTCGGTATCCGAATTGTTGTAAACAACAGTCTTTATGAGTGGAATGATGTCAGAGTTTTATTATTGAACAACGGCGAGTTCCGTATTAGCGTGGAAGGCAATCCGAAGGTTTTGAACCGCAGAAAATATCCTCGAATGGCAATTAATAATACATACACCGCTTATATGACGGAACTTGGCAGAAAGTTTACAGGTAATATGGTCAATATCAGTGCCGGTGGTTTTGCATTTGCCACAACCGAAAAGGATATTGAAGATAAAAAGGGCTGCTTTGTCAGTCTGCAGGTGGATGGTCTGGATGTACTGGAAAATAAGCGGTTGGAAGGTACGATTATCCGTATCACAAGAAACGGCTCCATGTATTATCTTGGATGCCGGATGCTGGAGGACAATAAAGCAATTCTCGATTATGTCGAAAAAAATTATGAAGAGTAATAAAAAAGCCGGAGAATACTCCGGCTTTTTAACGGAAGGAACTGCGGAAAATGAACTGGAATAAAATATGTTTTCAGGAGCTGGATTCTACAAACCGGTATTTAAAAGAACTGGCTGCGGAAGGAGCACCGGAGGGAACGGTTGTCATTGCAAATAAGCAGACGGCAGGACGTGGCCGCCTGGGTAGAAGCTTTTTTTCACCGGAGGAAAAAGGAATTTATATGAGTGTTTTGCTTAGACCTGAACTGGATCTGAAACGTGCTGTACTGATTACCTCCATGGCTGCAGTGGCAGTAGCAAATGCGGTGGAGCGTGTCAGCGGTCTGCATGCGCAAATTAAATGGGTGAATGATGTTTTATTAAATAAAAAAAAGGTGTGTGGTATTTTGACCGAGGCCGGGTTAGATGCCGAAAAGCAGAGCCTTTCTTATGCGATTGTTGGAATTGGTGTCAATGTAGGTATCATGGAATTCCCGGAGAAATTAAAAAAAATTGCAACGTCGGTTTCGAACGAATGCGGATTTGCAGTCAAAAAGGGGAAGCTGGAGAAAGAAATCTTAAATGAACTGAATCGGTGGTATCCGACGCTTTGGAATGGAGAGTTTCTTTCAGAAAGCAGGGAACGTTCTATTCTGCTTGGCAAAGAGGTTCTTGTGGTGGATACAGATGCGGCAGGCGGTTCTTATCCGGCAAAAGCAGTGGAGCTGGATGAATTGGGGCACTTAATCGTGGAAACTGGCGGCAAGAGAGTTGTACTAAATTCTGGGGAAGTCAGTATACGGTTGTGAGGGTAGCGAATGCGAGTCTGCCGGCATTCATAAAACCTGCCGGCAAGCCGTCAGCCGCTGCCGGGGGCAGCTTGTTGTTTTACTCATTTGGGTGGTGTGGAGCAGGTTGTTTCGAAAAATGGGAGCTGCTCATATGTATATATTCCGTCAAAAGGTCGCACGACAAAGTCGTGCTGACATATTTGTGTAGACATGTGTCTTGAAAAGCAAGCTTTTCAGAGCATCTGTCCACACAAATGTTTCACATCACATTGTGATGTGAACTTTTGACTACGAAAATAAAACACAGAGGTTCCCATTTTTTGAAACAACCAGTTACTTTGATGAAAAAAATCAATTTTACTACTTGACAATACGTTAGTAGTTTGCTACACTAAAGTGCAAAATATAATTTTTTTAATATGCTGGGATAAGGAAGAGTACATAGTTTAATGTGTCAGAGAAAAGACGGTAGGTGCGAGTCTTTCACGGAAAGTTATGGAAGGTAGCCTTGGAGCATCGGCAAGAACGGGAAACCAAGTAGAAGCCGGCGGAGCTGTTCCTCGTTATCGGAACAATGAGTGCAGAAAGTAATTTCTGAAGCTAGGTGGTACCACGGATATGTATTAATTCGCCCTAAGCAGTGAAGGCTGTTTAGGGCATTTTTATTATTTCACAGTAACAGGAGGAAAAAGAGATGAGAAGTGATGCAGTCAAAGTTGGAGCACAGCAGGCTCCACATCGTTCTTTGTTCCATGCACTTGGTATTTCCAAGGAGGAGCAGAAAAAACCTTTGGTCGGAATTGTCAGTTCCTATAATGAAATTGTGCCGGGGCATATGAATCTGGATAAAATTGTAGAGGCCGTCAAGCTTGGCGTAGCGATGGCAGGCGGAACACCAATTGTCTTTCCGGCAATTGCGGTCTGTGACGGTATTGCCATGGGTCACATTGGTATGAAGTATTCTCTCGTAACTAGAGATTTGATTGCAGATTCTACCGAATGTATGGCAATGGCGCATCAGTTTGATGCTTTGGTTATGGTTCCAAACTGTGATAAAAATGTGCCGGGTCTGTTAATGGCAGCGGCAAGAGTGAATGTTCCTACGATATTTGTCAGCGGCGGTCCAATGCTTGCAGGCAAGGTGAACGGAAGCAAAACCAGCCTTTCTTCTATGTTTGAAGCAGTCGGTGCCCATAGCGCAGGCAAGATGACAGCAGAAGAATTAGAAGATTTTGAATGCAAGGCGTGTCCTACCTGCGGTTCCTGCTCCGGTATGTATACGGCAAATTCCATGAACTGTTTAACAGAAGCTCTGGGTATGGGCTTGCAGGGCAACGGAACCATTCCTGCCGTATATTCTGACCGTATTATTTTGGCAAAGCATGCCGGTATGAAGGTTATGGAATTATATGAAAAAAATATCCGCCCAAGAGATATTATGACAGAAGCTGCATTTAAGAATGCCCTGACGGTAGATATGGCACTGGGCTGTTCTACAAACAGCATGCTGCATCTTCCGGCAATTGCCCATGAAGTAGGGATCGATTTGAATCTTGATATGGCAAACGAAATCAGTGCAAAAACGCCGAACCTCTGTCATCTGGCACCGGCAGGTCATACTTATATTGAAGAGCTTAACGAAGCCGGCGGTGTGTATGCCGTTATGAATGAGTTAAGCAAGAAAAACCTGCTGAACCTTGATTTAATGACTGTAACAGGAAAGACAGTCGGAGAAAACATCAAGGATGTACATAACACAAATCCGGAGGTCATCCGTCCGATTGATCATCCATACAGTCAGACCGGCGGTATTGCAATTTTAAAAGGAAATCTGGCACCGGACAGCGGCGTTGTAAAACGTTCTGCGGTTGTTCCTGAAATGATGCAGCACGAAGGTCCGGCACGCGTATTCGACTGCGAGGAGGATGCCATTGCGGCGATCAAGGGCGGTAAAATTGTAGCTGGGGATGTAGTAGTTATCCGCTACGAAGGTCCAAAGGGTGGTCCTGGCATGAGAGAAATGTTAAATCCAACGTCTGCCATTGCCGGCATGGGACTTGGTTCTTCGGTTGCCTTAATTACGGACGGACGTTTTTCCGGTGCTTCCCGTGGTGCTTCCATTGGACATGTATCTCCGGAGGCAGCGGTCGGCGGTCCAATTGCTCTTGTAAAAGAGGGAGATATCATTAAGATTGATATTGATGCCAATACGCTGGATGTGTTAATCAGTGACGAAGAAATGGAAGCAAGAAGAAAAGAGTGGAAGCCAAGAGAGCCAAAGGTGACAACTGGTTATCTTGCAAGATATGCTTCCATGGTAACCTCCGGCAACCGTGGTGCCATTCTGGAAATAAAGTAAAAGTGACAAGTAGAAAGGATTGACAGCTTATGTTATTAAACGGATCTGAAATTTTAGTAGAATGCTTAAAGGAACAGGGAGTAGATACCATTTTTGGTTATCCGGGAGGTGCTGTTTTAAATATTTATGATGCACTGTATAAACATTCCTCTGAAATTAAACATATTTTAACATCCCATGAACAGGGTGCTGCCCATGCGGCAGACGGTTATGCAAGAGCAACCGGAAAGGTTGGCGTTTGTCTGGCAACCAGTGGTCCGGGTGCAACGAATCTTGTAACCGGTATTGCAACGGCATACATGGACTCTGTTCCAATGGTAGCCATTACCGGAAACGTTGGTGTTTCCCTGCTTGGTAAGGACTCTTTTCAGGAAATCGATATTGCTGGCGTAACGATGCCAATTACAAAGCATAACTTTATTGTAAAGGATGTATCCCAACTGGCTGATACAATACGCCGTGCATTCCGAATCGCAAAAAGTGGCAGACCAGGTCCGGTTCTTGTAGATATTACAAAAAATGTTACAGCAACGGAAACAGAATATGAACCAAAGACTCCTGCTGAAATTCAGCGGATTTCCGATACCATTTGTGATGTAGCTGTAACAGAGGCGGCAGAACTGATTAACACAGCAAAAAAGCCAATGATTTTTGTTGGCGGTGGTGCAGTTATTTCGGAAGCTTCGGAAGAAATTAAGGAATTAGTAGAAAAACTGGATGCACCAATTTGTGATTCTTTAATGGGCAAGGGAGCCATGGATGGTACAGATGAGCATTATACCGGTATGCTTGGTATGCACGGAACAAAAGCTTCTAACCTTGGAATTACCGAATGTGATGTACTGATTGCTATTGGTGTGCGCTTCAGTGATCGTGTGGCAGGTAATGCAAAAAAGTTTGCTCCAAAAGCAAAAATTGTTCACATTGACATTGATCCGGCGGAAATCAACAAGAATATTACTGTTTACAAGGCATTAATTGGCGACGTAAAAGAAGTATTAAAGCGTTTAAACCCGTTAGTGAATGAAACAGAGCATAAAGAATGGATGGAAACGATTGCAGAGCTGAAGACAAAGTTCCCATTAAAGTATGATGAGAGCAAACTGACCGGTCCGTTCATTATGGAAACTCTGTATAAAGTAACAAACGGTGAAGCAGTAGTTACAACAGAGGTTGGACAGCATCAGATGTGGGCGGCACAGTACTATAAATATACAAAGCCTAGAACCTTTATTTCTTCCGGTGGTCTCGGAACGATGGGCTATGGTCTGGGTGCCTGTATTGGTGCCAAGGTAGCGTGCCCGGATAAAACGGTAGTAAATATAGCGGGTGACGGCTGCTTCCGTATGAATATGAACGAAATTGCAACGGCAACGAGATATAATATTCCAATCATCCAGATGGTATTTAATAACCATGTACTTGGAATGGTTCGCCAGTGGCAGAATCTGTTCTACGGACAGAGATATTCCTACACAACTTTAAATGATTGTGTGGATTTTGTAAAACTGGCTGAAGCCATGGGTGCCAAGGCATACTGCGTTACGAAAAAGGAAGAGGTTGAACCAGTGTTAAAAGAGGCAATTGCTTTGAATATTCCGGTAGTAATTGATTTCCAGATTGAAAGTGATGACAAGGTATGGCCGATGATTGCACCGGGCGGCGGCAATGATGAAGTATTTTCCGAAGAAGATTTAAAGAAAGAAAAATAAAAAAAGAAAAATAAAAAAAGAAAAATAAAAAAAGAAAAATAAAAAAAGAAAAAGCAGGACAATTCCGGAGGTTTAATGAACGGAGTTGTCCTGTTTTTTTCGGTATTCTTTCGGTGAAATTCCAACGTGCTTATGAAACAGGCGGCTGAAATATAAAGCATTATCATAGCCGACCAGGGAAGCAACTTCCCCAATGGAATAGTTAGTGGACTCCAGCAGTTTTTTTGCATTGGCAAGCCGGATGTCGAGCAGATATTGAAGCGGTGTCATGCCTGTATATAGCTTGAATTTTCTGAAAAACGAACTGACACTGAAATAGTTTTGCGCAATGTAGGTTTCCAAATAGATGTTTTCCTGATAATGTTCATTAAAATAACCGACTGCCTGCCGGATTTCTTCGGAGGTAACTTTGACATTTTCCGGTTGTTTTTCTTTTCTGGCGCGTGCGGCGGAAAGAAGAAGCTGCTGCAGCAGAAGTGCCGTGGAAGCTTCAAAATAGTCCTGCTTTAATTGTAATTCTAAAATGATTTTTTCAAAAATCTGGGCATATATTGGGTTCGTACCGGTAAAAAGGATGGTTTCACCAGAAGAAATGCCATAGTCTTCCAGCCAAGGTTCTACCCTGCTTCCGGTAAAATGAATCCAGTAAATTTCCGGTGCGTCCACACCATAATAGGTATAATCCTGTGGCTCACCGGGACGATAAAGCACCATATGTCTCGCATTCAGCATGCAGGGAGTATTATTTTGAAATAGAAAGCTTCCTTTGCCGGCGGCAATGTAAATCAGCTGGTAATCTAGTCTGCCATCCGGACGACCGGTATGAAGCTCCGGATGGGTATACAGACGGTACATACCGCAGCTGTTTACGACACAGGGGGTTGTTTTGTCCATAGAACTTTCCGGATGAACTTCGGATAAATTGCCGTATTTTATAAACATGAAAAAATCTCCATGACAAGAATGTGTATATATTATATAATTTTCTCCATGGAAAAGCAAGCAAAACATTGCTACAATACAGTTGAGATATAACACAATAAAAAAGGGGGAACATACAAATGAAATGTATGAAAAAAGCAATGCAGATACTGTTATTAGGTGCCTGTCTGGGTGCATTGGCAGGCTGTGGAAAAAAAGAAAGCTTTTCAGTAACCATGCTGACAGAGCCGGAAGCTTCATCGGTTTATGTGGAAGCGGTAGAGGGAATTTCGGATGATTTTATCCGGGGAATGGATGCTTCGTCCGTGCTGGTAGAAGAAAACAGCGGTGTGGTATATTACAGCTTTGACGGCGAAGAACAGGATGTATTCTGGACGCTCGCCGAGGCAGGAGTCAACTATATCCGACTTCGTGTCTGGAATGACCCATATGATGAAAACGGAAACGGCTATGGTGGCGGAAATAATAATGTAAAATCGGCAGTGGAGCTTGGAAAAAGGGCGACGAAATATGGCATGAAAGTCTGTATCGATTTCCATTATTCCGATTTCTGGGCAGACCCGAAGCGGCAGCATACCCCAAAAGCGTGAGAAAATATGACGCTGGAAGAAAAAACAGATGCCTTGTATGATTACACCAAAGCAAGTTTAAAAGAGCTTCCGGTTGCCGGCGTGGATGTCTGCATGGTGCAGATTGGCAATGAAATCAACTACGGAATGTCTGGAGAAACTGATCCGGATAATGTGCTTGCTTTGTTAAAATCCGGAAGTAAGGCAGTCCGTGAAGTGTCAGAGGAGAAAAAGCAGGAAATAGAAATTGTGGTACATTATACAAAAATCAACGAATCCAAAAAGCTGTACCAGCTTGTAAAAAATCTGAATGATGATGGAGACTGGATTATGATACGATTGGTCTTTCCTACTATCCGTTCTGGGACGGCAGCATGAAAAATATGCAGAACGTTGTAAAGACAATTCGTGAAGAATACGGCAAGAAAGTAGTCATTGCGGAAACATCCTATTGTTATACCTCGCAGGATGGTGACGGTTCCGGCAACAGCCTGAAAGGAACGGATGACTTAGTGGACGGCTATCCGGCAACGGTACAGGGGCAGACCAGCATGATTGCGGCAGCAAATGCGGCAGGAGCCTCAGGCGTATTTTACTGGGAGGGTGTCTGGCTTCCGGTTGGTAAGGCAACGGAAAACAAGTCTCCAATCTGGGAAAAATACGGCAGCGGCTGGGCAAGCAGTTATGCTTCAGATTATGATCCGGAGGATGCGTATTCCGGAGATATGTCGTTCCATTTCTTTTCTCCGGATTCGGATATGAAGTTTTCGATTGAACAGAGTTTTACCGGCTTGGAAGCAGGTACCTATTATCTGACGGCATATTCTCAGGGTGGTGATTTTAAGAGCGGCGCCACGTTTGAACTGTATGCGGTGACAGGTGGTCAGGAACAGACGGCTGCATTTAAACTGACTACCTATGCCGACTGGCAAAATCCGGTGATTCCGGAAATTGAGGTAACAGATGGGACGCTGACGATAGGTGTACGCATCTGTACGAACGCAGCAAGCTGGGGAACCGTGGACGACTTTGGGTTGTATAAGCTTCTCGAAAATTAAATAAAACGCTATGTAAGGTAAAAAGAAAACGGCAGAAAATATAGCTGTGTGCTGATAAGACAGTAATTTGAGAAATTACGAAATCGGCAACTGC
>CAZJAA010000001.1:0-202629 GCA_964544055.1 uncultured Lachnospiraceae bacterium | reverse complement strand
CATCATGGAGAAGAACGGCAAGGAGGTTGTGATTCCGGGAATGGAACCGACAGGAGTTTATGCAGAAATCCGAAGCTTATCTAACCTGCGTTTTCAGACGCAGGAGGAGCTTACAAGAATCAAGAACCGGCTTGCCAGATGGTTCAGCATTTATTTTCCGGAATATAAAGACGTTTATGGAAAACTGGATGCAGTCAGTGGGATCATCGTTTTAAAAGCGGCTCCGCTGCCGGCGGACATCGTAAAGCTTGGAGTGGAAGGTGTAAATAAGATGTGGAGGGACAGAAAGCTGCGTGGCGCAGGATTAAAGAGGGCAAAGACCCTGGTAACTGCCGCCGAGCATAGTGTCGGAAGCAAGGAGGCACCGGAAGCAGCAAGGATGGAACTGAGACTTTTATTAGAGGACTACGATTCCTACTCGGCCAGAATGGAAGAACTGTTAAACAAACTGGAAGAGAAGCTGATGGAGATACCGTATATAGACAAGCTGCTGGAAATCAAGGGAATTGGTATGGTTACCGTCAGCGGGTTTATTGCAGAAGTGGGTGACATCAAACGTTTTGACAATCCAAAGCAGCTTCAGAAACTGGCAGGATATGCCATCGTAGCCAACGAACCAGGAAAGCACAGGGGAGAAAGCCGGATCAGCTACCGGGGAAGAAAACGCCTGAGATATGTGTTGTACGAAGCGGCGATATCCGTGATAGGAAAGAACGAAGAGTTCCGGGAGGTACACAGCTACTACCGGACACGGGAGAAGAACCCTTTAAAGAAGATGCAGTCGGTAGTGGCAGTGGCATGTAAAGTATTACGGATATTTTACACAATACTGACCAAAGGTGTGAGCTATGATGGAACAAAGCTGCTGAATGACATAAAAAGACCGCAGTTGCAGGCTACATAAAAAGTAAGACACAGCAGACTTCGTGGTTGAGTTTAGTTTTTATGAAGAATAAAGATTAAACCCAGCCACGAAGAAAGGCTGAAAGAAAGTGGAATGTACGGTAAAACGTCCGCCGAAAGGTGCCGTTACAGGAAGCGGAGTCAGTAAAATAAAAAAACAAAGAATGAGCCGGTAGTCGGCAGGAATATTTTCCATAGGGCACAGACTCTGTCTAGGAGCTGAGCTGACACCCTGGTTATGGATAGGCAGAACGAAGAAAGTTAGGTCCCTGAAAAAGGGGAAACCTGGTAGATACGGGAGGTAAGCTGCCATAGAGGGAAGGGTATACAAAAGGCCATGTAGAGCGGAAAAATAAGAGACGTTTTACTTCGTGTACCCTAAAACCGCTATTTTCGTACCAGATACAGAGAAATATCCATGCTTGTGGCTTGTTCTACTGAGATATATAACAAAAAAATCCTTTATTTAAAGGAAAAAAGACTTGACATAATAGGGAGTAATAAAAACCGGAAAGCTTGATAAAGCAGGTCTCATAGCAGGATTTATCGGGATAGGATTTGTAATTCTTCTGTTAGGTTTTTTTGTATGGAAAGCTGCTGCGATTGGTAGCAAGTCCATAGATAAGTACATAGAATCAAATACATTATGTACTACAGGAGTTTACAGCATTGTCAGGAATCCCTGTTATTCGGGAATTGTGCTGATGTGTACAGGCTTGTTGTTTATGGCACACAATTTGTGGCTTTTGATTTTGCCGTTTGTGTGTTGGCTGACAATGACGATTTTGATGAAACACACGGAGGAAAAATGGCTTTTGGAGTTGTATGGACAAGAGTATGTTCTGTACTGCAAGAAGGTCAATAGGTGTATTCCATGGTTTCCGAAGAAGTAAAAAAGAGAATTTGATGACCGGAAAAAAACAGAAGAAAAAAGTATTTACAAATGCTTCAATTTGTGGTATCATATAAGAGTTGATGTAATTCACATCAACGAGCCGTTACTCAGAATACGGAGTTACTCCTGGAAAACAAACCGGTTCTTGGTATCAGGCGATATTATAAAAAAACAGGAGGTAATTATCATGATTAGCAAGGAAAAGAAGCAGGAAATCATTGCAGCTTATGGAAGAACAGCTAACGATACTGGTTCTCCAGAAGTACAGATTGCTCTTTTAACAGAAAGAATTAATGAGTTAACAGAGCATCTTAAGAACAACCAGAAGGATCATCATTCCAGACGTGGTCTCCTTAAGATGGTAGGTCAGAGACGTGGCTTACTGGCATATCTTAAGAAGACAGATTTGGATGGATATCGTAAGTTAATCGAAAGATTAGGCTTAAGAAAGTAGTTAGCAGTACAAATAATTTAAGAAAAACCCACAAACACAAACACATTTGGAGCAGGTCGGAAGACCTGCTCTTTCTGTGTCGTCATATTCTGTATCGGCCGAATTAATTTCAATTGAATAAAACAAAAATGTGTGGTAAAATACAAGAGGTTAGAATACTTTTAGAGAAAGAACAGGAGAGTTTCCATGGAAAATGTAGTTTTCGGGCAGACGTTTGATGAAGAACGTGCCTTATATAATATTAAAAATACGGAAGTGGTAAACTGTACGTTTGCTGGTCCGGCAGATGGAGAGTCTGTTTTAAAGGAAACCAGAAATATTCTGGTAAAAAATAGTAACTTTTCTCTGCGTTATCCACTCTGGCATGCCAGAGGATTTGAACTGGATGCGGTCAGTATGGATGAATTAACAAGAGCTGCTATCTGGTATTCTTACGATGGCATAATAAAAAATGCAAAAATGGATGGTATAAAGGCACTTCGTGAATGTGAAAACATCCGTATTGAAGACAGCACGGCACATTCGCCGGAATTTGGCTGGAGAACCAGAAAGCTTGAAATCAGTCACTCGGAAATCGAGTCAGAATATTTCCTTTTCGAGTGCCGAGATGTCAAAATAGACAATTTGAAAATGAAAGGAAAATATTCGTTCCAGTATGTAGAAAATATGACAATCACCAATTCTTATCTGGATACCAAGGATGCATTTTGGCATGGAAAAAATATTACAGTAAAGGATTCCGTGGTAAAAGGAGAATATCTGGCATGGTTTTCTGATGGTTTAACGCTGATAAATTGTAAGATTATCGGCACTCAGCCGCTTTGCTATTGTACAAATCTGAAATTAATCAATTGTAGCATGGAAGATACGGATCTTTCTTTTGAATATTCCGAGGTTGAAGCTGACATTAAGGGAAATATTATTTCAGTGAAAAATCCAAAATCAGGAAGCATTATTGCAGACAGCATTGGAGAAATTATCTGGGATGACCCAGTTATGGAAGTAAACGGCAAGGTTCAAATCCGCAAATAAAAAAGAAAAGCAAAAATGGTTGCGGTCAATGAAGGAATGCGTTTGATTATGCGCTGTAACTAAGAAAGGTTGCAGAGGATACATAGAGGTGCAAGTGATGAGCAAAAAATATTCTGATGGAAAAGATTATAAGGTAATAGCATTGCTTCATGCCTGCTTTTCTACAGAGGATCAACGGGAACTGATAAAAATAATTACAAACAAGAGTAAAGAGTATCACTGCAAAGTAATTTTCTTTTCTACACTGACCAATTTTTATCTGGAGCAGCTTGATTACGGTGAGTTACGCATTTTTGATACCATTTCGGTAGAAAAATTTGATGCGATAGTTTTAATGGCTGAAACGTTTAAAACAGAGGAAGGTCAGAAAGAATTTGTGCAACGTGCCAAAGCTGCCAATGTTCCAGTAATTGCAGTAGATCATTGGATTGCGGACTGCATTAATATTTCTTTCGATTACAGAGAAGCTTTTCAGGAAATTGTGAAGCACATGGTAGAGCATCATGGCTATAAAAAAATCAATTTTATGGCCGGACAGCCTCAAAATGCTTTTTCGGAAGAACGGCTGCATGTATTGGAAGAGGTTTTGAAAAAGAACAATGTTCCATTTGATGCATCCAAACAAGTGTATTATGGATATTTCTGGGAACGTCCAACGGTGGAAGCGATGAAAAAGATGCTGGAAGATAATCTGGTACCTCCGGAGGCAATTGTCTGTGCCAACGACACAATGGCACTCACCGTTTGCGATTTTCTCCGGCAGCAAGGTTTCCGTGTGCCGGAAGATGTTGCAGTCAGTGGCTTTGATGGTTTGGAAGCGGGCAAATATCATCAACCGCAGCTGCTTACCAGTGTATACGATATCAATGTGTTTGTGGATGCACTGTTTCAGTTTATTCAGGATGAAAACTGCAAAGTTGGAGAAAAAAATCTTGTTGTTTCAGCGTACAGTAAGCTTCAGATTGGTGGTTCCTGTGGCTGCAAGGGCATTAATGCAATGGATGCCTCTTCCAGAATCATTCAACTGAAATCTGACATGAATGAACAGATGGAATATCAGATTAATTTAAGCCGGATGGTTGCCAATTATGGTGATGGCGATGGAATGGAAATTATTCAGAAAGTCGTTCCGGAGCAGTTGAAGCAGATTCATTATTTTGAGTTGTGGCTTTGTTCGGAAGAATATATGCTAATTGATGATTACGTTAAATATTCTGCCGCCGGACAGAAAGAGGGGCATGGCGGATATCATGCAATTCACTATAAAAATACGAGTGACAGGGTTCAGACGGAATTCATTGAAAATACATCCCTGGAAGAACTGATACCGGATTTGGAAACGCAGTTAGAAATCGGACGTTCGCTTTTGGTTGTAAGCTTGCCAAATCAGCAGGATCCTAATGCATATGCGGTTATCAGTATGGACACAGAGAATTTCTGGTATACAGCATATTCGAGCTTTATTTTCCATATGCGTTTTCTTCTTGATATGCAGCGTACTAAGAAAATAATGATGCAGATGTACCGTATGGATGGGCTGACAGGTGTTTTGAACCGAAATGGTTTTTATGACAAAATGAAAAAGCTTATGGAACGTTCTGACCTGAAAGAACTTACCGTAATTTCACTTGATATGTGTGAATTTAAAAAAATCAACGACACATACGGTCATGCCGAAGGAGATGTGGCATTAAAGACGGTCGGAACCATTATTCAGGAAAGTGTTATGCAACATGAGATTGCAGCGAGAACCGGTGGTGATGAGTTTCTGATTGTTCTTTTTCAGGAAAATCAAAAAGTGCGTGCGGAAGAAATTATAAAGACATTAACGCAAAAAGCGGGTTATTTTAACGAGAACAATGAAAAAGCATACAGTCTACAATTTAGTATCGGTGTCTGTTCCGAGAAGGTTGAAAATCATTCACTGGACTATTTCCTCAGAAAGGCAGACCAGAAAATGTATGCACATAAGAAAGACCAGAAAATGGGAAGATAAATTAAAAATGCTGCTGCGTCGTTATTGTTTACTTGTATTTTGTAAAATAATAGCGGCACAGCAGCGTTTTAATTATTTGTTATTTTTGAAGGACTGTTCGCAGTATTCACAGCGGTAAATGGCTTTTTCACGGTTTGTTAATTTGAAGCGGTGTGGAAGCTCCTGCTCAATGGAAGTAATGCAGCGCGGATTTTTGCATTTGATAATGCCGTAAATATGTTCTGGAAGATTTAACTGCTTCTTTTCCACGCGTTCTCCGTTCTTTATGTAGTTGATTGTCATGTTTGGCTCTAAAACTGCCAGCATATTGAAATCAATATCAATGAGCTGGTCAATTTTGATAATATCCTTGCGTCCCATCTTGCTGCTTTTTGCATTTTTAATAATGGCTACGCTGCAATCCAGCTTTTCTAAGTTTAAATAATTATAAATTTCCATGGCACCACCGGCATGAATGTGGTCCAAAACGATGCCTTCATTTAATCCACCGATATTTAACATAGATATCTCCTTTTTTATGTGGTTTTTTCATTTTTAACAGCAGCAACAATATAAATTATTCCGGCTTTTCTACGCCAAGCAGCGTCATAATCAGTGCCATTCTTGCGTAAACGCCAAACTGTACCTGTTTAAAATAAGCGGCACGTGGGTCGTTATCAACTTCAACGGCAATTTCGTTTACACGAGGCAGCGGATGAAGAACAAGCATATCCTCACGGCCAAGCTTCATTTTTTCAGCATCCAGGATAAAGGAATCCTTTAAGCGGATATAGTCTTCTTCATTGAAGAAGCGCTCTTTCTGTACACGGGTCATGTAAAGAACGTCAAGCTCCGGCATAACATCTTCTAAGGATTTTGTTTCTTTGTATTCAATGCCGAGTGGGTCGAGCACTTCTTCTTTTAAATAGGTTGGAATGCGGAGTTCATCCGGTGCGATAAATACAAATTTTACATTTGGAAACTGTACCATGGCATGAATGAGAGAGTGTACGGTACGACCAAACTTTAAGTCACCGCAGCAGCCGATGGTGATATTGTCTAAATGTCCCTTTAAAGATTTTATGGTTAATAAGTCGGTCAGTGTCTGGGTTGGATGGTTGTGACCGCCGTCTCCTGCATTGATGACAGGAATTCCTGAATTGATGGAAGCAACATAAGGCGCACCTTCTTTTGGATGACGCATGGCACAGATGTCAGCATAGCAGGATACTACGCGGATGGTGTCGGCAACACTTTCTCCTT
Source organism: uncultured Lachnospiraceae bacterium (assembly GCA_964544055.1). Lineage (GTDB taxonomy): Bacteria > Bacillota > Clostridia > Lachnospirales > Lachnospiraceae > SIG299. The sequence continues at coordinate 196,107 of CAZJAA010000001.1, read as the reverse complement.
TGGATGCAGAGGAGGAATCGGCAGAAGAAAAACCAAGAACACTCCCCCCCATATTGAGCATTGCAGCTTCAAAACTGAGACGGGTACGAGTACTTGGTTCGTAAAATAAAGTGGCTATTTTTTTGCCTTGACAACAATTAGAGTATTTTTTAGGGTCGTGGGCAATGTCATTTGCCAGATCAAGTAGATTGTTTAACTCTTCGAATGATAAATCCTGTGGACTGATTAAGTGTCTCATAATATCCTCCGTATTCAAGTATTTTTTCTATTGTATAACAGGAAATATAAGAATGCAAGTGTGACTTTTTGGAGTTATGACTAGAATTTTCTGAAAATACAGCATTTTGCATAAAAAAGAAAAAAACAGGAAATACGTTGTGAAACTGCCATAAGCCGAAAGAAGTAACTATTCAGCCCCCACCGCCATTCGTAAAACCAGCCAGCTGCGCTGTCTGTCGCTGCAAAAGCAGCTTACTGTTTTACTCATGGGTCGGTGTGGAGCTAATCGCCCTATCAAAGAAAAAGCCTGGTCTTGCAAGCAAGCTTGCATCCCAGGCTTTTTCTTTGATAGGGCTGAATAGTTACTTCTTTAAAAGCCAAAGTACTTCTTTGTATTATTATAAGAAATATCCTGTACCATCTGTCCAAGGAACTCGATGTCATTTGGATATTCGCCGTTTTCTACCCAGGTGCCGATTAAGTTACACAGGATGCGGCGGAAATATTCGTGTCTTGTGTAAGACAAGAAGCTTCTGGAGTCGGTCAGCATACCAACAAAGTTGGCAAGCAGGCTTAAGTTGGCAAGTGTAGTCATCTGCTCGGTCATACCAACCTTATGGTCATTGAACCACCACGCAGAGCCCTGCTGGATTTTGCCGACACAGGAAGCGTCCTGGAAGCAGCCAAGCACAGTGCCGATGGCAGCATTGTCTGTTGGGTTTAAGGAGTAGATGATGGTCTTTGGCAGCTCGTCGGTTGCATTTAAGGAGTTTAAGAATGCAGCCATTTCTGCGGAGGAGCTGTAGGTATTGATGCAGTCGTAGCCGGTATCAGGACCTAACTGGTTGTAACGGAATACGTTGTTGTCACGCTTTGTGCCATAGTGAAGCTGCATTACCCAGCCAAGACGGTGGTATTCTTTTCCGACAAAGTTCATAAATGCTGTCTTAAACTGTAATTCTTCTAAAGCGGATGGAGTCTGGCCAGCCAGGCGTTTTGCAAAAATTGTTTCGATTTCTTCTGCGGTAGCAGGTTTGTACATTACATATTCCAGAGCGTGGTCAGAAACGCGGCATCCCATGGAAGCAAAAAATGCCATACGAACCTTTAAAGCTTCGCAGAGGGAAGCGAAGGAGTTGATGGTTACACCGCTGACTGCAGAGAGCTTGTCAAGGTAGTCAAGATATTCCGGTTTTTCAAGGTTCATTGCCTTGTCCGGACGCCATGCAGGAAGCACCTGAACCTCGAAAGTATCATCCTCGGCAATTTTTTTGTGCCATTCTAACGAGTCGATTGGGTCATCAGTAGTGCAGATGGTTTCTACGTTGGATTGACGGATAATGTTACGCACGCTCATGGATGGCTCGGCAAGCTTTTTGTTGCATACTTCCCATACTTCCGGTGCAGTAGCAGGGGAGAGTGGCTTTTTGTAGTCGAAATAACGCTGTAACTCTAAGTGACTCCAGTGGTAAAGCGGGTTGCCGATTGCCTTCTGAAGGGTAGCTGCCCACTTTTCAAATTTTTCGTAATCGGAAGCGTCTCCGGTGATGAATTTTTCATCGATACCGTTGGTACGCATCTGACGCCACTTGTAATGGTCGCCGCCTAACCATACCTGTGTGATGGTGTCAAACTGGCGGTCTTCGGCAATTTCCTGTGGGTTGATGTGACAGTGGTAGTCGATAATCGGCATTTTCTTTGCATAGTTGTGATATAAGATTTTTGCCGTCTCGTTGGATAATAAAAAGTCGTCATCCATAAATGGTTTCATAGTTAAAATCCTCCTAAAAAAAATATTGGCTAATATAGTTCAGCCATTGTTAATCCAGAACACTGTTTCATCAGAAATGGTGTTCTGGAAAAATTCACTTTCTGTTTTACTCATTAGGCGGTGTGGTGCTAATCGCCATCTGCAAGCAAATATCCAGTCTTGCAAGCAAGCTTGCAGTCTGGATATTTGCTTGCAGATGGCTGAATAGTTACTTTATGAAAAGTTTGTGGTTTCACGCACAACCAGGTCATTGGAAATAGTTGTTTTGTTTGGAACGTCGTTGCCGTCCAATACACGCATTAGTGTGTTGATGGTAGTCATGCAGAGGGTTTCTACATGGTTGTCGATGGTGGTAATTTCCGGGTCGGTACAACTGGATAGTATGGAGTTGTTGTAGCCGACGATAGCTAAATCCTCCGGAACGGACAGACCTGCGTACTTGGCAAATTTCATGGCAGATACGGCAAGCTGGTCTTCGGATGCGACAACAGCATCAAAACGAAGTCCTTTGTTATGTTGTTCAATCAAAAGCTCTTTTGTCTGTGCGATGTCGTTTGGACAGGCAAGCATCAGATCTTCGCAGATGGTAAGGTCGTTTGCTGCAATGCTGTTTTTGTAGCCGGACAATTTTTGCAGACCGCTGTAGGAGCGGGAAGTGTATAGATAGAGTATATTGCGTCGCTGCTGCTCGATTAAACGGTTGACAACGTCATATACCGCCTGATAGTCATCGCATAAGGTGCAGTAGACGTTTTGATGGTTGAGATAACCGTTGATGACCATAACGGGAATGCTATCCGCTGCGGCGGTTATGTATGCATTGTCTTTTTTGGCAGCTTCTAAAAAGCTGGAGCCTACTAGTATAATAGCGTCTACACGTTTACTTAACAAAAGCTGCAGATATTTCTGCTTGTTGACCAGATCGTAGCCGGTACAGCACAGAAAGGAATCGTAGCCACATTTGCGAAGATTCTGTTCGAGATAATATACAGCGTTTGCCAGAAATGGGTCGGAAGAGTCTGCACACATGATACCGATGGTATGCATGGTATTAAGACCTAAGCCTCGGGCAAAGACATTTGGAGTATATCCAATTTCTTTCATTACATTCATAACCTTTTGCCGGGTGGGTTCACTGACATTTGGATTGCCGTTTAGTACACGGGAAACGGTGGCAATGGAAACGCCGGCTTTTTCTGATACATCATATATGTTCATAATGCATTCTCCGTTCTTTATTTTGCGTAAGTCTGAAAACTCTTTCAGACTTTATTATTGAAAGCGCTTTCAACTAAAAATAATAAAAAAAACTTCTTAAATAACATTATACAATGAAAACTTATGATTTACAAGAACTTTTCGTAACAAAAATACATTGACAATAATGAAAATGAATTGTAAAATAGTAGTTGTAAATGCTTACATATTTTTATTGTAAAAAGGAGAAGCGAAAGATGGAATTGTTAAACAAATCTATTTCAGGAGCAGTAGAACGTCCAGTGAAGGTTCTTCAATTTGGTGAAGGCAACTTCCTCAGAGGCTTTGTAGATTACATGCTCGATGTAGCAAATGAAAAAGGAGTATTTAATGGCAGCGTGGCAATTGTTAAGCCAATTGCTTACGGAAATTTAAATATGTTCCAGGAACAGGAAAATCAGTACACGGTTGTACTGCGTGGCAAGGAAGATGGTGCCAAAAAAGTAGAAACCCGTGTCATCACCAGCATTGCTGATGCGGTAGACTGCATTGAAGGATATGAAAAATACACATCATATGCAAAATGTGAAACACTTCGCTTTGTTGTTTCCAATACAACAGAGGCAGGTATTGTTTATGATGAAACAGATGATTTTAATGCAATGCCTCCTAAGACATATCCTGGTAAGTTAACAAAGTTTATGTATGATAGATACCAGTATTTCAATGGTGCTTCTGATAAAGGGCTTGTTTTGATTCCATGTGAGCTCATTGAAAATAACGGTGGCAGTTTAAAAGAATGCATCTTAAAATTTGCAAAACTCTGGAATCTGGGCGAAGGGTTTATTTCATGGGTGGAAAATGACTGCATTTTCTGCAGCACCTTAGTTGACCGTATTGTAACAGGTTATCCAAGAGAAGAAGCAGAAATCATCTGGGAAAGCCTTGGCTACTGCGACAATTTGGTGGATACCGCAGAGGTTTTTGCTCTTTGGGTTATTGAAAGTGATAAGGATATTTCCGCAGAGCTTCCGTTAGATAAGGCAGGTCTTCCGGTTATTTTCACAGACAACCAGAAGCCATACAGAGAAAGAAAGGTACGCATCTTAAACGGTGCCCACACTTCTTTTGTACTTGCTTCCTATCTGGCCGGCAATGATTTTGTCAAGGAATCCATGGAAGATGAGGATGTCCGCAAATTTATGATGACAACAGTATTTGATGAAATTATTCCAACTCTGACTCTTCCAAAGGAAGAACTGGTTGCGTTTGCAAATGCGGTGATTGAGCGTTTTGAAAATCCGTTCATCAAGCATGCGTTATTATCCATTTCCTTAAATTCCACCTCCAAGTGGAAGTCCCGTTGTATGCCATCCTTAACCGGCTACATCGAAAAAACAGGCAAGATTCCGTCCCATCTGGCATTCTCTCTGGCAGCACTGATGAGCTTCTACACTGGCACCGAAATTCGTGAAAATGCTCTTATCGGTCACAGAAACGGCGAAGAATACAAGATTTTAGACGATGCTTCTGCTTTGGAATTTTTTGCAGCAAATTCTGATAAGGACAGTCTGACATTTACCAAGGCATATCTTAGCAACACTGCATTCTTTGGCAGAGATTTAACAGAGTATGCAGGTCTTACCGAAAAGGTAGCCGGCTATCTGGATGACATTCGTACCCTTGGTATGAGAGAAGCTATCAAAAAGGTTAATGCGTAAAAAAATAAAAATCAGAGGATAATATGCAGGAATATATTATTATTAATGAAAATGACAATGTTGCCGTTGCCCTTGCCGATTTAAAGGCAGGCACGATAATTAAAACAAAAAGCGGAGAAGTTGTTGTAAAGGAAGACATTATGCGTGGACATAAGGTTACCTTATGCGACATTCCTGCCGGTGAAAATGTAATAAAGTACGGCAATCCAATCGGTCACACAACAGAAGATGTGGCGGCAGGATGCCATGTACACACCCAGAATATAAAAACAAATCTTGGGGAATTACTGGAATATGAGTATCATCCGGTAGAGCAGGTTACATTCCCACAGGCAGAAACAAAGTATTTTGACGGCTTTAAGCGTCCGGACGGCAAGGTAGGTGTCCGCAATGAAATCTGGGTTATTCCAACCGTTGGTTGTGTCAACAATATTGCAACTGCCATTGCAGAAGCAGCAAAGAAGAAGTGCCGTGGCTCGGTAGAGGATGTCATTGCTTTCCCACACCCGTACGGCTGTTCCCAGATGGGAGATGACCAGGAAAACACCAGAACCATTCTGGCTGACCTTATCAATCATCCAAATGCCGGCGGTGTGCTGGTGCTTGGGCTGGGCTGTGAAAACAGCAATATTCCGGTTCTTAAGGAATATATTGGAGCATATGATGAAAATCGTGTGAAATTCCTTGTCTGTCAGGAAGTGGAAGACGAAATGGAAGAGGCGGACAAGCTGTTAGATGAGCTTGTGGCGTATGCCTCCAGCTTCCAGAGAGAAAAGCTTCCGGCATCCGAGCTTATTATTGGTATGAAGTGCGGCGGTTCTGACGGACTTTCCGGTATTACTGCCAATCCGACCGTTGGTGCGTTTTCTGACCTTTTGGTTGCGCAGGGCGGCACCACAATTTTAACGGAGGTTCCGGAAATGTTCGGTGCGGAAACATTATTAATGGATCGTTGTGCCACACCGGAATTATTTGACAAAACAGTTGCACTGATTAATGATTTTAAGGAATATTTCAAGCGTCATAACCAGACAATTTATGAAAATCCGTCTCCGGGCAATAAAAAGGGCGGTATTTCAACATTAGAGGACAAATCGCTTGGCTGTACCCAGAAGTCCGGTAAGGCATTGGTTATGGATGTCCTTCCTTATGGAAAGTCGGTTACCACAAAGGGGCTGAACCTGTTAAGTGCTCCGGGAAATGACCTGGTTGCTTCTACGGCACTGGCAGCTTCCGGCGCACAGATTGTTCTGTTTACAACAGGACGAGGCACACCGTTTGCATCTCCAGTACCAACCGTAAAGATTTCCACGAATTCTCCTCTTGCAAACAAGAAGGACAACTGGATTGACTTTAACTGCGGTGTTCTGGTAGAGGACGCATCCATGAAGGAGCTTTCCGAACAATTATTTGATTATGTACTGGCAGTGGCTTCCGGTAAGAAGGTAAAGGCAGAAGAAGCTGGCTTCCATGACATGGCAATCTTTAAACAGGGTGTAACTCTGTAAGACATTAGATTTGGATGTGTTTCTTGTTCTTTCAAAGATTCACATTACCTTTTGAAAGAATGTTTCGCAATCCGGAATCTGAAAAATAAATATTTATCTAAAGGAGATTAAAACAATGGCAAAAGTAGTAACAATGGGCGAAATTATGTTAAGATTATCCACTCCTGGAAATGAAAAGTTCATCCAGGCAGACGAGTTCGATGTATGCTATGGCGGAGGCGAAGCAAACGTAGCAGTTTCTCTTGCTAACTATGGTCATGACGCTGAATTCGTAACAAAGGTTCCAAAGAACCCAATCGGTGAATGTGCAGTAGCAGCATTAAGAAAGATGAACGTTGGCACACAGAACATTGCTTACGGCGGTGAGAGACTTGGTATCTACTTCCTGGAAACCGGTGCTGCAATGAGAGCATCCAATGTTGTATATGACAGAGCACATTCCTCCATTTCTACTGCTACAGCAGAAGATTTTGATTTTGACAAGATTTTTGCAGATGCTGACTGGTTTCACTTCACCGGTATCACTCCGGCTGTTTCCGATGCAGCAGCAGAGCTGACAGAGGTTGCTTTAAAGGCAGCAAAGAAGGCAGGTGTTAAGGTTTCCTGTGACTTAAACTTCCGTAAGAAGTTATGGACTTCCGAAAAGGCTCAGAAGGTTATGTCCAACTTAATGCAGTATGTAGACGTCTGCATTGGTAACGAAGAAGATGCAGAAAAGGTTCTTGGCTTCAAGCCGGGCAACACAGACGTAACAAGCGGTGAATTAGAGCTTGCCGGTTATAAGAGCATTTTCGAGCAGATGGTAGAAAAGTTCAACTTTGAGTATGTTATCAGTTCCTTACGTGTCAGCCACAGTGCTTCCGATAACGGCTGGTCTGCATGCATTTACTCCAGAGATACCAAGGAATTTTATCATTCCAGAGAATACAGAATTGCTCCTATCGTTGACCGTGTAGGCGGCGGTGACTCCTTCGCAGGCGGCACCATTTGCGGTTTCCTGGATGGCAAGAACTTCAAGGATGCACTTGAGTTTGGTGTAGCTGCTTCCGCATTAAAGCACACAATTCCTGGTGACTTCAACCTTGTTTCCAGAAGTGACGTAGAAGGCTTGGTTGGCGGCGACGGCTCCGGCAGAGTACAGAGATAACATCAGACATCGGAATACAGAAGAAACGATAACGGATGCTTCATTGCCCGTTTCCATGAGCCGTGGGAAGCCACGGCTCATGTTTCATAGGACAAACTGAATCTGACTGTAACATAAAATAAAAAAGTGAGGTAGCAATCATGGAACTTAGAACAGCAGCATCTCCAAAGGATGTCAAGCACTATACCACAGACAGACTCCGTGAGGAGTTTTTAATTGACGATTTATTCCAGAAGAACGTTATTAAGCTGGTTTACAGCCACATTGACCGTATCATTACAGGTTCTGCAGTGCCTGTAAAGGAAGCACTTGTGCTGACTGCCGGGGATGAACTTCGTGCGGACTATTTTCTGGAAAGAAGAGAAATGGGTGTGATTAATATCGGCGGTGCCGGTGTAATTACTATTGACGGAAAGGAATATAAGGTCAATTATAAAGAAGGAATGTATATCGGCATGGGAGCAAAGGACATTTCCTTTGCTAGTGTAAATGCCGAAGAGCCTGCCAAATTTTACATAAACAGTGCGCCTGCCCACAAGTCCTATCCAACGGTTCTGATTAAGCCGGAAGGTACACCGGAAGAGGGCGTGGTTATTGTGAAGGATGAAAATAAAGTAGAACTTGGCTGTCTGGCTGATGCAAACCACAGAACTATCTGCAAGTACATTCTGCCAGGTCAGGTAGAAAGCTGTCAGTTGGTTATGGGTATGACAAAGCTAGAGGAAGGCAGTGTATGGAACACGATGCCATGTCATACACATGACAGAAGAATGGAAGTTTATTTATACTTTGATATGAAAGAGGATGCACTGGTATTCCATTACATGGGTGAACCAACAGAAACACGCCATATTGTAATGAAGAATGAGCAGGCAGTGATTTCTCCAAGCTGGTCCATTCATTCCGGCTGTGGTACAAGAGCCTATACGTTTATCTGGGGCATGGTTGGTGAAAACCAGGCATTTGATGATATGGATGGCGTTGCCATGCAGGATATCCGTTAATTCAGCTGTTCCGTCAGATGGAACAGTTATCGGTGAAAAAATTGTAAGCAGTAGAAAGGATTACCATGATTCGGGCAAAAATCGAAGAATACAGAGTAACAAAGTCCGCAGAGGCTTTGGAAGAGATAAAAAAAGCAGCGGAAAACTCTAAACTGGCACTGGCTTTTTTATACACGGTCGAGCCAGAAAATTATAAGGAAGCCGTGACTGCGGTCGCACAGGAAATTGCGGCACAGAAGCGAGACAACGACGGATTATTTCTGTCCGGAGAACAGGAGCAGCAGAGTTTGTTAGCAGAAGTGATGCCACTGTATACCTTGTATGAATCCAGACTCAATAAGAAAGAAAACTATATTGATATCGTAAACCAGTGTAAGGCTGCAGTAAAAAAATATCCGGACAGCAATGAGGTATTTTTGATGCTTTCGGAGGTGCTGGAGTATTTTTCGGAAGAAATTTATGAGCACTACCGGACACTTCAGCGTCTGTTGTGGGAGCAGTATGTTCTTATTTCGAAGCAGATGACAGAGAAAACTGCCTGTGCACTGGCAAAAGCTTGTTTTTACAAAGCATTTTTGCTGGAAAAATATGAGGATGATTTAAAACCGTTTGCAAACGAGCAGTATCCGGCGGCATATTTTGCAATAAAACGGCTGAAGCACCGCTTTGAGCGTAACTGATACATGAGGATTGCTATGGAAAAACTAAACTTTGATATTATTTTGAAAACTGCCAGAAGCCTGGTATTGGAGCTGAAAGACTGTGGCTGTTACACAAGCGAAGAAGAGCATGTGGTATACGTCAATGGTGCGGAGGCAGAGCGGAGCAATAAAATTGTTGTTTCGTTGTTTGATTTAAAGCCGGCAACGGCATATGAGGTGCAGGTAAAGCTTGCCGGAAAAGAATCGGATGTGGTTACGGTCTGCACGGAAAACGAATTTGTAACATTAAATGTAAAGGAATTTGGTGCAAAAGGGGATAATGCAACAGATGATACCCTGTTTATCCAGTGTGCTATCAATGCTTGTCCAAAGGGCGGAAGAGTTCTGGTTCCTGCTGGAAACTACCGCATCACATCCCTGTTTTTAAAGAGCGACCTGACGCTGGAGCTTGCCAAGGGAGCAACCTTATATGCAACAACAGACCGGACCAAATTTCCAATTTTACCTGGTGTCATCACGAGCTATGATGAGCAGGAAGAGTATAATCTTGGCACCTGGGAAGGCAATCCGCTGGATTGCTTTGCCGGAATTATTACCGGAATTAACGTGGAAAATGTACTGATTACAGGTCAGGGTGTCATTGATGGCTGTTCTTCCCATGATACCTGGTGGGCAGATCCAAAAACACGCAAAATTGCGTGGAGACCGCGTCTGGTATTTTTAAATCACTGTAATAACGTCATTTTACATGGTGTTCAGTTCCAGAACAGTCCGTCATGGAATCTTCATCCGTACTTTTCGGATAATCTACGGTTTATTGACCTGAAGGTATTGAATCCGGCAGATTCGCCGAATACCGATGGACTTGACCCGGAATCCTGCTGTAATGTTGAGATTATCGGCGTATATTTTTCTCTGGGTGATGACTGCATTGCAATTAAATCCGGTAAGATTTATATGGGTGCAAAGTATAAAAAGCCATCCGAAAATCTGATGATTCGCCAGTGCTGCATGAGAGACGGTCATGGTTCCATTACGATTGGCAGTGAAATGGCAGGCGGCGTAAAAAATCTGACCGTAAAGGATTGCAAATTTCTCCATACCGACCGCGGACTCAGAATTAAAACAAGACGCGGCCGTGGTAAGGATGCTGTTATTGACGGAGTGTTGTTCGAGCACATTGAAATGGACCATGTGATGACACCAATTGTTATCAATGCGTTTTATTTCTGTGACCCGGATGGTCACAGCCAGTATGTGCAGTCCAAAGAGTATTTTCCGGTGGATGACAGAACCCCTTATCTTGGTGAACTTAGTTTCCAAAATATTAAAGCAACAAACTGCCATGCGGCGGCAGCATATCTGTTTGGCCTGCCGGAGCAGAAAATCAAGAAAGTTGGCTTTGAAAATGTAAGCTTTTCTTATGCAGAACATCCAAAGGCGGGAGTCCCTGCCATGATGGATGGTGCAGATAAGACAACGCTTTCCGGAATGCTTGCTAAAAATGTGGAGACCCTGGAGCTAAAGAACGTAACGATTACCGGACAGAAGGGAGAAGAAATCATTCTGGACGGAGTAGATAATTTTATCCGCAAGTAAAAGAAATATTTTAATAAAAGCAAGAGCAGACTGGAAATGATGAGGTGCCGTAACGAGGGTTTTGAAAAGAAATGGTAAAGACAGTCGGTACGGTATATTGCAGAAAAATCTTTAAATTTATCAGACAAAACAACATATCATCAAAGAGCCAGACGCTAAGATGCAGAGCCGATGAATTGTGAGTAAAATCACTTTTTGTCGGCTTTTTAATTCTTTTTAAAAATTATGAATGCATAGGGCTTGACTCCTTTTTCTATAAGTGATACAATAAAGTTACTGCTGTGACATAACAACAGTTACTTTAGTAAAGTGAGGTTTGCAATGCCACGAAATTTTATGTTTACCAAGGAAGAAATAATAAATGCCGCACTCGATTTGACGAGAGAAAAAGGGTTTGATTCTGTTACCGCTCGTGCTATGGGAACAAAGCTCGGTACTTCTCACCGCCCTGTGTTCAGTTATTTTGACAGTATGGAAGAACTGAAAAGCGCTGTCCTTATCGCTGCGGAAGGAATTTATCAAAATTACTTGCAAGAAGATATGGCAAGCGGAAAATATCCGCCCTACAAAGCAAGTGGAATGGCATATATTCGCTTTGCAGTAGAAGAAAAAGAATTATTCAAGCTTCTCTTTATGAGAGATAGGACAAATGAGGATAAAACCAAGCAAACATCTGAGGTCGAAATGCTTGCCAATCTTATTTGCAAGCAAGTGAATATTTCCAAAGAACGTGCTATGCTGTTCTATCTTGAAATGTGGGCTTATGTTCACGGCATTGCCACGATGATAGCAACAAATTATTACGATTGGAGCGAGGATCTTTGCAGCACGACCCTTACGGATATGTATCAGGGCTTGAAATTTAAGTATGAAAATCAAAAATGAAAGGGGCATCGAGTATGGAAAATATTATTAAAATAGACAATCTCAAAAAAATCTTTAAAGAAATAAAGGCCGTTGATGATTTAAGTTTTCGTGTAAAGTGCGGCGAGCTATTTGCCTTTTTGGGTGTGAATGGTGCTGGAAAATCAACCGCTATAAATATTATCTGCGGTCAGCTTTCCAAGGATAGCGGCAGCGTTATAATAAACGGTTACGATTTGGACAGGGAAAAGGAAAAAATTAAAAGGGAAATCGGAGTTGTATTTCAAAATTCGGTGCTCGATTCCGCACTTTCGGTTTATGACAACCTGCAAAGTCGTGCGGCACTTTACGGAATTACAGGTGACAAATTTAAGGCAAGGCTTTACGAACTTGCCGAGCTGCTCGATTTTAATACTTTGCTGAAACGCACCGTCGGTAAGCTTTCGGGTGGTCAGCGCCGTCGGATTGATGTGGCGAGAGCTCTTTTGAACAATCCGAAAATCCTCATTTTGGATGAACCCACAACAGGACTTGACCCTCAAACCAGAAAAGCCCTTTGGAATGTTGTAAGCACTTTGCGAAAACAGGATAATATGACGGTATTTCTCACAACTCACTATATGGAAGAAGCCGCCGAGGCAGATTATGTGATTATTTTGGACAGCGGAAAAATCTCTGCCGAGGGAACACCGCTTATGCTGAAAAACCGATATACCGGCGATTATATAACACTTTACGGTACGGATGAGGGTACTGCTGCATCGCTCGGCGTGAAATATGAGAAAATCAGGGATGCATACCGTCTGTTTGTGCCCGACACAAAAGTTGCAACCGATCTTATCGTGAAAAATCCTACTGTATTTAACGATTATGAAATAACCAAGGGCAATATGGATGATGTGTTCCTTGCGGTTACGGGAAAAAAGCTCGGAGGTGAAAAATGAATACTTCTTTGATACTCATAAAACGAAACGTAAAACTATTTTTTAAGGATAAGGGTATGTTTTTCACCTCTCTTATAACACCGGCTATATTGCTTGTTTTGTACGGAACATTTTTAGGTAACGTCTACCGTGACAGTTTCGTTTCCTCTTTACCGGAGGGTTTTACTTTAAGCGACAGTATTATTAATGGGCTCGTCGGCGGAGAGCTTATTTCTTCAATTTTGGCAGTTTCCTGTGTTACGGTGGCGTTTTGCTCAAATATGCTTATGGTTCAGGATAAGGTATCGGGAGCAGTAAGGGATTTAACCGTCTCTCCTGTTAATCCATCACTGTTGTCACTCAGCTATTACATCGCAAATTTAATATCCACTCTTTTAATTTGCTACGGTGCAGCTATGCTCTGCCTTTTATATGTGGCAAGGGTGGGGTGGTATATGACAGTAAAAGACGTGCTTCTCCTTTTGCTTGACATAACACTCACGGTGTTGTTCGGTAATGCACTTTCATCTGTTATAAACTTCTTTTTAAGCTCACAGGGACAAATTTCCGCTGTCGGAACAATTGTAAGCTCCGGCTATGGCTTTATTTGCGGTGCATATATGCCGATTTCCTCATTTTCGGATGGACTGCAAAAGGTGATTTCTTGGTTGCCCGGTACATACGCAACCGCACTTATACGCCGACACGCAATGAACGGCACACTGCTTGAAATGCAGAAAAACGGTGTTCCCAAAGAGCTTATTAAAGGCATAAAGGACTCTGTTGATTGCAATATTTACTTTTTCGGGAAAGCGGTTTCAAGTACGGCAATGTACGCCGTTCTCATTATATCTATTATTACTTTTTTGACGGTTTATGTGCTTTTAAGTAAGCTTGCCGCCAAGCGCATAAAGGGGTAACAGACGGGCTAAATTACAGGAGGATAAAGTGAGTTATCATCATCCGATATTGCTTATCGCATTGCTTTTGATTGTATTTGCAATTAGGCAAAGAAAAAGACGAAAGCTCCGTCCCAAAATGGTTCTGCAGAAGCAGAGGAAAATGCAGACAGAGTTGTCCATGCGGAGCAATTTACTCTGGAGTTTGTAAGAAACGGGAAAAATAATATTGTGATATAAAAATGCTGTAGGTAGAATTTCTATGGCATTTTTCTTTTTTATCTATTGAATCATGCATGAAAAAAGTGTAAGATATGTGTATAGCGTGTGTATAAGAGAGGAAGGACGCATATGAAGAAAAGAATTAATATTTCACTAGATGAGGATATTGCAGAGAGATTAAAAATGTTGGCAGAATCATCTAAACGTAATGTATCACAATGGATAACGGATAGAGTAATGGAAGCAGATAAGAAAAGCGAAAAGGGGGAAGGAAAGTAATGTCACACATTTCAGAGTATGATGTGGAAACATTATTTATAGACAGATTGGAAAGCATTGGCTATAACTATGTAGATTTAAAGAATTATGATGATGTGCTGGCAAACTTTGAAAGCAGCTTGCCACTTTTAATGCTGAAAAGCTGGTGGCAGCCAAGGGCGTAGCAGAGTTTTCTGATGCAGAGTTTAGTCGAATCATGATACATGTTGATAATAAGAGTGTATATGAATCTGCAAAAATTCTTAGAGATAAATATGTGTTACTTTTAGATAATGGTAAGACTGTATATTTGAAATTTTTTTCATTTGATACAGATAAAAATATTTATCAGGTGGCGCATCAGATTACCATGGATAAAAATCATAAAGAGGATGTTTCGTATAAGAACAGATATGATGTTACTGTCCTCATCAATGGTTTACCATTGGTGCAAATAGAACTGAAACGCCCAAGTGTTGAGATTAATGAAGCAATCAATCAGATTAACAGATATCGTAATTTTTCGTTTAAGGGCTTGTTCCGGTATTTACAGTTATTCGTGATATCAAATTCCGTACAGACAAAGTATTTTTGCAACGAGAATGAGATGGAAGATGGTGTTTACAATCCGATTCTGAAAAGTCTGGTGTTCTTCTGGACGGATGAACAGAATAAGCGTATCAATACGTTAGAAAAATTTACACCGGAGTTCTTTAGAAAAGATGCAATCACCGATATGATTGATAAGTACATGGTTATCAAGAGCACAGAGCCGATGCTTATGATGATGCTATCACAGCAGCAAAGCAGGAGCTTGAAAAGTGGAAGGAACTGAAAAAGGGTCTGCTTCAGCAGATGTTTGTGTGATTGGATGATATTTATGGTATGGCATTGAGAAAGGCATTAGAGTGTTTGGTTAAAGATTTTGCGTTATTTAATAATCCTGATAAGGAAGATGAGATTGCAAAAAAATCATTAGCTAATTGCATTAAGGATTATATTGAGAGTAGCAAAATTAATACATTTTGTACCAGTTGCAGACTTATTGGAAACAATGAGACGCATTGGCGTAATGAAAATACAGCAGAAGATGTAGTATTCATGGAAAAGGTATTGAATGTTATTTTGCATTTCATTGAACAAGAAGTTATTGTTTCGGATGCGGAAGCATTTAATGCTAAAAAAATAAAATCAAAATAATCTGTTTTTAAATAGATTGCAGAACATTTTAGCCTGTGGTACAATTATTTTAGCTTAGATTATATGTAGAAAATAGAGTAAAGGCAGGTCTTATATGAAAATCAAAACATTAAAGCTGGAAAATTTCATGTTATTCAGTGATGCTGAAATTGAGTGGTCAAAAGATATTAATATTATTTGTGGTGAAAATAGTACAGGTAAGACAACTTTGTTAAAAGTGATGTATGCCATTTTAAAACCTGTCAGCAAGGAAATGTCTGATTTAACAAAAGAACTGGAAGAAAAGGTGTTTGTAGAAAAACTGCAGGGAGTATTCCGACCGGATGAAATGAAAATTAGCAGATTGGTAAGCAGAAAGCAGGGAAGTAATCATACGGATTTTTCTGTTACCTTGGATAAAAACCAGAAAATTTCCATTGGATTCGGTAACCGTCAGGAAAATCATGCAGAGATTAGCAATGGTTGCGCCAACCAGAAAAATAAATTTGATGTAATTTATATTCCTACCAAAGAAATGATTACTACTACTGAGCATTTTGCAAGTCTTTATGAAGAATGTCATATTGGTTTTGAAGAAATGTATTATGATTTTGCAAAATTATTAGCAAGACCATTATCGAAGGGCCAAATACAAATGAGCAGAATGAAGTATTAAAGAGCTTTGAGAAAATTATGAAAGGGCAGATTGTCCAGAAGGATAATAAATTCTATTTTATTTTGGGATGAACCTGAAACAAATATGAATCCAAGAATGGTTCGCCCTGTGATACAGGCATTGGCTGCATTGGCAAAAATGGGAGTCCAGATTTTTGTAACGACGCATGACTATTTTATGCAACAGGAATTTAATATGTTAACTGTTTATCCGGAACTGAATCCGGACAACCTGGATATTCGTTTCATTTCTTTGTATAAGGAGGAAAAAACGAATGAGTTGAAGTACGAAATGAAGAACACGGCATCTGAATTAGAACATAATGCCATTATGCAGGAATTTGAAATGATGTATGGGGAAAAGAAGTCATGGTAATTAAAATATGTGTAGGCAGCTCGTGCCATCTGAAGGGGTCACCGGAGCTGGTAGAACTTTTACAGAATGCAGTCAAAAAATATCATCTGGAAAATGAGGTGACGCTGGCTGGCAGTTTTTGTTTTGGAAAATGCAACCGGGATGGGGTAACCATTCAGGTGGATGAAGAAATTTATGCAGGCATTACAAAGGAGAGTTTTCCGGCATTCTGGCAGGAAAAGGTGCTTGGAATGCTGGAAAAATAAAAGTATATTGCAGTAGAAATAAGGAAAATGTTAGGGGATAAACGTACATTTTAGAAGGAAGGTACATGGGATGCCAAACTGTCTGACATTAAAAAAGTCAAATTGCAAAAACTGTTATAAGTGTATCAGGCACTGTCCGGTCAAGGCAATACGGTTTTCCGGAAACCAGGCACACATTACGGGAAATGAGTGCATTTTATGCGGTCAGTGTTTTGTTGTCTGTCCGCAGAATGCAAAGCAGATTGTGGATGAAACGGAAAAGGTGCGGATGTTTTTACAAAGTGGCTGTCAGGTGTTTGTCAGTCTGGCTCCGTCTTTTGTGGCAAATTATGACGGCGTAGGAATTTCGTCCATGAGAAAAGCGTTGCGGAAGCTTGGGTTTGCGGATGCGGAGGAAACGGCAATCGGTGCCAACATGGTTAAAATGGAATACGAAAGAATGCTTCGGGAGGAGGAAAGGGATATTATCATAACCTCCTGCTGCCATTCGATTAATCTGCTGATACAGAAATATTTTCCGGGGGCACTTAAGTACCTTGCGGATGTGGTTTCACCGATGCAGGCGCACTGCATGGATATCAAACGGCGGTTCCCGGAGGCGAAAACGGTGTTTATTGGTCCGTGTGTGGCTAAAAAGGATGAAGCGGAATATTATGCGGGTATTGTGGATGCGGTGCTTACCTTTGAGGATTTATCGAAATGGCTGAAGAAAGAAAATATAGAGCTGGAACTGGAGCAGGAGCTGGAAACCAACAGCCGTGCACGGTTTTTTCCGACTGCCGGAGGGGTTTTAAAAACAATGGCACAGGACGTTTCCGGCTATACGTATATGGCACTGGATGGCGTGGAAAATTGCGTGAATGCTTTAAAGGACATCGAAAGTGGAAAGATTCATAAGTGTTTTGTGGAGATGTCGGCTTGCGTTGGCAGTTGTATAGGAGGTCCGGTCATGGAAAAATATCATCGGACTGCTCCAATTAAGGATTATATTGCAATTGCCAAGTATGCCGGAGAAAAGGATTTTGTGGTGGAACAGCCGGAAGCGGGAAAGCTGAAAAAGCATTTTCTTCCGATTGAGCGGAGGGTTCCGCATCCGTCGGAGAGTGAAATTGGCAGTGCACTGCGGCAGATGGGCAAGTTTAAGCCGTCCGATGAGCTGAATTGTGGTTCCTGCGGGTATAACACCTGCCGGGAAAAGGCAATTGCCATCTGTCAGGGAAAGGCAGAAATTTCAATGTGTCTGCCGTTTTTGAAGGAAAAAGCAGAAAATTTTTCTGACATAATCGTAAAGAATACAACAAATGGTCTGATTGTCCTGAATGAAAATTTAGAGGTGCAGCAGATTAACGAGGCAGCAGGGCGTATACTGAATATCCGTTTTGCCGGTGATATCCTTGGGGAATCCGTGGTGCGTATTTTAGACCCTTCTGATTTTCTGGAGGTTCTGGACAGTGAAAAAAATATTCATAATAAACGGACTTATCTTGCGGAGTATAAGCGATATGTGGAGCAGTCCGTGGTATATGATAAGGAGTCTCATCTGCTACTTGGCATTATGCGTGATGTGACAGCGGAGGAAAAACAGCGGGAAAAGAAGGAACGTATTACGAATCAGACGATTGAGGTTGCCGATAAGGTTGTGGACAAGCAAATGCGCATTGTTCAGGAAATTGCTTCCCTGCTGGGGGAAACGGCAGCAGAAACCAAGATTGCCCTGACAAAGTTAAAGGAGTCTATCTCGAATGAATGATTTGTGTGTAGATATCGGCTATAAAAGTATAAATCATGTGGGCGAGCAGCTTTGCGGTGACCATGTAGATGTGGTAAAGCAGGACGAAAATTCCACCGTGATTGTTCTGGCGGATGGTCTTGGCAGCGGTGTAAAGGCAAGCATTTTATCGACGCTGACGGCAAAAATCATTTCTACCATGATGGCAGCAGGGCTTCCGGTAGATGAATGTGTGGCTACAATTGCCGCCACACTTCCGGTCTGTTCGGTGCGTGGGGTTGCGTATTCCACGTTTACCATTATCCATGTGCTTGATAACGAAACGGCAGAGCTGATTCAGTATGATAATCCGCAGGTGATTCTGCTTCGGGACGGACAGAACTACGATTACCCGAAAACAGAAGTTACCGTGGATGAAAAAAAGATTTTTAAATCAACGATACGGCTTTTAGAGGGGGATATTTTTATTGCCATGAGTGACGGCTGCCCGCATGCGGGAATTGGTCTGTCCTATAATTTTGGCTGGAAAAGGGAAGATATCATTACCTTTATGGAGGCAATGGCTCCAACCAATCTCACGGCAAAAAATATGGCAACCATGCTGGTGGATGCCTGCAATGAGCTGTATGGAAAGCAGCCGGGAGATGATGCAACTGCGTGTGTAGTCAAGGTGCGCAGACGGGTTCCGATGAACCTGCTGTTTGGTCCGCCGTGGAATCCGGATGATGTAAACCGGATGATGTCATTGTTTTTTTCGAAAGAGGGAAAGCACATTATCTGTGGGGGAACAACATCCACTTTGGCAGCCGAGTATCTGGGAAAGCCTGTTGTGCCAAATTTAACCTCGGAACGTTCGGATATACCGCCAACGGCTTCCCTGAAAGGGGTCGATTTAGTTACCGAGGGTGTAATCACCATAAACAGGGTAGTGGAGTATGCCAGAGACTATCTGACAGACAATGTGCAGTATGAGCATTGGAATTTCAGGCGGGATGGTGCATCACTTATTTGTCAGCTTTTATTTGAGGAGGCTACAGACATTAATTTTTATGTAGGGCGTGCAATCAATCCGGCACACCAGAATCCGGAGCTTCCAATCAATTTTAATATCAAGATGAATCTGGTGGAAGAATTGTCCAAATGCTTAAAAGAAATGGGCAAGCGGATTGAGGTCAGTTATTTTTAATAAAGAAAAGGCAGGAAGACGGACAGATGGAAAATAATTTTACCTTTCGGGGGCATACTTTTGATGATGAAAAGCAGTTGATTCTGGCAAAAAAAGAAGCAGAAGCTATTGAATATCTGCGTGCCAAAACAGATTTTGGAAATATGAATCATCTGATGAAGCTGTATAACCGTATTTTAGACCGGAATATGATGGAAACCGTAATCGGAATAGATTTTCTAAAGGAAATCAGAGAAAAACTGGAATCGTCCGGTATGTTCACAGAGGAACAGCTTCGTCCGGTGCCTTTGCTTCCGGAAGTTAAAAAATTGAAAAAGCGAAAAGAAGTGCAAAGGCGCAGCAAGGAGCGAACACTTCTGGAACGGAGCGAAAGACAGAATACCATATTGAAAATCATCTGTTTTTTTCTGTCCGTGCTTGTTATTGGAATGTTTGTCATTGTGTTGACAGGAAAACGTTCTCCGTTAGCTGTTCGTTATGAAGAGCAGATATTGAATAAATACGCTTCCTGGGCAGAAGAACTGCAGGCAAAGGAGGATTATCTGCGCACTTATGTACGTCAGCTGGAAGAGCAGGGGATCGAGGTGCCGGGCTGGGAGAAGACAGAGGCTGGGGAAAAGGAAGACGATACTGCTGAGGGAAAGTAATGTGTTCACATTTCTCACATAGGAAGAACACAGAAAAATCATAAATCAGAGGTATAATCCGGATAAAACAGGGGTGCAATGTCACTTAATAACAGCGTGAAATGAGGAAAGACCGATGGAGCAGATTAAAATTTTAGTGGTGGATGATGAAAGCAGAATGCGTAAGCTGGTGCATGATTTTCTGGCAAAGCGTGGGTATCTTGTGGTGGAAGCAGAAAATGGGGAAGAAGCAATCGATATTTTTTTTTCGGATAAAAACATCAGTCTGATTATTCTGGACGTAATGATGCCTAAAATGGACGGATGGCAGGTGTGCAAGGAAATCAGGCAGTATTCTCAGGTTCCGATTATTATGCTGACGGCAAAAAGCGATGAACGGGATGAACTGCTTGGCTTTGAACTTGGTGTGGATGAATATATTTCCAAACCGTTTTCGCCTAAAATTTTAGTGGCACGGGTAGAAGCTATTTTACGCCGTACCAATGCTTCCCAGGAAGAGGCAGTGGAAATTGGCGGAATTGTGCTTGACAAAGCGGCCCATTCTGTAAAAATTGATGGCAAAGCAGTGGATTTGAGCGTTAAGGAATTCGAGCTTCTGGAATATTTTCTTACCAATAAAGGCGTTGCATTATCCAGAGAAAAGATATTAAATAACGTATGGAACTATGATTATTTTGGCGATGCCAGAACCATTGACACCCATGTAAAAAAACTTCGCAGTAAAATGGGTGAAAAGGGCGATTATATAAAAACAATCTGGGGTATGGGCTATAAATTTGAGCCGTAAGGTGAAAAAAATGAAGAAGAGGATTTCTTGGAAAATTAAGATGGTTCTGCTGATGCTTACTGCTGTAATCGGTGCAATTGCCGTAACGTGGGTGCTTAACAGAACTTTTTTGGAAGATTATTACCGCTATAGCAAAATGGATATGCTGGATAAGGTCT
This sequence comes from uncultured Lachnospiraceae bacterium, assembly GCA_964544055.1. Classification (GTDB taxonomy): domain Bacteria; phylum Bacillota; class Clostridia; order Lachnospirales; family Lachnospiraceae; genus SIG299. The sequence goes on along the minus strand of CAZJAA010000001.1, from coordinate 175,131 downwards.
TTTTATCAGTACAAGATGTGATAAAGCAGGCAGAAAACGAGAACGCCGGAAAGGATAATCTTCAGGCATCGGATAGCTTTCTGGTGGATGAGTTCGGAAATTATTTTGGAGAAAATGCCGGTCTGATACTTACGGATTTGCAGAAATTGGATTTAGATATTCTGGCTGTCCGGAATGATGTTTCCATTCTGCTTGCTCAAAATTCCAGTGCGGTTTATTTTACATCCACAAGCAGCAGTCCAGATACCAAATTTTATATGTTGGATCGGATACTGCCCAATTTTTTTCCGGGACATAAGGCAGAGTACAATACTTACACAAAAATCAAGCGAGTCAATGATACGTATGACTTATACACCAGTTATGATATCCGGACAAAGAGTAATTCCATTGAATTGGTCTGGAATGATGAGAAAAGTGATTTATACATTCTGATTCGAACCAGTTTGGAAAGCTTGCAGGCAAACGTGGACATTGCAAATACATTTTTGACCTATGCCGGAATTGCTGTTGCCATTTTAGTTTCTGTCGTTGTGTTTTTTGCAACCAATTCTTTTGTCCGTCCGGTAGAGGAGCTTTCTGCCATTGCCAGACGAATGAGTAATCTGGATTTTAATGTAAAGTATAAGGTGGAAAGAAATGATGAAATCGGGGAACTGGGAAAGAGCATTAACCTTTTGTCGGAAAGGCTGGAGGATACAATTTCAGATTTGAAGAGTGCAAATAACCAGTTACAGACGGATATTGAAGAAAAAGTGGCTGTGGATGAAATGCGGAAAGAATTTTTATCGAATGTGACGCATGAGTTAAAAACACCGATTGCCTTAATTCAAGGATATGCAGAAGGGTTAAAAGACAATATTTCTGAGGACGAGGAAAACAGAGAATTTTATTGTGATGTGATTATTGATGAGGCATCCAAAATGAATAAAATGGTAAAGAAGCTTCTTACCTTAAACCAGATTGAATTCGGCAATCAAATTGTGGAGCTGGAACGTTTTGACATTACAGCTCTGATACGTTCAGTGCTGGATTCTTCCGATATTATGGCAAAACAAAACGAGATAATTGTACAGTTTCAGGCAAATGCACCAATCGATGTCTGGGCGGACGAATACATGATAGAAGAGGTAGTAACAAACTATCTGACAAATGCCATTCATTATGCCAAATATGAAAAGGTAGTAGATGTACAACTGCAGAAAGAAGAAAAGACGGTAAGGGTTTCTTTCTTTAATACCGGGGATCCTATTCCGGAAGAAGAACTGGAAAAAATCTGGATAAAATTTTATAAGGTAGATAAGGCAAGAACAAGGGAATACGGAGGAAATGGCATTGGTCTTTCTATTGTAAAGGCAATTATGGATTCCCATAATAAACCGTTTGGCGTGATAAATCATTCCAATGGGGTGGAATTCTGGTTTGAACTTGACGCTGATGTATAAAAAATGGGTAAATTTTTAAAGAAATATTGCCGATAAAATAGAAAAGTGGTACAATGTCTGTAAACAACAGTAACAGGAGGAGAGTTTTGTGAAAAAGAAATTCTTATTGGCAGGAATTACTGCATTGCTTTGCGCATTGTGTGGCTGCCTGAAAACAACACCGCTGACGGACAATGAGCTGGATGTGGTGGCAGAATATGCAGCATCTCTGCTGTTAAAATACGATTCCAAATATGATTCGCCATTGTATTATGGTAATTTTGTTGCGGAGGAAGAGCTACAGCTGACTCCGACAGTTACGCCGGAAACGTCAGTAACTCCAACACCGGCAACAACGCCTTCTTTGGAAACAGGAATAACAACCACACCTTCTCCGGTACCAACACAAACCGTAGCACCAACACCAACACCGTTGCCGTATTCTGCTGCGGAAACAACAAGTCAGCTGACGGAGCTGATTGCTGTAGAAAATATTACGGTTTCCTGTGAAAGGTATGAAATTATGGAGTCGGTAGTCAGCAACGATTATTTTTCCCTGCAGGCAAAAGAAGGCAGAAAATATGTTGTTGTTACTTTTCAGTTGAAAAACACTTCAAATAAGGACGAAATATTTGATGCATCCGGAAAAGGTTTGAGCTATTCTATTGATGTTAATACAAGTATAAAAGCAAGGGTTTCCTTGTCTATGCTGGAAAATGATTTGCAGTATATGCCGATTACGGTTCCGGCAAATGAAACTGTGAAAGCGGTGCTTGTATTTGAAATTGAGGATATGCAGATTGATACACTGCATCTTCTTATTGCAAATAAAGAAGAAAAAGTTGTTTTTGTTAAATTAAAGTAGTATGGCAATAAAAATTACAATACATAAAAAAGTGGAGGGAGCACTATGGATACAGGTATTTTATTAGAAAGCGGAACGAACGAACTGGAAATTTTGGAGTTTCTGGTTGGAAACAATCACTACGGAATTAATGTTGCAAAAATTCGTGAAATTCTTCCTTATTCCAAAGTTGTACCGGTTCCAAATGCAAATCCGGTGGTAGAAGGAATTTTTATGCCGCGTGATGAAGTAATTACAAGCATTGATTTGGCAAAGGTTTTAAATCTGCCGGCTTCGACAAATGAGGCGGGGGATTTATTCGTTGTTACATATTTTAATCATACGAATGCAGCATTTCATGTGCATTCAGTAGCTGGTATCCAGCGTGTATCATGGGCAGACATCATCAAGCCGGATGCAGCATTAAGCTCTCAGGGAAATGGTGTGGCTACCGGTATTATTAAGCTTGACGGCCGCCTGATTATTCTTCTGGATTTTGAAAAAATCATTGCGGATATCAGCCCTGCAACAACACTTAGGATTGAGGAAGTGGATGCACTTGGAGCAAGAGAACGAAGCAATCAGCCTATTTTGATTGCCGAAGATTCTCCGCTGTTATCCCAGTTAATTCAGGATTGTTTAAAAAGAGCCGGCTACAGCAACCTGATTGTGAACATGGATGGTCAGGAAGCCTGGGAAAAAATCGAAAAATTTGCGCAGGAAGGAACGTTGGCTGATAAAGTAAAGCTTGTAATTACTGATATTGAAATGCCAAGAATGGACGGTCATCACCTGACAAAATTAATTAAAACCAATGGTAAGACCTCATTCCTTCCGGTTATTATTTTCTCTTCTATGATTTCGGAAGACATGATGAAAAAGGGTGCAGGGCTTGGTGCAGATGCACAGATTACAAAACCAGAAATCGGTACTTTGGTTGGTGAGATTGATCGCCTGATTTTAAAGTAAATCGCAAAAAGCAGACAGAAATGAGGAGGCAAAATGGCAATTTGTAAGCATTGTGGGGCAGAAATTGAAAATGGACTGGAATACTGTCCGGATTGCGGACAAAAAACAGACGAATTCGGCACCTTTTTTGAACCGGATGCAGCTTTGGAGAAAGAAATGTATAATATTTTTGATACTCCGGAGGAATTTGACATGGACAGCCTGCTTTCTAAGGAGTTTGCGTTTGAAGAATTGGCCGGAGCAACAGTAGCTGCGCCTGCTTCAACGCCGGATGAAGCGGATGTGCTGACAGCGGAGATATCTGATTTTGCGGGATTGGATGAAGCGGATGAGTCAACAGTTAAGCCTGATTTCCAAATATTGGACGAGTCAACAGTCGAGATGCCTGATTTTGTGGGATTGGATGAGTTGGATGCGTCAGCAGCCGATCCGTCTGAGCTTTCAGCATTGAATGAAGCAGATGCCACGGATTTTCTTTCTCTGGACGAGCTTTTAAAGAATATGGACGAAGATGAAAAATCAGTTGCTGTGAAAGACGAACCGGAGTTTGAGAATCGTGGGTTAGAGGAACTTCTGGCTGCTGGAAATGTGGATGAGCCGGAAGAAAAGAAAAAAGAAAAAGTAAAAAAGAAAGAAAAAAAATCCGTCTTTCAGATGCTGTTTGGCAATGTTCCTGTAGATGAATCCAAGCTGAAACCGGAACTTACGCCGGAAGAAATCGCCCAAAAGAAAGCAAAGGTAGAAGAAGAAAAGAAAGCAAAGGCAGAAGGCAAAAAGCTGGCCGCAGAAGAAAAAAAGCAGCTTGCCAAAAAAAATAAACAAGAAAAGGCAAGACAAAAATCGCTTGCCAAAGAAGAAAAAAAGGCAAAGAAGCTTCAGGAAGCAAAACAGATTCTGGAAGAAATGAAAGAAACCAGAATTAACCGGCTTGGAGCAACCATTGTGTTCTCTTTCTTTGCAGTTTGCGCTGTTGTAATTTTGTCCGGCAGCGAATTGTTTGGATATACTGTCAGCATTGGAAGTGCGGAAGCTAATTTCAATAAAGCATATAATAACAATGTAAAGTATTACACGGATGCCTACAATGCGATTTATGGTCTGGAAATCCGTTCCGAGGATCAGATGCTTAGTGACAAAATCATGACAGTCATGTTTGTAAACAAGGAGCTGAATTCTTATAATAGCTACATGAGCATGAAAGATTATACATCAGCGTTGCATTCCCTGTTGCTTGGAATGTATCGGTATGGAAAATATTATGAACAGGCAATTCCACTTGGTGTAGACAAGGATATGGATTATGTCAGAACACAAATTTTAAGGGAGCTGGAGATAACTTACGGAATTTCAGAGGACGAGGCTGAAGTGCTTCGCGGAATGCTGGAGCAGGCAGGAACCGGTGGGCTGACTTCCAGACTCGGCACAAAGGTATATGCTATCAATCCGGAAGAAGCCGGAAAATATAATCAAAAGTTAAATGAAATTGTTGAAAAGGCGAAAAAAGAAGGTAAATTGGAAGAATGATTACAATAGTCGATTACGGTGCCGGAAATCTGAAAAGTGTGGAAAAAGCATTGTTATTTCTGGGCGAGGAAGTTAAAATAACATCTGATTCGAGAGAAATTCTCGCGGCAGATAAAATTATTCTGCCAGGTGTGGGAGCTTTTGGTGATGCAATGGAAAAGCTGAATGCTACCGGACTTGCGGATACCATTCGTGAGGCAGTAAACAAAAAAATACCATTACTTGGAATTTGTCTGGGACTTCAGCTTTTGTTTGAGTCTAGTGAAGAATCCCCAGGAGTAAAAGGACTTTCGCTGTTGAAAGGCAGCATAAAGAGAATTCCGGACAAAGCAGGGTTTAAAGTGCCGCACATAGGCTGGAATTCATTGGAAATCAACCAGGATTCCAGATTGTTTCGAGGAATATCGCAGGAGTCTTATGTGTATTTTGTCCACTCTTATTATCTGCAGGCAGAAGAGCCCGTAGTTGCAGCAAAAACCGATTATGTAGTAGAAATTCATGCTGCTGTAGAAAAAGAAAATATCTTTGCGTGTCAGTTTCATCCGGAAAAAAGCGGTGAAACTGGGTTAAAGCTTCTTAAGAATTTTGCAACAATGTAACAGAGGAGGAACAAAATGTTTACAAAGAGAATTATTCCATGTCTGGATGTACATAATGGCAGGGTTGTTAAGGGCGTTAATTTTGTGAACTTAAAGGATGCCGGTGACCCGGTGGAAATTGGTGCTGCTTATGACAAAGCCGGTGCTGATGAACTTGTTTTTTTAGATATCACGGCTTCTTCTGATGCAAGAGCAATTAAAACAGAGCTGGTTCGCAGGGTGGCAGAACGTGTCTTTATTCCGTTTACGGTGGGTGGAGGCATTCGCACGGTAGAAGATTTTCGTGACATTTTGCGCGAAGGTGCGGACAAGGTAGCTGTAAATACCGCAGCAATTTTAAATCCGGAGTTAATCAGCCGTGCTGCAGATAAGTTCGGAAGTCAGTGTGTTGTAGTAGCTATTGATGCAAAAAAACGTGCCGATGGAAGCGGCTGGAATATCTTCAAAAACGGCGGCAGAGTGGATATGGGAATTGATGCGCTGGAGTGGGCAGAAAAAGCCTTTCAGCTTGGTGCCGGAGAACTGCTTGTAACGAGTATGGATAAGGATGGCACAAAAGATGGATATGATTTGGAGCTCACCAGAAAAATTTCTGATATTGTAAAAATTCCGGTTATTGCTTCCGGAGGTGCAGGAACTCTGGAACATTTTAAGGAGGCATTAACGGTTGGCGGTGCAGATGCGGCACTGGCGGCTTCTTTATTTCATTATAAAGAGCTGGAAATTACCGAAGTCAAGCATTATTTAAAAAATGAGGGTGTAAGTGTGAGAATATAGCGTTGCCGGAATAGAATACCAAAGGGCAATAGCGAAGTATTATTCATTTTTTTCACCGCAAAGACGTTCAGAAATGAGGATTTTATGGGCATGATTACAAATGACTGGATGGAAGCTGTCCGTTCAGAATTTGGCAAGGAGTATTACAAAAATTTATACAGCTTTGTAAAGCAGGAATATAGTACTCAGATTGTGTACCCACCTTCTGAGGATATTTTTAATGCATTTCATTTTACACCACTGTCTAAAGTCAAAGTGGTGATTATTGGTCAGGATCCCTATCATAATGTTGGTCAGGCACATGGATTGTGTTTTTCCGTGCAGCCGGGAACGGAAATTCCGCCTTCTCTTGTTAATATTTATAAAGAGCTTCAAGAGGATCTTGGATGCTTTATACCAAATAATGGTTATCTTGTAAAGTGGGCGCAACAGGGTGTGCTGCTTTTAAATACAGTATTAACGGTTCGGGCACATCAGGCAAATTCTCATCAGGGAAAGGGCTGGGAGCAGTTTACGGATGCCGTTATCCGTGCGGTCAATGAAAAAGAGAAACCGGTCGTTTTTTTATTATGGGGAAAGCCTGCCCAGATGAAAAAAAACATGCTGGATAATCCAAAGCATTTGATTCTGGAAGCACCACATCCAAGCCCTTTGTCGGCCTATCGGGGATTTTTTGGATGCAAACATTTTAGTCAGACAAACGAGTTTTTAAAAGCAAACGGATTGGAACCAATTGACTGGCAGATTGAAAACATATAAGAAATGAGACAAGCTATGTATTCCCGAGTTTATGTAGAAATTACAACAATATGCAACCGAAACTGTACATTTTGTCCGGGAACAGTGAGAGAGAAGAAACAAATGACGATGGAGGAGTTTCAGCAAATCGTACAGAAGCTGAAGGGAGTCACAGAGTATTTGTATCTTCATGTTATGGGGGAACCTTTAACACATCCGATGCTTCCGGCATTTATCCGTTACGCATCAGAGAAAGGGTTCCGTGTTGTAATTACGACGAATGGAACTTTGCTTGCAAAACGCAGGGAGGAGCTTTTAAAAAGCGGCATTTACAAAGTGAACATATCGGTTCACAGCTTTGAAGATGGAAGTAATGCGGAATATCTGAGGTATGTATCAGACTGTGCACAATTTGCTGATTCAGCAGCCCAAAGAGGCATACTAACCATTCTACGGCTGTGGAATAATGGATACGACGCTGGTAGAAATATAAACACCCTGGCATTATTGAAAGAATATTTTTCAAAGGAAGAATGGGCAGAAGATGACAGGGGAAACAGAATACGGAATAAAATACATCTGGAATATGGAAATCGGTTTGAATGGCCGGACATGGCAAAAGAGGATCAGGGAGCAGAGGTGTTCTGCTATGGTCTGAAGGATCATTTTGCGGTTCTTTGTGATGGAAGGGTTGTTCCCTGCTGTCTGGACAGAGAGGGAAATCTTACGCTTGGAAATATTTTTAACGAATCTGTGGAAGAAATCCTTTCGTCAGAACGTGCCAACGCCATTCGTGATGGTTTCCGGCAACGGCAGGCAACAGAGGAGCTTTGCAGAAAATGCGGTTATGCTCGTCGATTTCGCTGATATAAAGCTTTATTTTGATTTTTTACTATGTAATGTATTGAAACAGAAGAATAAAAGCTGGAGTCCTGTTTTGGATGTACACTTGTGCAAAAAGAAAATAGTCGCAAGCGACAAAGAATGTGCAAAGGCACATTCTTTGTCGCTTGCTCTTTTTTATAAGAAATTTGTGAAAAAATAAAAAAAGATATTGAAAAATGGTAAAAAATGGTTATAATAGATTTTGGAAACTATTTCCAGATAAAAAGAAAGGAAAATGAAAATATGGGAAAAATTAAAGTATTAATTGCAGATGATAACATAAGATCCGCCGGATTATTAGAAGAAGCTATAAAAAAGGATAAAGAAATCGAAGTAATCGGAAAAGCAGAGGATGGCGTTGCAGCACTGGAGCAAATCAGAACGAAAGAACCGGATGTTGTTTTGCTTGACCTGATTATGCCCAAGCTGGATGGGCTTGGAGTTATGGAACATGTCAAAAAAGATGCGTCATTGAAAAAGATCCCGTTTTTTATTGTGATTACCGGAATTGGCCAGGAGGTTGTAACCGAGAGTGCGTTTGAACTGGGTGCCAGTTACTATATGTTGAAACCATTTGATTACCAGCTGGTTATTTCAAGAATTAAGCAGCTTCGCGGAGTAAGCAGCCACAGAAGAGTGGATGGTACTGCGACGGCAAAGGGCGGCAATGCGTTTCTGGAAAGAAATCTGGAATCGGATGTGACAAATGTGATTCACGAAATTGGTGTTCCGGCACATATCAAAGGGTATCATTATTTAAGAGATGCTATTATTATGTCGGTAAATGATACGGAAATGTTGAATTCCATTACAAAACAGCTCTATCCGACAATTGCCAAGCGTCATAAGACAACGCCAAGTCGTGTGGAGCGTGCTATTCGACATGCAATTGAGGTTGCCTGGAGCAGGGGAAAAATGGATACGATTGACGAATTATTTGGCTATACGATTCATGGTGGAAAAGGAAAACCGACGAATTCTGAATTTGTTGCACTGATTGCGGATAAAATAAGATTAGAATACAAAATGCCAATCTAATTGCTGTAAAATGGATGTTCTTTTGATATGCTGCAGCGAAAAAGGAGAAACTCAAGAAATATAAGTCTTTTCAAGCAGAAAAAAATGTGGTAGAATGATAAGAGATGTAGATTAGAATATCCTGTTTACATAAGAAGGAGGAAGTATGAAAAAGATTTTATTTGTTTCTTCAGAATGTGTTCCGTTTATTAAGACAGGCGGTCTTGCAGATGTTGCCGGAGAACTGCCAAAGTATATCAATAAAGAAAACTATGATGTTCGTGTAATTCTTCCGAATTACCGCACCATTCCTGAAAAATTTAAGCAGGATTTTGTGTATAAAACACATTTTTACATGGATTTAGGCTGGCGTCGTCAGTATGTTGGTATTTTGGAAACGGTGGTAAACGGTGTAACCTTTTATCTGGTAGATAATGAATATTATTTCAACGGCGATCGCCCATATGGCAACATTTATGAGGATATGGAAAAGTTTGCATTTTTCTGTCGTGCTGTATTATCGGCACTTCCGTCCATGGATTTTCGACCGGACATTATTCATTGCAACGACTGGCAAACCGGCCTGATTCCTGTATATTTAAAAGATTATGACAGCTTTGCCCGTGATACTTTTTATCAGGGAATAAAAAGTATTATGACAATTCATAATTTAAAGTTCCAGGGTGTTTGGGATAAAAAAACCGTAAAAGATATGACAGGGCTTGCCGATTATTACTTTGTTCCGGATAAGTTGGAGGCATACGGTGATGCAAACTATTTAAAGGGTGGTATTGTCTACGCAGATTATGTTACTACAGTGAGTGATACTTATGCCGGTGAAATTCAGATGCCGTTTTACGGAGAAGGTTTGGATGGTCTGATGAGAGCGCGTAATAACTGCCTGTGTGGTATTGTTAACGGTATCGATTATAGTGAATATAATCCGGAAACAGACAAGTACATCTGGTATCCGTTTAATGCAGGCAATTTCCGCAAAGAAAAGGCAAAAAACAAAAAAGAACTGCAAAAGGAACTTGGTCTTGAGGTGGATGAAAAGAAATTTATGGTAGGTCTGGTTTCTCGTCTGACCGACCAGAAGGGTCTTGACCTTGTGGAATGTGTAATGGAAGAACTTTGTTCAGAGGATATGCAGTTTGTTATTCTTGGTACAGGTGATCCAAAATATGAAAATATGTTCCGGCACTATGAGTGGAAATTCCATGGAAGAGTTTCTTCCAGTATTTACTATAATAACGAAAGAGCACATCGCATTTATGCTTCCTGTGATGCGTTCCTGATGCCGTCTCTGTTTGAACCTTGCGGTTTAAGCCAGTTGATGAGTATGCGGTATGGCACCATTCCGATGGTCAGAGAAACCGGTGGCTTAAAAGATACAGTAGAGCCATATAACGAGTTTGAGGGTACCGGAACCGGCTTTGGTTTCTGCAATTACAATGCACACGAAATGCTTTACATGGTTCAATATGCAAAGGATGTTTATTACAACAAAAAGCGTGAGTGGAACAAAATTGTGGATCGTGCCATGGCAAAGGATTTTTCCTGGGCTACATCGGCTAAAAAATATGAAGAGCTTTATGACAGGGTTCTTGGCTGGTAATGAAAGGTGAAAATGTATTCTTGAAAGGCTTCTTAAAAAAGCTTTTTGGAATACATGAAAAAAGATAGGGGGTGCAGTGCATCCCCTGCTTTGCGTATATTATATGTATGGCATTGGATGTATATAATAAGAGTTAAGACAAACGTTTTCGAACATGGAGGTAAGTATGAAATTAAAAGAACTATTAACAGGCTTTTCCTATACAGTTGCAAAAGGAAGTGCAGAAACAGAAATTACGGAGCTTGTATTTGACACAAGAAAGCAGATTACGGCAGGTGCTGTTTTTGTGTGTATCCGAGGTGCTGTTTTTGACGGACATTCTTATGCTTCTACGGCAGTAGAAAATGGAGCGGCTGCAATTATAGCGGAGCATGAGGTAGAAGTGCCGGAGGGAATCTGTCTGGTTGTCTGCGACAATACAAGGGAAGCACTTGCCTGTATGTCAGTCGAATATTTTGGAAATCCGGCGAAAGAACTAACAACGATTGGAATTACAGGAACCAAAGGAAAAACGACAATGGCATATATGATTCGAAACACGTTAGAATTAGCTGGGTATAAAACAGGGCTGATGGGGACGGTAGAAACTATCATTGGTGATAAACACATTCCTTCCCATAATTCAACACAGGAATCCTATTATGTCCAGAAGTATTTTCGCAACATGGCGGATGCAGGTTGCAAGTACGTAGTAATGGAGGTTTCGTCCCAGGGTCTGATGATGCACCGGGTAGACGGTTTTATTTTTGACTATGGCGTTTTTACCAACCTTTCTCAGGACCATATCGGTGAAAATGAACACAAGGATTTTGAAGATTATTTGCATTGCAAGAGTATGCTGTTTAAAAAATGCCGTGTAGGTATTGCAAATTATGATGATGAGCATATGGAGGCTGTTTTGAACGGTCATACCTGCAGCTTGGAAACCTATGGAATAAACGATGGTGCAGATTTGCAGGCAGTAAATATTGATTTACATAATAAAGAAGGGGAACTTTTTGTTTCCTATCAAACAAAGGGAAGTCTGGAACTGGAAGTAACGGTAGGAATTCCGGGCAGATTTACAGTCTATAATTCGCTGGCGGCACTGGCAGTCTGCAGGCATTTTGATGTTCCGGCAGATATCATAAAAAAAGCACTCCGTACGGTAAAAGTAAAGGGAAGGGTAGAAATGGTCGAGGTTTCGAAACGTTTTACCGTAATGATTGACTATGCTCATAATGCTATGAGTTTAAAAAGTCTGCTGACCACACTTGCCGATTATCATCCAAAGCGTATTGTTGCGTTGTTTGGATGTGGTGGCAACCGTTCCAGAGACCGGCGGTTTGAAATGGGTGAGATTTCTTCGGAATATGCAGATCTGACGGTTATTACCAGTGATAATCCACGGACCGAGGAACCACTGGCAATCATGGAGGACATTCTTACCGGAGTAAAGAAAAAAGATGGACAGTATGTTATGATACAGGACAGAAAAGAAGCCATTCGTTATTGCCTTCTGAATGCCCAGGACGGGGATGTTATCGTGCTTGCCGGCAAAGGACACGAAGATTATCAGGAGATTAACGGTGTAAAATATCCGATGGATGAGCGGATTTTAATTCGTGAAATTGTAGAAGAAATGACAGAGGAAGAGAGAAGTGCATTATGATTCCGGTAACAATCGAACAACTTACTACAGCTGTAGATGGTGAAATTCTGATAAAAAACGATAAAACGATAAAAAATGTAATCATTGATTCCAGAGAGCAGACGGAGGCAGCGTTGTTTGTTCCTGTTGTCGGTGAAAAAACAGATGGACACAGATATGTGGCAGGTGCAGTAAAAAACGGAGCCGTGGCATTGTTTATGCAAAAAGAAAGTCCGTATCGGGAAGAAATTCTTACCATTGCCAAAGAAACGGATACGGCAGTGATTGCAGTAACAGATACGGTTATGGTATTGCAACAGTTTGCTGCGTGGTATCGGCGGCAGTTTCCGGTTCCGGTGGTCGGAATTACCGGAAGTGTCGGAAAAACGACAACCAAAGAAATGATTTCTGCAGCATTGGAAACCGAAAAAAAGGTATTAAAAACCATTGGAAATAAAAACAGCCAGATAGGGCTGCCATTGATGATGTTTTATCTGGATGCTTCCTATGACATTGCCGTAATTGAGATGGGCATGAGTGAAGTGGGAGAAATGAAAAAGCTGGCAAAGGTCGCAAAGCCGGAGTGTGCCGTTATGACAAATATCGGAGTGGCACATATTGCACAGCTTGGTTCTAAGGAAAACATCAGAAAGGAAAAACTGAATATTGTAAATCAGTTTGGTGATAATTCTGTATTATTTGTTAACGGAAATGACTTATTACTTAACGAAACAGCCACACAAATAACACAGAAGGCTGTTACAATTGCCTGTGACAAGGAAACATATCCGGCGTTAAAGCAGACAAGGGTTATGACATATGGGATTGGAGAAGCATTTGACGTTTCTGCATCCCAATTGAGAACCTGTGAACAAGGCATAGAATTTCAGGTGACGCTTTTACAGAACGGCAAAAAAAAGTCAATTCCTGTACATCTGAATGTGTTTGGAACTCATAATGTAATGAATGCGCTTGCAGCTATTGCTGTGGCAATGCACTATGGAATTGCTCCGGAGACGGCAATTTGCGGACTGGAAGCCTATGAGCCGATTGCCATGCGTGGGCAGATTAGAAAAGAAAATGGGATTACCTGGATTGATGATACCTATAATGCCAGTCCGGATTCTATGAAAAGCAGTATTCAGGTGCTTCTTTCACTGGAAGGAAAGCGGCATATTGCGGTGTTTGCAGATGTGTTGGAACTGGGAACTGCTTCCGAGCAGCTTCATCGCGAAGTAGGAGCATATCTGGCAGAGTGGGAAGAACATCAGAAAAAAACGGAGATACTTCTGGCGATAGGAACGCAGGCAGCATTTCTTGCCGATGAGGCAAAGAAAAAAGGAATGAAAGAGGTTTACCGCTGTGTGTCGAATGAAGAAGCGGTAAAATTGCTCCGGAATATGCTTCAGGCAGAGGATGTTGTTCTGGTAAAGGGTTCCAGAGGAATGCATACCGAAGAAATTGTTCAGGCATTTCTTCCAAAAAAGGAATGAGATTATATTCTGAGACAGAACAGAAGGTGGTGGAACGGTGTTATATGCGGATATTATTGTAGATATTTCCCATGAAAGCCTGGATAAAACATATCAGTATAAAATACCGGAACGTTTGCAGGACAGTGTTCAGATAGGTGCACCGGTTGTTGTTACGTTCGGAAACGGAAACAGACGGCTGACCGGATACATTATCAGACTTTCCGATAAGCCAAAAATAGAAGAATACCGTATCAAAGAGATAGAAAGTCTGGTAGACAAAGGTATTGCCATTGAGTCGCGGATGATTGCCCTTGCCTACTGGATGAAAGAAAATTTTGGCGGAACAATGAACGATGCCCTGCGGACGGTTCTTTCAGTAAAAAAGAGTGTCCGACCGGTGGAAAAAAAGCAGATTGCTCTGTCCGTTGATACAGAAACAGCAGAAAAGCTGTTGAAGCAATATGCAAAAAAACATAATGTCGCAAGGGCGAGACTGGTAAAAGAATTGCTTGCATATCAGCCGATACCAAAGGAGCTTGTGACTGGAAAGTTAAATGTTTCTTTGGCTACCTTGAAAGCTTTGGAAGAACAGGGAATTATCACTACACTTGTAGAAAAATTGTACCGGGAAACCGGATGCGCAAAAATTAAAAATTCTACAAAAGTAGTACTGAATGAAAACCAGCAGAAAATCTGTCAGCAGATTTGCGGGGAATATGAAGATGGGGAAAGAAAAACGTATCTGCTTCACGGCATTACCGGAAGCGGAAAAACAGAAGTGTATCTTCAGACCATCGAGCATATTGTGAATGCCGGACGGCAGGTGATAGTACTTATCCCGGAAATTGCGCTGACTTATCAGACGGTCCGCCGTTTTACGGAACGGTTTGGCAGCCGGGTGGCGTTTCTTCATTCCAGACTGTCTGCTGGAGAACGGTATGACCAGTACCGCCGTGCAAAAGAAGGAAAGCTGGATATCATGATCGGACCAAGGTCTGCATTGTTTACGCCATTTGAACGGCTTGGCTGCATTGTCATTGACGAAGAGCATGAAAATTCGTATAAAAGCGAGCAGGTTCCAAAATACCATGCAAGAGAAACGGCAATTCAACTGGCAAAAATGACGGATTCCATTGTGATTTTAGGCTCGGCTACGCCATCGCTGGAAGCATACCAAAAGGCACAAAACGGAGAGTATACACTACTTGAGTTAACGCAGCGGGCAAATAATGCCGGACTTCCCAAAGTAAGCATCATAGATCTAAAAGAGGAAATGGCAGCAAAAAACCGTTCCATGTTCAGCAGGGCACTTCAGGAAGAAATTAAAAAAAGGCTGGAAAATAAGGAACAGACGATGCTATTTTTGAACCGCCGGGGGTATTCCGGCTCGGTATCCTGTCGAAGCTGTGGAAAGCCAATCATGTGTCCGCATTGTTCAGTTTCGTTAACGTTGCACTATGATAAAACTCTGCACTGCCACTATTGCGGACATACCATTCCTATGCCGGAAAAATGCCCGGAGTGCGGTTCGCCGTATATTGCTGCATTTGGCACCGGAACCCAGAAAGTGGAGGAAGCTGTGAAAAAAATGTTTCCAGCTGCCCGTGTGCTCCGCATGGATGCAGATACCACAAAGGAAAAAGAAAGCTATGAAAAAATTCTGGATGCTTTTTCAAATGAAGAGGCAGATATTCTGGTTGGTACCCAGATGATTGTAAAAGGACACGATTTTCCAAAGGTAACGCTGGTTGGAATTTTAGCGGCAGATTTATCTTTGAATGTATCGGATTATCGTGCGGGAGAAAGAACGTTCCAGCTGCTAGCACAGGCGGCCGGACGGGCTGGTCGGGCAGAGCTTCCGGGCAAAGTAATTATCCAGACCTACCAGCCGGAGCATTACAGCATAACAACCGCAGCAAAGGAGGATTATATCGGTTTTTTTCATCAAGAAATGGCATACCGGAAACTGATGAAATATCCACCGCAGGCACACATTCTGGCGGTGCTTTGCATTGGAAAAAATGAGCTTAGAACTGAGAACTTTTGTGCCCGTGTGGCCTTGGCTGCAAAACAGTTTGCCAAGGAAAAAAAAGGCGAATTTGTGGCGGTTATCGGACCAACGAAAGCAAGTGTTTCCAAAACAAATGATTTTTATAGAAATTTAATCTATATAAAAGCGGAATCTTATGGTATACTAACTGAGTTAGCATCTGTTTTGGAAGAATATAAAGAACAGGATAAAAATGTGATACTGCAGATGGACTTTGATCCGATGAGCAGTTACTAAACATAGGAGGATTGAAATGGCAATCAGAAATATCAGAATTTACGGTGACGGCTGTCTTACCAAGGAGTGTAAGCCGGTAACAGAAATGAATCATAAGCTTCAGGTGTTAATTGAGGATATGCTTGACACCATGTATGAAGCAAACGGTGTCGGTCTTGCCGCACCGCAGGTTGGAATTTTAAAGCAGATCGTAGTAATTGACATTTCCGAGGATGGAGACTGTCCGATTGTCCTGATTAACCCGGAAATTATCGAATCGGACGGAAGTCAGACCGGGGAAGAGGGCTGTCTTAGTGTTCCGGGAAAATCCGGAGTCGTAACCAGACCAAATTACGTTAAGGTGAAAGCACTGAACGAAGATATGGAAGAAGTAATTTATGAAGGAACAGAACTGCTTGCCAGAGCGTTCTGTCATGAAATTGACCATCTGCACGGCGTTGTTTATGTATCGAAGGCAGAGGGCGGAATTCACGATGTAGCGAGGGCAGAAGAATAATGAGAGCAGTATTTATGGGAACGCCGGAAATTGCGGCAACAATATTAAAAAGTGTATTAGCATCCAGACATGAAGTGCTCGCTGTAGTAACGCAGACCGATAAGCCAAAGGGAAGAGGGCATGAAATGGCATTTCCACCGGTAAAGGAGGTTGCCCTGGAAGCAGGAATTCCGGTGTTGCAGCCGGAGCGTGCCAGAGATGAGGAATTTCTGGCAGAAATGAAGCGTCTGAATCCCGACATTATCCTGGTGGCAGCATATGGAAAAATTCTTCCTAAGGTGCTTCTTGACCTGCCGAAATTTGGCTGCATCAATGTACATGCGTCATTGCTGCCAAAGTACCGTGGAGCTTCCCCTATCCAATGGGCGGTTTTAAATGGTGACGAAAAAAGCGGTGTAACAATTATGCATATGGCGGAAGGTGTTGACACTGGTGACATCATTATGAAAGAAGAAATCCTGCTTTCTGCAGAAGAAACGGCAGGAACGCTGCATGACAAGCTGGCTGCCATTGGAGGACCGCTTCTGTTGAAAGCGATGGATACTCTGGAAACCGGGCGCGCCCCACGCCTTGCCCAGAATGAGGAAGAGGCAACTCATGTGAAGATGTTAGATAAAACAATGGGAAATCTTGATTTTACGCAGCCGGCAGTACAACTGGAACGGTGGATTCGCGGGCTGAATCCGTGGCCAACCGCATACAGCAGATTAGACGGAAAAATGTTAAAGTTTTGGAAAGCCGAGGTTGTTTCCATGGACGGACTTTCCAAAGAGGCAAGAAAACAGCAGCCGGGAACCATTGTTACTGTGGAAAAGGAAAGCTTTGGAATTCTTACCGGAACTGACATTCTGAACATAAAAGAGCTTCAACTGGAAGGAAAGCGCAGGATGACGGCAGAAGAATTTCTGCGTGGCTTTAAGCTGGAGCCTGGAATTGTGTTAGGCAGATAGCTGGTAAAATCAATCATTGCAAGTAAAAGGAGAAGTTGTATGCCGTATTATGATCCTACTTATATTTTAGTTCTCATTGGTGTGGTGCTTTCCCTTCTGGCATCCTCCAAGGTAAAAAGAACGTATGCAAGGTATTCAAAAGAACGCAGTATGTCCGGCATGACAGGTGCTCAGGCAGCACAGCGTATTTTAAATGTGGCTGGAATTTATGATGTGACAATTCAGCATGTTTCCGGAAATCTGACAGACCATTATGATCCAAAGAATAAAACGCTGAATCTTTCGGATGCAGTCTATGGAAATGCTTCGGTAGCGTCAGTCGGAGTGGCAGCCCATGAATGTGGACATGCGGTGCAGCATGACAGAGGTTATATGCCGTTGAAGCTTCGCTCGGCACTGGTTCCAGCAGCAAATCTGGGAGCAAATATTTCCTGGCCTTTGATTTTGCTCGGTCTGATTCTTGGCGGAAGCGGAATGCTGATACAGATTGGCATAGCCCTGTTTTCTCTTTCGGTAGCGTTTCAACTGGTGACTCTTCCGGTAGAATTCAATGCTTCCGGACGAGCTGTGAAAATGTTGGAAGAAACAAATATTTTATATGGTGATGAATTAACAAAAACGAAGAAAGTATTAAGTGCAGCAGCACTGACTTATGTTGCAGCTGCGGCATCCTCCATCTTACAGCTGCTGCGTCTGGTTCTGCTGTACGGAAGACGTCGGAATGATTAAGAAACAACAACCGCTCGGAAATGAGGGATGAAATGAAAAATACACGAGAAACTGCATTTCAGATAATCTATAAGGTTTTGGAAGAAGGGGCATATTCCCATGTGGTGCTTTTGGCAGCATTGAAGGAAGAAGCAGCTGCCGAAAAGCGTGACCGGGCGTTTGTAACGCGGCTGTCGGAAGGTACTCTGGAGCGGCTGCTTACGATTGATTATATTTTAAATCAGACCTCGAAAACTCCGGTAAAGAAAATGAAGCCGGTGATACGGACAATTCTCCGTATGTCGGTATATCAGTTGCTTTACATGGACGGTGTACCGGATTCGGCGGTATGTAATGAAGCAGTCAAGCTTGTAAAAGCAAAAGGGTTTCAGGGCTTATCCGGCTTTGTAAACGGAGTGCTTCGGACGGTGGCAAGAAACCGTGAGCACTGGCAGGAGGAAAGTGCTTATCCGGAAAAAAACAGTATGCCGGTGCAGTACTTGAGCATACGGTATTCGCTTCCGGAATGGCTGTGCAGCTACTTTACAGAAGAATATGGTATGGAAAAGGCAGAAAAAATTGCAGCAGGTTCTCTTAGAAATCCAAAAACAACCATTCGCTGTAATATAACGAAAATTTCAAAGCAAGAGCTTGCAGAACGTCTGAAAGCAAGAGGATTTCAAACAGAGCCCGGGGTATATGCAAAAGATGCCTTGTATCTGGATGGATATGATGCATTGGAAAAAATTCCGGAATTTACAGACGGACTTTTTCAGGTACAGGATGAAAGCTCAATGCTGGTAGCGGAGCTTGCCGGATTAAAAAAAGATGATGTTGTGCTGGACGTGTGTTCGGCACCAGGTGGAAAGGCACTTCATGCAGCCAATATTTTGGAAACACTTGGCGGTGGAACCGTAATTGCCAGGGATATCAGTGAAAAAAAGACTGCCCTGATAAATGAAAATGCAAAGCGTCTTGCAGTGAAAAATATTACGGTTGAGGTGGCAGATGCCACAAGGCTGGATGCCTCCATGATAGAAGCAGCGGATGTGGTTATTGCTGATTTGCCGTGCTCTGGCATTGGCATTATGGCAAAAAAGCCGGAAATCCGTTATCGTATGACGATAGAAAACCAGAAGGAACTTGTAAAACTTCAAAAGCAGATACTTGAGAATGCACACCTCTATGTAAAACCGGGAGGCATTTTAATGTACAGTACCTGCACCATTAACAAAGAGGAAAACGAAAAACAGGTCGAAGAATTTTGCCGTGCATACGGTTTTGTTCCTGCAATGGATGCGGCACTTGTGCCAAAAGCTCTTTGTGACGATATAAAGGATATGGGTTGCATTCAACTGCTTCCCGGTGTTCACGAATGTGACGGATTTTTTATTGCAAGATTAAAAAAGCAAAATAAAAAGGATAGACAATGACGGAAAAAATTGATATCAAATCAAAAACGATTGAGGAAATAAAGAAACTGCTTTCGGAATGGGGAGAAAAGCCGTTTCATGCAACGCAGATTTTTAGCTGGCTGCATGAAAAAAGAGCAGCCTCCTATGAAGAAATGACGAATATATCCAAGGCATTGCGGGAGAAGATGAGGGCAGAATGTGAACTGACGACGGCAAAGGAAATTGACCGTCTGGAGTCGGCAGATGGAACAAAAAAGTTTTTGTTTGAATTGGCAGATGGACAGGCAATCGAAAGCGTTCTGATGAAATACCATCATGGAAATTCTGTCTGCATTTCTTCACAGGCGGGCTGCCGTATGGGCTGCCGGTTCTGCGCATCAACGCTTGGCGGTCTGATTCGGAACCTGACCGCTTCCGAAATGCTGGAGCAGATTTATGAAATAGAGAGGATTACGGGAGAAACGGTTTCCAATGTAGTAGTAATGGGAACCGGAGAGCCGTTGGATAATTATGAGAATCTGATTCGGTTTGTCCGTATTCTTTCAGCAAAAGAAGGAAAAAATATCAGTGTGAGAAATATTACGGTATCCACCTGCGGAATTGTGGAAGGAATAAAGCGTCTTGCAGAGGAAAATCTGCCGCTTACGCTTGCGTTGTCCTTACATGCACCAAATGATGAGGTGAGAAAGCAGCTGATGCCGGTTGCAAATAAATATAAGCTGGAAGAGGTTCTGGCAGCTTGTGACTATTATTATGAAAAGACCTCACGGAGAATTACGTATGAATATAGTCTGGTAGAGGGTGTAAATGATTCCGTGGAATGCGCAAGGGAATTATCTCAACGCCTCAAGGGGAAAAACTGCCATGTAAATCTTATTCCGGTAAATCCAATCAAGGAGCGAGCTTATAAGAAGTCGCAGACTGCGGCAATTCAAAATTTTAAAAATACTCTTGAAAAAAATAGAATAAATGTTACTATAAGAAGAGAAATGGGTTCAGATATCAATGCAGCCTGTGGACAATTAAGACGAAGTCATACAAGGAAAGACAGCGTGGACGGAAGGGAGGAATAGCCTTGGAATCATTTGCAATGACAGATATTGGAAGTCGTCGAGAAGTAAATCAGGATTATATATACTGTAATGACAATGCAGTAGGTTTATTACCAAATCTTTACATAGTTGCCGATGGTATGGGAGGACATAGAGCCGGTGACTTTGCATCTCGTTTCAGTGTAAACGAGTTTGAAAAAGAGCTAAAAGAGCAAAAAGCAAGAACTGTGATTGGCTCCATGGAAGGCGCAATTCGTGCAGTAAATGACCGCCTGTTAAAAGAGGCTGAAGCTGAACCGGAGTACAGGGGTATGGGAACAACTTTTGTAGCTGCCTGCATCCAGAACGAAACGCTTTATGTTTTAAATATCGGTGACAGCCGTCTGTATGTTTTAAGTGAAAAAGGGACCATACGGCAGATTACGCAGGATCATTCCCTGGTGGAAGAAAAAATTCTGCGCGGAGAAATCGAGCGGAAGGATGCCAAAAATCATCCGGAAAAAAATGTGATTACCAGAGCATTAGGTGCCATGGAACAGGTGATTCCTGATTTCTTTGAAGTAGAACTAGAAGCCGGAGCTTATGTTGTGCTATGCTCTGACGGTTTAACTAATATGGTTGAGGATGAGAACATTAAAGAAATTGTTCTGGAAAATGACTCTGACTTAAAAGAAAAAGCTGAGAAGCTGATTGCACTGGCAAATGAAAACGGAGGAAAGGATAATATATCCCTTGTCCTTGTTCATATATAAAGCCGCTGCAAAAAAGAGAGTAAAAAATTCCCCGGTATTGAAAAACACTGCTGTTTATGAAATACGGATAAAAATAACCCACATACGCAGATGGAGGTAAATATGGTAAAACCCGGTATGTTTATCAGTGACAGATACGAAATTATCGAAAAAATAGGCTCAGGCGGTATGGCAGATGTGTATAAAGCAAAATGTCACCGGCTGAACCGCTATGTTGCAATTAAAATTTTAAAGCAGGAATATTCGACAGATAAAAATTTTATTACAAAGTTTCGTGGGGAAGCCCAGTCGGTTGCCGGTCTGTCTCACCCAAATATTGTAAGCGTTTATGATGTCGGAGAAGATAACGGACTTCATTATATTGTAATGGAGCTTGTAGAAGGTATTACTTTAAAGAAATTTATTGAGAAAAAAGGACATCTTACGGTAAAGGAATCCGTCGGCATTGCTATTCAGATAGCACAGGGTTTGGAAGCAGCACATAATAATCATATTGTTCACCGTGATATTAAGCCACAGAATATTATGATTTCCAGAGAAGGCAAGGTTAAGGTTGCGGATTTTGGTATTGCAAAGGCTGTTTCAGCAAATACCTATACGCAGAATGCCATTGGTTCGGTGCATTACCTTTCCCCAGAGCAGGCAAGAGGTGGATATTGTGACGAAAAAAGTGATATTTATTCTTTAGGTGTCACTTTATATGAAATGTTAAGCGGCAGTCTGCCATTTGCTGGTGATAATACAGTTTCGGTTGCTTTGCTTCATATTCAAAGTGAACCGCGGCCGGTTCGTGAATTGGTGCCGGAAGTGCAGTACAGCTTAGACCGTATCGTACAGAAATGTCTGCAAAAGCGACCGGAAAACAGGTATTTGTCTGCCTCGGAACTGATTATGGATTTAAAACGTTCCATTACAAATCCGGAGGGAGATTTTGTAAGGCTTCCGGTAAGCGGTTATGTACCGGATAATCCAACCAGAATGTTTACAGACAATGAGGTAGAAGAAATCCGCACAACAGCGGCAAAATCTCCGGTCGTTCATTATGACAGCCACCAGAAGGGAAAAAGTCAGGTTTTAAAGGAAGAAGAGGAAGAACTGGACAGTATCAATTCAAACTGGGAAAAGTTTGTCATTATAGGAAGTATTATTGTAGCTATTATTCTGACAATTGGAATTATTTATCTGGCAGCAAGATTCTTTGGAATTGCTGATTTATTTAAAGCAAATTTGACGCCGCCACCAAGTCCTACGGTTGCGGCAACGGATACGCCAACACCGACACCTACCAATGTACCGGTAGGCACAATCGGAATGCCAAACTTAAAGGGGTATACTTTCGAAGATGCAGAAAAGCTTTTAAAATTAAAATCGGATGATTTTATTATTATTCTGGAGGACGAGGTATACAGTTCAGAAACCAAGGGTACGGTAATTGACCAGTATCCATTAGCCTATTCGGATGTATTGCTGGATGCAACCATTCGTCTTACCATCAGTGCAGGACCGGAATTAATCCAGATTCCGTCGTATTTTTACGAAACGGAAGAAGAAGCACGGCAAAATCTGATAGAGCTTGGTCTGAATCCTTCCGTGACGTATGAATCAAATGCTGAATTACCGGTGGGCAGAGTTGTCCGTACAGAGCCTGCAGGCGGTGAAACTCTTTATAAAGGTGACAATATCCGGCTTGTAGTAAGTACTGGAAGCAATCCGACCTATTTACAGATGATAAATCTGCTTGGAAAAACGCTGGAAGAGGCAAGAGAGGCACTCGAAAGAGAAGGACTTGTCCTTGGAGAAACTACTACTGATTACTCGGCAAACTTTAAAAAGGGTATGGTAATGCGTCAGGATGTTGCAGAAGGAGATTCTGTTTTATCAGGCACGGCAATTAATGTTGTTGTCAGTGACGGACCTGCTCCAACACCAACGCCGGAGCCAACGGAAGCACCTTCCGATAATCCGGAGACAACAGTCACACCGGGACCGACAGAAACACCTTCCGATAATCCGGAGACGACAGTTCCACCGGAACCTACAGCAACACCGGAGCCAACGTCTGTTCCTGCAGTAGCAGCAGATTATTTCCCACTTATTTTAAGTACGGCGGGTGAGGAAGTGCCATTTGCGGAAGGAGAAACCGTATTTTATTATATCGAAATTGACATGATAAACTCCGGAGTGTCCTATCTGATTGCGGAAGGAACAATGTCTTATAACGATTATCCAAAGGAAGCGTTTTCATTTGCTTTAAAGAAAGATACCTATCCGGCACTGGAAGAAGGTCTTGCCCAGGTATATCTCTTCATTGGGGATGAAGGACTGATGGCAAAACAGTGGACAGTAGAGTTACAGGAGTTTACACAATAGTGACAGGAAAAATAATTAAAGGAATTGCAGGATTTTATTATGTGCATACGGAAGGTGCCTGTGTCTACGAATGCAAGGCAAAAGGTGCTTTCCGTAACCAAAAGGTAAAGCCATTTGTTGGTGACAATGTTGAACTGGAAGTTTTGGATGAAGAAAAAAAGCTTGCTTCTGTCATTGAAATTCTTCCAAGAAAAAGCTGTCTGATTCGTCCGGCAGTGGCAAATGCAGATCAGGCACTTTTGGTTTTTGCGGCAAAAGACCCGGAACCAAACTGGGGGCTTCTTGACCGATTTCTGCTTTTAATGGCAAAACAGCAGCTTCCGGTCATTCTCTGTTTTAACAAAACAGACCTTATTTCAGAAGTAGAATGTGAAAAATTCAAAAATGCTTACCGTAATTCCGGCTATGAAATCTGCTTTCTTTCGGCAAAAGAAAAAGACGGCTTAGAGATAATAGAGCAGCTGTTGAAAGGTAAAACTACAGTGCTTGCCGGCCCTTCCGGTGTCGGAAAATCCACTCTTGTCAATCTTTTGCAGCCGGGAGTTATTATGGAAACCGGAGCAGTCAGTGAAAAAATCCGCAGAGGAAAACACACAACCAGACATTCGGAATTTATTTGGATTAAGGATAATACTTATATTCTGGATACACCGGGATTTAGCTCACTGGAACCGGAAGAAATCGAGGCAGAGGACGTAAAAAAGTATTTTCCGGAATTTCATCCTTTTGAAGGAAAATGTCGTTTTCGTGGTTGCATGCATGAAAATGAACCGGACTGTGCAGTAAAAGAGGCACTGACGAAAGGAATGGTTTCCAGGGAACGCTATCAGAGTTATTTGCAGATTTATAAAGAATTAAAAGAAAAGAAAAAATATCGGTATTAGTGTCGGGTACAGCTTGTAAAGGTATGTTCGGCACAATGCTCGAAAATGGGAGAAAATTATGTTTCATTTATCACCGTCTATCCTTGCGGCAGATTTTACACGGCTGGGAGAACAGTTAAAAGAAATTGAAAACGCCGGTGGTGACTGGCTTCATATTGATGTGATGGACGGTCTGTTTGTACCGAGCATTTCGTTTGGAATGCCGGTCATTCAGAGCATCCGCCCGTCGTCGCCCCTTTTTTTTGACGTGCATCTGATGGTGCAGGAGCCAATTCGCTATATTGAGGAATTTCAAAAGACAGGGGCCGACCTGATTACCATTCATGCAGAAGCCTGTGAAGATATTGGTGCAACCATTCAGAAAATTCGCAAATGTGGTTGCAAGGTGGGCTTGTCCATCAGCCCGGAAACAAAAGCTACTGTGTTAGAACCATGGATTTCCCAGGTGGATATGGTATTGCTGATGTCAGTACATCCCGGCTTTGGCGGACAGAAGTTTATTCTGGAAACTCTGGAAAAAATCCGCATGGTGCGCCGTATGATAGAAGAAAAAAATCCGTCCTGTAATCTGGAAGTGGACGGTGGCATCCATCTTGGCAACGTAGAAGAAGTAATCAAAGCCGGGGTGAATGTGGTTGTTGCCGGAACGGCGGTGTTTCAGGGGAATATTTCAGAAAATATGGCGGCATTTTATCAGGCAGCCGGGCGTGTTGCATCAGAAATTGGTTAAAGCAATTTCTGAAATAAGCAGAAACAAAAATGTCTAAAGCACGTTGTGAAACAGCGCAGAAAAATATTGCAAATTCATGCAGAATAGAAAATGGTTTACTGTATGAAAATAAAGGAAAAAGATGCAGAAAACAGCTTGTGTTATTACCGGTGGTACACGACCGGAACCGTTTATTTTCAATTATGTGAAACAGCATCCGGAACAGCTGCTGATAGTTGTGGATGGGGCACTAGAAACGACTCATCGACTCGGACTTTTGCCAGATGCCATTGTGGGAGATTTTGATACGGTCAATCAGAGTCTTTTGGACGATTATGACAACCGCATTATTTTTCGGCACCCACCGGAAAAGGATCAGACGGATACCGAGCTTGCCATAGAAACGGCACAGTCGATGGGTTGTACCAGATTTGTTTTTTTAGGGGCGACAGGTTCCCGGCTGGATCACAGCCTTGCCAATGTGTTTTTGCTGCAATGCCTGTTAAAACGCAGCATGGAAGCAGAAATTATAAACGAAACCAACCGCTTGTATTTAAAAAATCAAAATTTTACCTTAAAAAAACAGGAGCAGTACGGAGCCTTTGTTTCCCTGCTTGCATTGACGGAAACGGTGCAGGGCGTAACGCTGCGTGGTTTTAAATACTCTTTAACAGACCACACGGTTTGTCGTGGCAGTACGCTTTGCGTCAGCAACGAAATTATCGAAGAAACGGCAACGGTGGATTTTACAGACGGTATATTTGTGGTGGTCGAGACAAGGGATTCAGAAAGGGCTTAGGGTATGTATAGCAATATGGAAAAAACTCCAACGACAATAGATGAACTGCTGCAGTGGGTTATGGAGTACAATATACCGACAGATGCCATGAATACCTATATTGGTGTAGATTACAGAGGCCCTAAAGCATTTGGCATATATCAGGATTCGTATACAGGGAATTTTGTGGTTTATAAAAATAAAGCGGACGGAACAAGAGCAATACGCTATGAAGGTCTTGACGAAGCGTATGCAGTGAATGAGCTGTATGCAAAAATGGAAGAACGTCTGACCATGCAGCTCAAAGGCCGAAGCAACCGACAAAGAGCTACTGAATATGCAGAAAATTATTCGTATCCGCAAACGGATATTCCAAACAAAAAAACACGCAAGAAATCAAAGGCGATTTGGAAAATTCTTGGAATTTTCCTTGGCATACAGATATTGCCCTGGTTACTGGGAAAGTTGCTTTTACTGGCATTTACAGCATATGTAACGTTCACAGGTGCAGGTCGACCGGAGCAGGGCTATTATGAAATTAACAATGTCAATTATTATTACAGTGGTTCGTTATGGTATGTCTGGGAAGATTCAGCCTGGGATATTTATGATTCTGAGTATGATTTATCTACCTATGAGTATCTGGAAGATGCTTACATAGGTTCTTACTACGCTGACCTATACGAAACCAACTATGGTTTTGGAAATTTTGAAGATTCCAAGTATTATCACTCCTACTCATATTCAACGAATAATGGCGATGACTGGGATAGCAATGACAGCTGGGATGATGACGATGATTGGGATGATGATTGGGATTGGGATGACAGCCTAGATGACTGGGATAGTGACTGGTGAATGATGGAGAGATGAAAAGAATAAGAGGTAGCCATATGGTGAGAAAGTAAAGTGCAAGAATTTAGAGGAATGATAATACTAGTTGTAAGGACATGGAAAAGCACAGAAAATAATATTCACGTCGAAATGTGATGAAAACTCAAAAATATTCATGCTATTTAATGTAAATCTTGACACAAAATCGGTTAAATTTTACACGATAATCGGATATACTTATTCTCGTTTCTTGAATTTTGTAATCAGGAGGATTAGAATATGTGCAGAAAGATTATGAGCTTCTTAGAGGCGTAGAAAAAAAGTGAACATCGCAACCCCCTTATTTTGCAGGGAGCAAGACAGGTTGGCAAAACCTACTCTATTCTGGAATTTGGGCGTAAGGCTTATGAAAATGTAGCGTACTTCAATTTTGAAACCAATCCAAAGTTAAATGAAACCTTTGAGGAAAATATCAGCCCCGATTATCTGATACCGATTTTATCTCATATCGCAGGTCAGACGATTGTAAAAGAAAAAACGCTGATTGTATTTGATGAGGTACAACTTTGTGAAAGGGCTTTGACAGCATTTAAATATTTTTGCGAAGATGCTCCGGAGTATCATATTATTGTGGCAGGCAGTCTGCTCGGTGTGGCGGTCAACAGAGCAAAGTTTTCGTTCCCTGTCGGCAAGGTCGATATGAAAACCCTCTATCCTATGGACATGGAGGAATTTATGTTGGCAATGGGTGAAAATAATCTTGTAGAGCAGATTAAGAAATGCTTTGAAACGGACAGTCCTATGCCATCTGCCTAGCACGATGCGGCAATGCAGCTTTATCGTCAGTATTTTGCTGTGGGTGGTATGCCAGAATGTGTCATGCAGTTTGCTGAAACGAGGGATTATATCCTTGTCCGTCATACGCAGGATACTATTCTGGCAAGCTACCTTAATGATATGAGCAAGTATAATAACTTGAACGAAATCAAGAAAACCAGGCTGGTTTATGACAATATTACCGTTCAGCTCTCAAAGAAGAATACCCGTTTTCAATATTAGCTGATTAAAAAGGGCGGTATGGCTGAAAACTATGTTAATGTGCCGCTTTCTATAAACGGCTATAACACCTACTATTGGGGGGCAGAGCGTGGAGCTGAAATAGATTTTGTTATTCAGTGTGACGGTCAGCTCATTCCGATTGAAGTCAGGTCGGCAGACAATATCAGAGCAAAGAGCTTAAAGGTTTATATGGACACCTACAAGCCTGCCTATGCGATTAAGCTCTCTGCGAAAAATTTTGCGTTCGAGGACGATAAAAAAATCGTTCCTCTCTATGCGGCATTCTTTATATAAACTTTGATTACCTTAATCTAAAATGTGTTTCAATGGAAAATGCAATTGTCAATGTTTGCTTTTACTTGACACAAAACGGATTAAACGCAGTATTGAAAAAAAATCCGGTCTGTGGTAAACTGAATGCAAGCTTTTTTGAGAGGAGATTATATACGATGAAACTCGGAATCGTCGGTTTACCAAATGTTGGTAAAAGTACATTATTTAATTCATTGACAAAAGCAGGAGCAGAGTCCGCAAACTATCCGTTCTGCACCATAGATCCTAACGTAGGTATTGTTCCAGTGCCGGATGAGCGTCTGGATGTGCTTGGAAAGCTGTATGCTTCGGAAAAGGTAGTTCCTGCGGTAGTAGAATTTGTTGATATTGCAGGTCTGGTAAAGGGTGCGTCCAAGGGCGAAGGACTTGGCAACCAGTTTCTCGCCAACATCCGTGAAGTGGATGCCATTGTGCATGTGGTGCGCTGCTTTGAAGACTCCAATATTATTCATGTGGAAGGCTCGGTTGATCCGGTAAGAGACATCGAAACCATCAATATGGAGTTAATTTTCTCCGATATGGAGGTGCTGGAGCGAAGAGCGTCCAGAGTTATCCGCGGAGCTAAAAATGACAAGTCTCTGGCAAAGGAAGCAGCAATGATTGAACGTCTTATGAAGCATTTGGAAGCTGGCAATCTGGCAAAAACCTTTGAACTTCTGGACGAAGAGGAAGCTGAATTTTATGCACAGTACAATATGTTGACAGGCAAGCCGGTCATCTATGCAGCTAATGTAAAGGACTCTGATCTGGCAGACGAGGGTGCTTCCAATGCGTATGTGCAGAAGGTTAAGGAATTTGCGGCAAAGGAAAGCTCGGAGGTATTTGTAATCTGTGCCCAGATTGAGCAGGAAATTGCGGAACTGGACGAGGAAGATAAAAAGATGTTTTTGGATGACCTTGGCTTAACAGAAAGCGGTCTGGAAAAGTTGATTCGTGCCAGCTATCATACCCTTGGCTTAATCAGCTACTTAACTGCAGGTCCAAAGGAAACAAAGGCATGGACCATTACAAGAGGAACCAAGGCACCGCAGGCGGCTGGTAAAATCCACAGTGACTTTGAACGTGGTTTTATCCGTGCGGAAATTGTAAGCTACGATAATTTAACGGAATGCGGCAGCTTCAATGCAGCAAAGGAAAAAGGTCTGGTGCGTTCCGAGGGTAAGGAATATGTTGTTCAGGACGGAGATGTTGTTCTGTTCCGCTTCAACGTATAATAAAAACAAGGAGTAAAATCCTCTGCCCACATAAGGGCGGGCATTTTTTCTTCGAAAAAAACAAGGAGTATTATGGGATTTTTTTTAACAACAGGCGGTCAGGTGAATTTTCCCGGACTTGGCATTACGATTGAGCATTTGTTGGAAGGCTTTCAGATTTTTAAACTTCACATTTCATTGTCAGGAATTCTGATTGCATTCGCCATGTTTCTGGGGCTGTTTATTACAGAACGTCTTGCCAAAAAAACAGGGCAGAACACAGAGCAGTATTTAGACCTTGCCATATGCGTTGTGGTGGCAGGTCTGGTCGGTGCGAGAATCGGATATATCATTACTCATTGGGAGTATTTTTTAAACGATCAGGAAAATGCTTTTGACATAAGAGATGGTGGTATGTCTGCTGCCGGCGCAGTAATTGCCGGAATGCTTACTTCCTTTTTTTATTGTCGAAACAAAAAACTGTCCTGGCTCGAAATTTGTGATACATCCATGCTGGGGATTGTGGTCGGACAGATTCTGGCAAGTGTCGGCTGCTTTTTTGGACGAAATATGCTTGGCACATATTCGGATGGTGCTTTTGCCATGCAGGTATCGCTGCAGGATGTAGATACCAAGGCAATGATGTTAAGCAGGGCATCTTCAAAGATGGTATGCGGAGGTTTTCTTCAGGTGCATCCGGTATCCTTATATGAAACAGTTCTTTTAATACTGCTCCTTCTAATACTTTTTATCACATGGAAACAGAAAAAACTCAGCGGTGTCCTTTTTTCCATTTATCTTATTGGTTATGGAACCATGTTGTTTTTCATGGAATTTATCCGTCTGGACTCCATGTTGCTTCTGGATAGCTGTTTTTCGCTAGAGCATGTCGGAGCATTGCTACTGATTGTCGGTGGAATTTTTATATTGACGGATCAGATAACAAAAAACAGTGCGGCAAAAAAAGCGAAGCCCAAAAAAATGAAAACAGGAAAAAATAAATAAAAAGAACAAAAAGAACAAAAAGAACATATTCAAAAAACGGATATGTTCTTTTTTTATGCATTTTTCTATTGCTATTTTTAAAAAAGTGGAGTAAAATGATGTAAAGAGTGGTGCATAGTGGGTGAAAGTGGTGCAAAATGGAGCATCTGCTTTCGAAGCTGCCACGTTGCAAAAGGGGGTGACCGGAATGTTCATGGGTGAATATAACCATACAATTGATGAAAAAGGACGTATTATTGTTCCGTCCAAGTTCAGAGAAATGCTTGGTGAAAACTTTGTAGTAACTCAGGGACTGGATGGCTGCCTTTTTGTGTATTCCTACGAAGAGTGGGAAAAATTTGTGGAAGGCTTAAAAAAGCTTCCCGGAACAAAAGAAGCCAGACAACTGCAGCGTTATTTTATGGCAGGTGCAGCAGCCTGTGAGGTGGACAAGCAGGGAAGAATCTTAATTCCTGCAAAACTTAGACAGTCAGCGGGTCTGGAAAAAGAAGTTGTATTTGTAGGCGTGCTCTCCAAAATTGAAATCTGGAGCAAAGAACGCTGGGAAAAGAACGATTGCTATGACAATATGGATGAGGTGGCGGAGCATATGTCAGAATTCGGCCTCAGTTTTTAAGAAAAGGAGAGGGATAAAAGATGAACTGGACAATTGAATTTAATCACACCTCTGTATTGTATGATGAAACAGTAAATGGACTTAAGGTAAAACCTGGTGGGATTTATGTGGATGGTACTCTCGGAGGAGCCGGACATGCAAAGGCTGTCTGCGAAAAAATGAAAGGAAAAGGGCGTTTTATCGGTATTGACCAGGATGCAGATGCAATTGCGGCAGCCAGCGAACGCTTAAAGGACTTTCCGTTTGTTACTATTGTAAGAAGCAACTATGAAGCAATGGCACAGGTGCTTCAGGAACAGGAAATTACAAAAGTAAATGGTATTATGCTGGATTTGGGAGTTTCTTCTTATCAGCTGGATACCACAGAAAGAGGTTTTACTTATAAAGTGGATGCTCCTCTTGATATGCGGATGGACAACCGTATGGAAAAAACCGCAAAGGATATTGTGAATGGCTACAGTGAAATGGAACTGTTTCGCATGATTCGTGATTATGGGGAAGATCAGTTTGCAAAAAATATTGCAAAGCACATTGTACGGATGCGCCAGGAAAAACCAATAGAAACAACCTTTGAACTTGTGGAAGCAATCAAGGCTGCCATTCCTACAAAAATCAGAATGAATACCGGACATCCGGCAAAGAAAACCTTTCAGGCAATCCGGATTGAACTGAATCGTGAACTGGAGGTTTTGGAAAATACACTGGATGATATGATTGAACTGCTGGCTCCGGGCGGAAGATTATGCGTGATTACATTCCACTCGCTGGAAGACCGCATTGTAAAGCTTAAATTCCGGGAAAATGAAAATCCGTGCATTTGTCCACCGGAATTCCCAGTCTGTGTTTGCGGAAAGGTCAGCAAAGGAAAAGTGGTTACGAAAAAACCAATTCTGCCGTCCGAAGATGAGTTAAGATTAAATTCGAGATCGAAAAGTGCAAAACTCAGAATTTTTGAAAGGGTATAAGTGATATGGAAGAGAAGAAAAGATATTCAATGGGATTTGAAAACGGTTCTGCAGCACGGAAGCTGCAGCCGCAATGGGAAGAAGAAGTCGTCAGCCGGCCAAGAAGAGTAGAACAGCCGGAATTAAAACCAAAGGTAAAAATCGGTCAGGGAATTGATTTGATTTCAGCATTACTTCTTATGTGCGCTATTGCAGCTACCTTATTTGTTTGTTTTAACTATTTAAAAGTTCAGTCGGATGTGGTACAATTAAATAAATCCATTTCTTCTTTGGAAACGCAGATTAGTGGACTGGAAAAAGAAAATAATGCACTGGCTGCAGTTTTGGAAAATGAAAAATACGATTTGGAAACGGTATATCAGATGGCAGTTGGCGTATTGGGAATGGTTTATCCAAACAACAATGAAGTAATTTATTATAACAATGAACCGGAAGGGTATTTCAGGCAGTATCAGGACATTCCGGAATAAAAGTGAGGATTTATGCAGGAAAAACAAGAAAAACAAAAGAAAAAGCAAATAAAAAAACTGAGAAGCTGGATGCAAAACAGACTGGTTTTTTTCTTCTGCGTCTTTTTTGTACTGTTTCTTGTATTAATGATTCGCCTTGCAAGTTTGTCTGGTGAGGATAAGTATGAAAAAAGTGCCTTAGCGCAGCAGAGCTATGTTTCTTCAGTGATTCCGTACAAGCGCGGGGATATTTTAGACCGGAACGGTAATGTTTTAGCAGCCAGCAATTTGATATACCATCTGATTTTGGATCCCAAAGTTCTTTTGGCAGACGAAACTAATGTGGAGCCAACAATACAGGCGCTGGTTTCGGTGTATGGCTTGGATGAAACAGAACTTCGTTCTATTCTTGTAGAAAAGAAAAATAGTTCTTATGTTATATTAAAACGACAACTGTCGTACAGCGAAAAGGATTTGCTGACACAATACGAAGAAGAGTGGAAAAAACAAAAGGAACAAAATAAAGCTTTAAAGGGTGAGCTTAAAGGCGTGTGGTTTGAAGAAGAGTATCAGCGTTCCTACCCCTATGAGTCAGTGGCGTCCCATGTAATTGGCTTTACTGTGTCAGGTGATGTCGGTTCTTACGGAATTGAGCAGCAATATAACGAAGAACTGATTGGCACAAACGGCAGAACCTATGGCTATTACGATTCCAGTCTGAATATCCAGAAAACCGTGAAAGAAGCGGTGGACGGAAATCAGATTGTCTCCACCATCGATGTTAATGTCCAGAGAGTGGTACAACGTCATGTAGAAGAGTTCCTGGATACCGTAGGGGCAGAAAACGTAGGTGTGGTACTGATGGATGCAGATACAGGGGAAGTGTATGCCATGCAGTCCAATTACAGCTATAATCTGAATGCACCAAGAGATTTATCACTCCGGTATACCGAAGAAGAACGAAAAGCAATGTCGGATGAGCAGACCGTAAATGCGTTATATGATCTCTGGAGAAATTTCTGCATCAGTGATGCATATGAACCGGGTTCCACGTTTAAACCAATGACAGTAGCGGCTGCACTGGAAGAAAAGATTACAGATACGGAGGCAGAATTTTTGTGTGATGGTAAAGAAACCTTTGCCGGAGACATTACCATTCGATGCAGCAATTCCCGTGGACACGGAAAAATCAGTCTTGCCCAGTCATTGATGCTTTCCTGTAATGATGCGTTAATGCAGCTTGCAGCAGAGGAAAGCAGGGATATTTTTTATTTTTATCAAAAACATTTTCTGCTTGGAACAAAAACCGGAATAGATTTACCGGGGGAAACAGCCGGAAGTCTGATTCCTTTGGAAAACTTAAACCAGACTGAGCTTGCGACGAGTAGCTTCGGTCAGTCCTTTACGGTCAATATGCTGCAGATGGCATCTGCTTTTGCGTCTTTGATTAATGGAGGAACGTATTATGAGCCGCATGTAGTAAAAGCAATAAAAAATTCTGAGGGTGCCACCATTAAAAAAATTGAACCGATTGTTGTAACGAAAACAGTATCCGCAGATACTAGCGAGTTTATTAAGGAAGCCATGTTTTTAACAGTGCAGGAGGGAACAGCAAACAAGGCACAGGTAACCGGCTATTTGATGGGCGGTAAAACCGGAACAGCGCAGAAATATCCTCGTGAAGCAGGAAAAAACCTGGTATCTTTCCTTGGCTTTGTTGAGTCAGAGGATAAAACGATAATTGCGTATGTGGTTGTTGATGAAGCACATGATGAAGAAAAAATGTCGAGGTCTTCCACTGCATCCGTACTTGCAGCTGAAATTCTGGAAGAAGCACTTCCTTACCTGAAAATGTATCCGGAAGGAGAAATCAATTATCGTGTAGAAATTATTCGTGATGTCGACCGTGACATTAACGAAGAAGATAATCCGGACTATAATCCGGAAAATAACGAAAGCAATCCGGATGTTATTCCGGAATAAACAAAAAACAGAGAGAATACAATAAAGGATAAGAAAAGAAGGAAAAACCGATATGAGTTTTATCAAAACGTTTCAGAAACGTACTCTTTTACTTGTCCTTTTTGTGATTATACTTGCAGCGGTGGGGCTGTCTGTCCGTATATTTTATCTGATGGTGCCATGCTCGGAAAAGCTGTCTGCGGCAGCAAAGGATTTACACGAACGAGAACGCACAATCAAGGCAGAGCGTGGAAAAATATATGACCGTAATGGAATTGTGCTGGCAGATAATATGCCGGTCTGTACAATTTCAGTTATACATAACCAGCTGACAGAGCCGGAAACGGTAATTGAAGTCCTTTGCTGCGAGCTGGGTCTAAGCGAAGCATATGTAAGAAAGCGCATAGAAAAATATTCTTCCCTTGAAATAATAAAAACAAATGTAGACAAGGAAATTGGCGATGCTGTACGAGCATATGAGCTGGATGGCGTCATGGTAGACGAGGATTACCGTCGGTATTATCCTTATGCCTCTCTTGCTTCCAAGGTTCTCGGATTTACAGGAAGTGATAATCAGGGAATACTTGGCTTGGAAGTAAAATATGATTTCTGGTTACAGGGAGAAAATGGTAAAATACTTACCATGACGACCGCACATGGAATTGAAATTCCGGATATGGCGGAAAACATGGTAGCTCCAATCAGTGGAAACAGCATTAAAACGTCGCTGGATGTGGTTGTTCAAAGCTATGCGGAACAAATTGCAATGGGAGTTTGGGAAGCCAAATCAGCCAAAAGTGTCAGTATTCTTGTGATGAATCCACAAAATGGCGAACTGTATGCTATGGTGAATGTGCCGGAATACGATTTAAACCAACCGTATGAGCTGACGGAATTTTACACAGCCTCTTACACAGAGGAAGAACTGACGCAGGAAAAAAGAACGGAGCTTTTAAATCTGATGTGGCGGAATTCCTGCATTAGTGATACCTATGAGCCCGGCTCGGCATTTAAAATCGTAACAGCAACGGCAGCGTTCGAACATGGCGTGCTGGCTTTGAATGATACGTTTTATTGTCCGGGATATAAAATTGTTGCAGACCGCAGAATACGTTGTCATAAAACCCTGGGACACGGTTCCCAGAGCTTTGTGGAAGCAATCAAAAATTCCTGTAATCCGGCATTTATGGAAATTGGTTCCAGAACAGGAATTGAAAATATCTATGAAACCTTTGAAAAACTCGGCTTATTTCAGAAAACAGGAATTGATCTGCCCGGAGAAGCGTCTTCCATTATGCACAAGGCAGAAAATGTCGGTGAAGTGGAGCTTGCTACTGTGTCCTTTGGACAGTCCTTTCAGATTACTCCGTTACAATTGATGTCTGCGGTCAGTACAGTTGTAAACGGTGGAACAAAAATAACTCCTCATTTTGTAACAGAAATCGTAAACAATGCCGGAAATACGATTAAAACAATAGACGGCAGAGGGGAAAGTGGTTTGGTTTCGCAAAAAACGAGTGAAACCATGCGGACAGTACTGGAACAGGTTGTTTCGGAAGGTACGGGAAATAAGGCTTTTCTGGAAGGCTTCCACATTGGAGGAAAAACCGCAACCTCAGAAAAACTTCCAAGAAGAAGCGAAAAATATATTGCGTCCTTTATCGGTTTTGCACCCGCAGATGACCCAACGGTGATTGCCATGGTCATCATTGATGAACCGGAGGGTCTGTATTATGGAGGCACAATTGCTGCACCTGTGATTGCAGAGCTGTTTGAAGTTATCCTGCCGTATCTTGGAATTTCTGCGAAAACAGAATAAGAAAAAGTGTCTCGAATACGAAAATGATTTTTCTTGCAGAATTAAAGATTTGTGGTAGAATAAAATAGATATACAATAGGGGAGGAATACAGTATGTTTTCAAATAAAAAAATAACTGTTGTCGGAAGCGGCATCAGCGGAATTGCAGCGGTAAAGCTTTTGGTACATAAAAATGCAGCCGTTACCTTATATGACAGCAACGAAGCATTGAATACAAAGGATGTGTTGGAAAAAATCGGGGCAGATGTTCCGGTTGTCTGTGGGAAATTTACACCGGAGCTTGAAAAAGAAACAGAGCTTCTTGTGTTAAGCCCGGGAGTACCAACGGATTTGCCGTATGTTCTTTCGTTAAAAAACAAGGGAGTTCCGGTCTGGGGAGAAATTGAGCTTGCCTATCAGATTGCAGGCGGAAAATTTATCGGTATTACTGGAACCAATGGCAAGACGACAACAACTGCACTGACCGGGGAAATCATGAAACAGTGTTTTTCTGAGGTTTTTGTTGTTGGAAACATCGGAATTCCGTATACGGAGGTTGCAGAGCAGATTAGCGAACAGGCAGTTACCGTGGCAGAGCTTTCCAGCTTTCAACTGGAAACAGTACAGCAGGACTTTGTGCCAGATGTCAGCATGATTTTGAACCTTACGCCGGATCACTTAAACCGTCATCATACAATGGAAAACTATGCCAGAGCAAAGCTGAACGTGTCAAAATACCAGACAAATAAGCAGACCTGTATTTTAAATTATGAGGACTCGATGCTTCGCAAATACGCCAAAGAACTTTCCTGTCGGATTTTATGGTTTTCCAGCAGACAGCCGTTAGAAAACGGCTTGTACCTTGAAAATGACTGCATTTATTATGCGGCAGCCGGAAAGCGTACGGAAATATGCAAGACAAAGGAATTAAATATTATTGGTCTGCATAACTATGAAAACGCCATGGCTGCAATTGGTGCGGCACTCTGCATGGAAGTACCGCTTCCGGCAATACGAAAGGGCTTGATGGAGTTTCATGCGGTAGAGCACCGGATTGAATTTGTGGCGACAAAGCGTGGCGTAGACTATTATAACGACTCCAAGGGAACAAATCCGGATGCCGCAATCAAAGGAATTCAGGCAATGAGCAAACCAACGCTACTTATCGGCGGAGGTTACGATAAAGGCTCGGAATACGAAGAGTGGATAAATGCGTTTGACGGAAAAGTTAAGCATCTGGTACTGATAGGGCAGACAAAGGAAAAAATTGCAGAAACGGCAAAACGGCTTGGTGTGCTTTCCATCGTATTAAAGGATACCTTTGAGGAAGCCATGGAATTTTGTGTTTCCCATGCAGAAGCGGGAGATGCAGTGCTTCTTTCTCCGGCATGCGCAAGCTGGGGAATGTTTAAAAACTATGAAGAGCGCGGCAGAATTTTTAAAGATTATGTTAAAGGAATTGCAGAATGAATCGACAAAGACAGGAGCAGACAGAAACTGAACAGGTAGTAAAACGTGTCCCAGGAAGAGTACGCAGGGCTTATGATTTCAGCCTGCTGTTTTTAACTGTTTTTCTTGTGTGTTTCGGACTTGTAATGATTTACAGCACAAGCTCCTACAACGCTACCAAATATTACGGTGATGCAACCTTATTTTTAAGAAAACAGATGATTTTTGCTGTATTTGGGCTGATTGTTATGGTTGTAGTTTCAAAAATTGATTATCGCTATATCATTCATCCGCTGCCGATAATCAAAATTCGTCCGATTACGCTTTTGTATCTGCTTTGTGCGGCATTGCAGGTGGTTGTATTATTTGTCGGAGAAGAAATAAAGGGTGCAAAACGTTGGATTGAAATTCCAGGCATTGGAAGCTTTCAGCCGTCTGAATTGACGAAAATCTGTATTATTCTACTGACGGCATATCTGGCATCCCGTGCTCCAAAGATGATGTCACACATCAAAGGCTTTGTGGGAATCCTGCTCAGAGTTGCACCACTGATTTTTCTTGTGCTGGTGGAAAACTTAAGTACGGCAATTGTACTGGCAGCCATTGTTTATGTGGTCTGCTTTGTAACAAGCAGAAAAAAATGGCTGTATATCGTAGTATTTTTACTTGGTGTACTTGGTATTGCAGCAGTTCTTTTTTTTGGCGATGGATTTCGTGCAACAAGAATTGATGCCTGGATTAATGTGGAAACCCATCCGAAAGGATATCAGACACTTCAGGGGTTATATGCAATTGCCTCCGGCGGAATTTTAGGAAAAGGGCTTGGAAACAGTGTCCAGAAGCTTGGATTTATTCCGGAATCCCACAACGATATGATTTTTTCGGTAATCTGTGAAGAGCTTGGACTAATCGGTGCGATTGCAGTGTTGCTTTTATTTTTGCTGCTGCTGTGGAGATTATTTGTAATTGCCGTAAATGCTCCGGATTTATTTGGCAGTCTGATAGCGGTTGGAGTGATGACACATATCGCAGTACAGGTCATTATCAACGTGGCGGTAGTAACCAATACTATGCCGTCTACCGGTATTCCGCTGCCATTTATCAGTTATGGAGGAAGCTCTCTTGTAGCACTCCTGTTTGAAATGGGGATTGCACTGGGAGTATCCAACCAGATAGAATACAGAGAATAGGAATGTGTCATGACAGAGCAAAATAAGGATACAACAAAAGAAAACATATCAGTTCGGCTGATGCTGGGCATTCTGGCAGTACTTGCACTTATGGCGGTGCTTATCTGGGGGTATAATCTGTACCGCCTGAAAAATATAACGATAGAAGGTCTGACACGTTATACTGAAGAGGAGTTCAAAAAAAAGCTCGAACGGAATGTACTGACTTCCGTGACTCCGTTTTTTTGCCTGACCGATACTTTTTCACCGGAGGAAATTCCTTTCATAGAAAAGTATGAAATCAGCTATGTAGATTCACATACGGCACGAATTGTCGTGCACGAAAAGCGTGTGACCGGCTGCGTCATTATTATGGGACGCTATATGTTTTTTGATAAGGACGGAATTATCGTAGAAACATCAAATGAGCAGCTGGAAGGCGTTCCGATTATTACCGGTCTTGAATTTGATGAAATTGTTTTATACCAGAAGCTGCGGGTGCAAAAGCAAAGTCTGTTTGATACAATTCTGGAACTGACACGCCTGATTGAAAAAAATGGGATTTATGTACAGAAAATTGCATTCGATTCCGGATATGAGGTGACACTATATGCAGATGGGCTTGTTGTATTGCTTGGAAAGAAGACAAGCTATGACGAAGCGTTAAATGCTCTTGTCGGTATTATTGCGTCTCTGAAAGGTAGAACGGGAACTCTTGATATGCAAAATTACAGTAAGGAAAATGCGGATGTGATATTCAGACAGGAATAGATAAAAAAATATTTAAAAAATAAAAAAATTTGCTTGATTAATATAGGATTTGCAAGTATTATATAATATAGATATATTGAGCAAAGTGTTTCTTGACACAAGATATTGTTAGTGTGAAAATATTCGGAGGTTTTATTTCCTCACACGGTTATTTGTGCCGAGAATGTCACAAATGATCCCTGATGCAGCATCAAAAATCACCTGCGTGAATTTCCGGAGCACTTTCTCGAACGAAAAAAGTTCCCGGAATGGGGATTAAAATGAGTTAAAATAGAATTTATTCCAATTTTAGATAAAAGGAGGAACTATCCGTGGGCAGTAACATGATTGAGATTAGTAAGGGCGAGCCGGATGTGGCAGCAAGAATTCTGGTTGTAGGTGTCGGCGGCGGCGGAAATAATGCGGTTGACCGCATGATTGTTTCCGGTGTTACGGGCGTGGAATTTGTATGCATTAACACAGATAAGCAGCAATTAAGAAATTGTAAGGCAGAAACTTGTATTCAGATTGGTGAAAAGCTTACCAAAGGCCTTGGTGCAGGTGCAGACCCGGAAAAAGGGGAAAAGGCCGCAGAAGAAAATAAGGACGAGCTGGCAGAAGTAGTTCGTGACTTTGACATGGTTATCATCACCTGTGGTATGGGTGGCGGTACCGGAACAGGTGCTGCTCCGGTCGTAGCACAGCTGGCAAAGGAAATGGGTATTCTTACGGTTGGCTTTGTTACTAAACCGTTCAAATTCGAAGGAAAAAAGCGTATGCAGTTTGCAATGGATGGAATCGAGCGTCTGCGTCATAATGTTGATACGTTAATTGTTATTCCGAATGACAAACTGTTAGGCCTTATGGACAGAAAAGCTTCCATGGCAGATGCTTTCGCACGCACGGATGAAGTTCTTATGCAGAGTGTTCAGGGAATTACCGACCTCATTAACAAGAAAGGTCAGATGAACCTTGATTTCGCAGATGTGCAGACAATTATGAGAGATAAAGGTATCGCTCACATTGGTATGGGTACAGCAACCGGTGAAGAACGTTGCATGGCTGCTGTTCAGCAGGCAATTCAGAGTCCGCTGCTTGAAACAACCATTGATGGAGCAGACGGCATGATTATTAACTTCTCCGGTGATGTTGCATTCCTTGAGGCTACAGAGGCTGCAACCTATGTGCAGGAGCTGGTAGGCGAGGATGCAAACATTATCTTCGGCTGCATCGAAGATTTAAGCACTCCGGAGTCAGTTACCGTTACAATTATTGCAACTGGTATGGAAGCTGCAGCAAAGCAGATGGAGCCCGAGCTTTCTAGAACAAGAGTGCCTTCTTACACAACAAGCACTGTTCGTAACGGTGGTGTAGCAGACCAGTTTGATTTCAACTTAAAAGACAGCAGAAAGTCCATTACTAGCTATATTGGTTCCGGCTATGGAAAACAGGCTGGCCAGACGGAACGCCCTGCAGGCACCGGCTATACGCCAATGCGCGAATTTCGTGAGACATCGGTTTCTTCCGGTTCCTCTGATGAAGTGGTAGATTTAGGAAAGAAAAAAATTAATATTCCAAGCTTTTTAACCGAAAAGAGAGGCAAGGAATAGAACTGAAAACAGGTTGTAACCTAAGCATTTCAAAGACTGTCATATTTAGAAGCTGTGTTCTAAATGTGACAGTTTTTTTGTCGTTTTATGTCATCAAATATAATCAGATGCTTACAGCATTTGACAAAAAAATCGTTAGGACAGATTTATACTGGATGCAGGAGGTGCTTCGTGGACTGTATTCTTTACATAGATTTGTTTTTTTTATGGAATTTTTGGATGAATCTACTGGTATTATTTTTGGTTCGCCGGATTATCAAATCCTACCGGACACTCTGGTGCCTGTTGGCGGCTGCAATTGGAGCAGCATCCACTTGTCTGGGTGTTGTACTGTATTTGCGCTCGGCAGAAACCGTTTGTTTATTTTTAATAGAGTTGGGAGTGGTGGTTTTAATGAATGTTTTTGCCTTTGGTGCCAAAAATCTCTTATGGCATTTGTTTCTTTTTCTTACGGTTTCTTCTGTAGTTGCGGGCGTTTTTTTATATGCAGTTTCCTTGTCCGGAAGTACAACAGAGCTTCCGGCAATCATTTTTGTTTCTGTGACTGCTTTTCTGGGATGCTTTGTTTTGGAAAAGCAGAGCAGAATACGCTGGAAAGAGGAACATATGAAAGCAAAGGCAGTGTTGGAATTTGGTGACCGGAAACTGCTTGCCACTGCACTGATGGATACCGGAAATAAGCTGCACGACCCATTTTATCATAAACCGGTAATTTTGGTAGATGAAAAATTGGTATGGGAAATGCTTGTTTACTGCAAGGAAAATTGCCCGGAAAGGCTGCATTTTATTCCGTTTCATAGTGTTGGCAGAGAAAACGGACTTTTAGAGGGCCTTACCTTTGATTGTGTCCGCATTCGATGGGAAAACAAACAGTGGAGCTTTGAAAATGTAATTGCCGCAGTTACAAAAGAAAGCCTGTATAAAGGAAAAGAATATCAGGTGATTTTTAACTGCGGTCTTTTACAGGAAAATTAGAAAGGGGAAAGTGGTTATGCTGGTAAAAATTGTAGTACAAGGTAAAATGATGTTTCGGATGGTGACAAGTATCCGTGAACTGTTGTTTGGAAAAAAGGGAGAGATTCATTATATTGGAGGAGCGGAGGTGCTTCCGCCGCCGTTGGAGGCAGAGGAAGAAGGAAAAATGCTGGAATTGCTTAATTCTGCTGAACGGGAATACGCAAAGTCTACTCTTGTAGAACATAACCTCCGACTGGTGGTATACATAGCAAAAAAATTCGACAATACCGGAATTAGTGTGGAAGATTTGATTTCCATCGGTACCATCGGACTGATTAAAGCAATCAACACGTTTAATCCGGGAAAAAACATTAAGCTTGCAACCTATGCTTCCCGTTGCATTGAAAATGAAATTTTAATGTATCTTCGTAAAAATAATAAAGTGAAGCTGGAAGTTTCCATTGATGAACCGCTGAACGTGGACTGGGATGGAAATGAACTTTTGCTGTCAGATATTCTTGGCACAGAGGAAGATTGTGTATACAAAAATATGGAAGAAGAAGCAAACCGACAGATGCTTCGTCATGCCATGAAAAATTTAAGCGACCGTGAAAAGGTGATTATTGACTTAAGATATGGATTGAACAGTCGCGACGGGAAGGAGAAAACTCAAAAAGAAGTGGCAGATATGCTTGGAATTTCCCAGTCGTATATTTCAAGACTGGAAAAGAAGATTATGCGACGGTTACGCAGTGAAATTTTGAAGTTTGGATGAGCGTTTGGGTGAATAAATTAAAGCCATTTGGCAAATGATTACTGTAAAGAATGTACAGGAGGTTATTTGCCATGGCTGGATATAGAGTGGAAATATGTGGAGTGAATACAGCAAAGCTTCCGCTGCTGAAAGGAGAGGAAAAAGAAGAACTGATACGAAAAATAAAGGCAGGAGATACCGAAGCAAGAGAAGCTTACATTAAAGGAAATCTGCGTCTTGTGTTAAGCATTATTCAGCGTTTTTCTTCCAGCAATGAAAATGTGGATGATTTGTTTCAGATCGGTTGTATCGGACTGATGAAGGCAATTGATAATTTTGATTTGTCACAAGGGGTAAAATTTTCAACATATGCTGTGCCAATGATCATCGGGGAAGTCAGACGCTATCTGCGGGACAATAATTCGATTCGCGTCAGTCGTTCGTTAAGAGACATTGCTTATAAGGCAATTTATGCAAAGGACGTTTTACAGAAAACGATGGAACGTGAACCAACGATTGAAGAAATTGCAAAGGAATCCGGTATTCCAAGGGAAGATATTTTAAATGCACTGGATGCCATACAGGCACCAATGTCGTTGTATGAGCCGGTTTATTCCGATTCTGGGGATACGCTGTATCTGATGGATCAGGTCAGTGATAAAAAGAATAAGGAGGAAAACTGGATAGAAGAACTTTCAATTAAGGAGGCAATGGAAAAGCTTACGGCAAGGGAGCAGAATATAATTGAGCTTCGTTTTTTTGAAGGAAAGACGCAGATGGAGGTGGCAGAGGAAATCCACATTTCCCAGGCACAGGTATCCAGACTGGAGAAAACGGCATTGAAGAATATGAAAAATCATTTGAAATAGGAAGATGGCCTTGGGCGAAAATTTGAAAAAAACGTATTGACAAGTTTTTGGAAATATTGTATTATGCAAGTAGATACTTGCAAGGATGGTATTTTATGTTTGATGAAACCCAAAGCAAAATTATAAATGCAACAATGTCGTTGATTATGGAAAAAGGTTATACAATTACTACGACAAAGGACATTGCGAAACGTGCAGAAATCAACGAATGCACTATTTTTCGCAAATTCAGAGGAAAAAAGGAAATTGTCATAGCAGCAATGACGTTACCAGAATGGAATCCCTGCCTTAGAGATGAAGATTTTTCTTATACCGGAAATCTGATTAACGATTTATGTTCTTTTTCCGAAGTGTATATGAGAAAAGTAACACCTAGAATGGTTAAAGTGTCGCTGGGTCTTCGTTCACCGGACTTGTATGATTTGACTAAAGCAGGAATCATGGAAATTCCGGATACATTTAAAAGAGTTCTTGTTATTTATTTTACAAAAATGCAGGAACTTCAGAAGGTGCATACCGATGATATTGAAA
This sequence comes from uncultured Lachnospiraceae bacterium, assembly GCA_964544055.1. Classification (GTDB taxonomy): domain Bacteria; phylum Bacillota; class Clostridia; order Lachnospirales; family Lachnospiraceae; genus SIG299. The sequence continues at coordinate 130,927 of CAZJAA010000001.1, read as the reverse complement.
GTCTTGCAGTTGCTTTTTTGGCAATGAATTTTGGTTTTGTATTTTTTAAAGCATCTTTCGGAGATGAGCTAACAGAACTTCAAACAAAGGAATATATAAAAAGTAGTGTTCAACATTTTGTAAATGGTATAGGCAGATAGAGATGGCACACTGTAAAGTGCCATTTCTTTTTATAGACAATGCAAGTGTTCACTTGCAAAAAGGAGGCATATATGGTTTATTTTGTAGCAACGATATTTTTCAACAAAGACAAAGGCAGTGAATATTCGGAATATACAGAAAAAGTTGTTCCAATAGTAGAAAAATACAACGGAAGATATCTTATACGTTCTGAAGAAATAACACCCTTAGGTGCAGATTGGAAACCAAACAGAGTAATTATTGTTGAATTTGATACAAGGAAACATTTAGAGGAATGTTTTGCCTCGGAAGAATACAGAGAAATAGCTTCATTAAGAGAAAATTCTGTTGAAAGTAATGCAATAATTCTTGAATGAGAAAGGAAGAAAGGTATATGAAGATAACAGAAAATGTGCATTTGATACGAAAAGATTTTTATGTAACCTCGGAAGTGAAAAGGTATGTAAATATATATTTGATTACCGGGAAAAACTGTTATTTGATAGATAGTGGAGTTGACGGCTCGGAAAAAATAATAGAGGAATACTTACATTCTATCGGAAGAAATATGTCAGAAATAAAAGTAATTTTTCTTACACATGCTCATCCGGATCATGTTGGTGGTGCAGCAGCAATTAAGAGAATTACAGATTGCAATGTATATGCACCGAGTTTGGAACTGGACTGGATTGAGAATATCGACAAACAGTACGCTCAACGTCCGATTCCTAATTTTTATACGTTACTCTCGGAAGCTGTAAAAGTAGATGTTCCGCTTCAGGATGGAGATTCAGTTTTTCTTGAAGAAGGTATGGAAATACATGCTTTATTGACTCGCGGTCATTCGCATGGTTCCATGTCGTTCCTGCTTGGTGATCGTTTGATTTTTACTGGAGATGCCATACCCGTAGCTCATGACTTACCGATATTTGTTGATTATGAACAGAGTTTATGTTCTCTTGACAGGATTAGTGAGTTATCAACGGTTCAATATTTTTGCCCTGCCTGGGATGTTGTATACGATAAAGCTAAAGGAAAAGAAGTGATTAATGGGAGCAAAGAGCGGCTGAGCAGGTTAAAGGATACGGTACATCAGGTAGAGATGGAATACAAACAATATACGGAGGCTGAAAAACTAAAGATGATATTTGAACAGGCTGGTATTCTGCAATATGCAGGAAATCCGTTGGTGTTAAAAAGTATAGAGGCTTGTAGAAGGTATTAAAAAAATGAAATCAAAAGGATTCTGGAAAGCGAGAAAGGAGAAGTTCAGAAAACTTGCAGTTTTCTGAACTATGGTGGGAGGTCGACCATACATGCCAGAATATGGTATAACTGCGCTGTCAAAAGTTTGCATCACGTTGTGATGCAAAATATATGAACAAAAAGGACTCTGGAAAGCGAGCTTTCCGAGTCCTTTTTGTTCATATGTGTCAGCACGACTCTGTCGTGCGACCTTTTGCCGGGTGTTGTGCGAATTTTGGCGTGTATGGTCTTTTTAGCAGATAAATTGTAATCCTGGGCTGTCAACGGTTCCGATTAGGGAAATGGTGCAGACGGAGTTCCGCACGAAGTTGACGCGGGTGCTTAAAAATGGGTAAGCAGGATTGGTTCTGCGGAAAATGGTTACGTTATAGTAGCCTGGAATAATGTACAGGTAGTCGGTGTATTCGCTGTAGTCAAGGTCGGAAGCAACGAGCTGTCCGTTAATGTAAATATCCACCGGCTCAAACATGGCATTGACATTGTAAAAGCGTGCTTGTGCTACGGAGGAAACGGAAGAGTTTCCAAAAATCGGAGTCAGCCAGGAATAGCTCCAGAAAATATTGCTTCCGATATTGGTGTTTGGAGTAGATGGCACGGTTGTACTTCCACCGCTTGCTGGTGGGTAGGAGGTGCTTGGAGAGGATGGCAGGGATGGTGTTGGAAGATAGCCTTCCTCAGGGCTTGCGGGGGTGTTTTCAGAGCCGATGTTGGCACCTAAATCCGGGGTAGCGGATCCGGCAGGACCTTCCCCTGGTGTTGCCGGAACGTCATCTGCTTCAAACACAGGAATTGTAGAGCGTGCCTGCTTTGGATTGGCTGGTGCTGTGTACTTATAGTAGTGAGTTTTGCTGTAATCCATGAAAAAAACCTCAGATTTCTATGATTTAGTTTAAATATATGCAGAGTTTATAAAAAATTGACAGATGAGATACTGGACTTTTTTTCATATCTAGGGTAAAATATCCGTTAGCAGTGAAAGGTCGTGTGGTGGAATGAGATTACTTAATAAATTTCTCAATTTTATATCAAAACGTATTGTTGTTGTCGGAATGATTATTCTGGTTCAGATTATCTGGGGCATCAGTATGCTGACAAAGCTGACGGAATATTCCAGCGTATTAAATGGCGTTTTAGCTGTGCTAAGTCTTTTGGCGGTTTTGTATATTATTAACAAGGATGACAATCCGGCGTATAAGCTGGCGTGGATTATTCCAATTCTGAGTTTTCCGTTGTTTGGCGGAATTTTATATCTGATGTTTGGAGATAAACGTCCAACAAAGAAAATGCGTATCCAGATGGACAAATCTGCTACAAAAATTTCTACTTTTTCCGTTTCGGAGGATAATTTACTGGAAAAGGTGCAGCAGGAAAATAAAATTGCCTATGGACAAATGAAGTACATCAATGACTGGGCACATTATCCGGCTTATCGAAACACGGAATCCTACTACTATAAAAGCGGTGAAGAATGTTATCCGGTGCTGCTTGATGAACTGCGTAAAGCAAAGCACTTTATCTTTATGGAATATTTTATTGTAGAAGAAGCCACTATGTGGAACAATGTTCTGGATATTTTAAAGCAGAAAGCCGCAGAGGGGGTAGAAGTCCGTTTTATGTATGATGATATGGGAAGTGTATTGCTGCTTCCGTATCAGTATTATAAAAAACTAGAAGAATATGGTATCCAAAGCGTAGCGTTTAATCCGGTCATTCCATTTTTTTCTCTTGTCATGAATCACCGGGATCACCGGAAAATTACAGTGATTGACGGCAATGTCGGATTTATGGGTGGATGGAATCTTGCGGATGAATATATCAATGTGAAAGAACGGTTCGGTTATTGGAAGGATACGGCAGTGATGTTAAAAGGGGATGCGGTGTGGAATTTAACCTCCATGTTTTTAGTCACCTGGAACAGTGTAAAAACACATCAGGAAGAGGATGTTCGCCGTTATATGCCGGTAATAACCGAAATAGAGCAGGAAAAGTCAGAGGGCTATGTACAGCCGTATGGGGACTCTCCGTTGGACAGAGAAAATGTTTCGGAGTCAGTTTTTCTAAATATGATTCACAGTGCCCATGATTATATTTATATGTCCACACCATATCTGGTGATTGATAATGAAATGATGACGGCATTGATTCTGGCGGCAAAACGTGGCGTGGATGTGCGGATTATCACACCGGGTATTCCGGATAAAAAGTATGTTTATATGCTGACGCAGTCGTATTATCCGCAGTTGGTACGCGGTGGAGTCAAAATATACCAGTACGATCCAGGATTTATTCATGCAAAATCTTTTGTGTGTGATGATAAGTATGCAATTGTCGGCACTATAAATATGGATTATAGGAGTCTGTATCTGCATTTTGAATGTGGAACCTTTTTTTACCGTACACCGGTAGTGGCAGAAGTGAAAAAGGATTTGCTGGAGACGATGGAAGTTTCTACACAGCAGACCTACGCCATGACACAAAAAAATATATTCAAACGGCTGACGCAGGCAGTGCTTCGTGTACTGGCACCGTTGTTATAGCTGGTGCTTCAAATTGGAATTTTTGAAATGCTTTAGTCGTTCCATACTTGATAAAATGAAGCATTGGCAATGTTTTTTTTGATGGGGAACAGGCTGCCGGCGGTCTGGCAGTTTGATATAAAAAGTAGAAAATCTGAAAAGGAGAAATGATATGGCAAAACTGATTGACGGAAAGTTGATTTCCACCCAGATTAAAGAAGAAGTGAAAGCAGCTGCAGAAAAAAGAAAGGCAGAAGGAAAAAAGGTGACGCTGGCGGTTATTCAGGTAGGAAATGACCCGGCTTCGTCTGTCTATGTTGGTAATAAAAAGAAAGCGTGTGAATATGTAGGATTTTCTTCTCTGTCTTATGAACTGGCAGAGGAAACAACCGAGAAAGAGCTGCTTGATTTAATTGCAGAGTTAAATGACCGTGCCGATGTAGACGGCATTTTAGTGCAGCTACCGATTCCGAAGCATATGGATGAAGAAAAGGTAATTACGGCAATTTCGCCGGAAAAAGATGTAGATGGCTTCCATACGGTCAGCGTTGGAAATTTGTGGATTGGAAGAGATGGCTTTGTTTCCTGTACACCAGCGGGCATTATTGAGCTGTTAAAACGTTCGGACATTGAGCTGGAAGGCAAGGAATGTGTGATTGTAGGACGAAGCAACATCGTCGGTAAACCAATGGCAGCACTGATGCTCCGGGAAAATGCAACGGTTACGGTTTGTCATTCCAGAACAGCAAATTTAAAGGAAGTAACAAAACGTGCGGATATTCTGATTGTGGCTATTGGTAAGCCGCAGTTTATTACTGCTGAATATGTAAAGCCGGGAGCAACGGTAATTGATGTCGGAATTCATCGTCTGGAAGGCAAAAAGCTCTGCGGTGATGTGAATTTTGCTGAAGTGGAGCCGATTGCTGGAGCAATTACTCCGGTGCCGGGCGGCGTTGGTCCGATGACAATTGCCATGCTAATGAAAAATTGTCTGGAAGCAGCAGAAAGAAAAAATTAGAAAGGTTTTACAGATGAACGTACTATTTATTTCATTGGGTTGCGATAAAAATCTGGTTGACAGTGAGGTGATGCTCGGACTTCTTAAGAATAAGGGATATTCCTTAACCAATGAGGAGGCAGAAGCAGATGTGATTGTTATCAATACCTGTTGCTTTATCCATGATGCAAAGGAAGAAAGCATCCAGACCATTTTGGAAATGGCAGAATATAAAAAACTCGGACGGTTGAAGGTTTTGCTTGTAACCGGCTGTCTTGCCCAGAGATACCAGTCGGAAATTTTAAATGAAATTCCGGAGGTAGATGCTGTGCTTGGAACCACGGCAACGGATAAAATTGTGGAGGCAATCGAAGAAGCACTGAACGGAGAAAAGACGGAGCACTATGCCGATTTACAGGCACTTCCGCTTCCGGAAACGAACCGCGTTAATACTACAGGCGGCTATTTTTCCTATCTGAAAATTGCTGAAGGCTGTGACAAGCATTGTACCTATTGCATTATTCCGTCACTACGCGGCAATTATCGCAGTGTTCCGATGGAGCATCTGGTAAAAGAAGCAGAGTTTCTTGCCGAAGGAGGTGTAAAGGAACTGACGTTGATTGCACAGGAAACTACCGTATACGGTGTGGATTTATATGGAAAGAAAATGCTGCCGGAGCTGCTGAACCGTCTATGTGAAATTGAAGGGATTGAGTGGATTCGTCTGCTGTACTGTTATCCGGAGGAAATTACAGACGAACTGATTGAAACCATGAAGCGTCAGCCAAAAATCTGTCATTATCTGGATATGCCAATCCAACATGCGGCAGATACCATATTAAAACGTATGGGAAGACGAACCAGTCATAAAGAATTAGAGGAGCTGATTGTCAGACTGCGCCGGGAAATTCCGGACATTGCACTCAGGACCTCCCTGATTACCGGTTTTCCGCAGGAAACAGAAGAGGAACATCAGGAACTGATGGAATTTGTAAAAACTGCCGGATTTGAGCGTCTTGGTGTGTTCACTTACTCCAAGGAGGAAAACACTGCGGCGGCACGCATGAAGGGGCAGATTACCAAAAAGGTTAAGGTGCAGCGACAGAAAGAGCTGATGAAGCTGCAGCAGCAAATTTCCAAAAAACGTGGCGAAGAGAAGATAGGAAAAACACTTCGTGTCATGATAGAAGGCAAGCTTCCGGAGGAAGATATTTTTATCGGACGTTCTTACATGGATGCACCGAATGTAGATGGCTTCGTGTTTGTGCATTCGAAGGATTCGTACCTTTCCGGCGAATTTGTGGATGTAAAAATTACACGAGCGAAGGAATACGACCTTGTTGGAGAAGCAATCAGTGATTTAGATTAAGATGGGAATGGAGATTAATATGAATTTACCTAATAAGATAACAATTTTCAGAATGTGTATGATACCTGTTTTTCTTGTGTTCTTTTTAAACAATACAATTTCAGGCAACAATTGGATTGCCCTGGCTGTTTTTATTGTGGCGTGTCTGTCGGATGCGGTAGACGGTCACCTGGCAAGAAAATATAATCTGGTCACGAACTTCGGAAAATTTATGGATCCGCTGGCAGACAAGCTTTTAGTCTGCACGGCACTTCTCTGTTTTGTGGAGCGTGGAACCTTAAATCTGCTTGTTGCCATCGTCATTGTAGCAAGGGAGTTTATTATCAGTGGTTTTCGCTTAGTGGCGGCAGAGGGAGGCCTTGTACTGGCTGCCAGCTACTGGGGCAAGGTGAAAACAACGGCACAGATGATTATGTGCTGTCTGCTGATTGTTCATTTGGACTATGGCTGGTTTGCTGATTTGGAAGCAGTCTTTATCTGGGCGTCTTTTGCATTAACCATTATCTCTTTACTGGATTATTTGGTAAAAAATAAAGATGTTTTAAAAACAAAATAAAAGAAAATCCAAAAATGACACAGGAATAACATAGAAATGACATAGTTACTCTGTATGATATGCCTTAGAAACATCAGAAAAACGGATGTAAAACAGGAAACAGGAGGTGTGCATGATGCAAAAAAAATGTCTGATATATGCTATGCTCTGCATTTGTGCAGCGTTTCTTTTTTCCGGCTGCGGAAACAACGAAGCTCCGGAAAATTCAAAAGGAACGCCAAATCCTACAAAAGCTGTTTCTTTTGTTCTTCCTGATAATTCGTCATCCGGCGGAACCGCAGACAATATTGCTCCGCTGGAAAATAAGGAAATCATTATCTATACTTTAAATCCTGAAAATCTTGAAAAAGAAGCAGTTACTGTACTGGTTACGGCCGAAGAGGAGGTTACTCCGGAGCTGATTGCAGAACAGGTGGTGGAAGCCATGGAAGATGAGGGCTTTTATCTTGGAATCAACGATATCATTATCGAAGGAGAAAATGTCCGGATTGACTTCCTGTCGGATGCAGTGCCGGTGGTTGATGTAGGGGCTTCAGTAGAAGGCTCCATTATTGATATTCTTGCGCAAAGCATATTGGACAATCTTCCTCAGTATAAAAAGATTTACATCAGCATAGAAGGCAATCCGTATCATAGCGGGCATTTGGAATTTGAATTAGATGAAGTATATCTTGGGAGGTAAGCATGAATATCATGCTTACCGTTCTTTCTGTTATTTTGAGGATGCCCTTGTTAAAGTGCGAAACGGCGGTTAGTATTTTGAAATAAAACGGTAATTGAGGACAACATTGGAGGAATATGAGTAAAGTAATTGTTGTGGGTGGCGGTGCAGCAGGCATGATGGCTGCTATTGCAGCTGCTGAAAACGGAAATGAAGTTCATTTGTTTGAAAAAAATGAAAAGCTTGGAAAAAAGCTTTTCATAACAGGAAAAGGTCGTTGTAACATTACAAATGCCTGTGATATGGAAGATTTAATGAAGCAGATTGTAACCAATCCTCGTTTTTTATATAGTGCCTTTCATGGTTTTAATAATTTTGCCGTGATGGATTTTTTTGAACGAATCAGCCTGCCAATCAAGACGGAGCGTGGTATGCGGGTATTTCCGCAGTCCGACCATTCTTCTGATGTCATTAAAGTGTTGCAGCATTATATGGAACAGCTTGGCGTACAGCTGCATCTAAATTCAGAGGTCAACGATATAATCGTGGAAAATGGATGCTTTCGGCAGATTCTTTCCGGAACTCGAAAAATTACGGCAGATGCCTGTATTGTAGCAACCGGAGGACTTTCTTATCAGAGCACGGGTTCCACCGGTGACGGCTATCGGTTTGCAAGGCAGCTTGGACATACGGTAACAGCACTTTCACCATCATTAGTTGCATTAAACATCGAAGAAGCATTTGCCTCACGTCTGATGGGACTTACTTTAAAAAATGTCGAGTTAAAGCTGCTGCAAGGTAAAAAGGTGTTATATTCGGATATGGGAGAAATGTTGTTTACTCACTTCGGTGTAAGCGGTCCGCTGGTACTGAGTGCCAGCAGCTATACTGCAGAAGAACTTCGAAAAGGACAAGAATTTCCGATAATACAGGTTGACTTAAAGCCGGCATTAACGGAAGAAATGCTGGATGCAAGAATATTGTCCGATTTTGAGGAAAGCAGAAATAAATGTTTTAAAAATGCTTTGGATAAGCTACTTCCGCAAAAAATGATTGATGTAATTGTGGAACTTTCCGGAATAGAACCGGAGAAAAAAGTGAATGCTGTTTCCAAAGAAGAACGAAGAAAACTCGGCTATTTGTTAAAGAATCTGACCATGCACATATCCGGACTGCGGGACTATAAAGAAGCGGTTATTACAAAGGGCGGTATTGACGTAAAAGAAATTAAACCATCCACGATGGAATCAAAGCTTGTTTCCGGACTGTATTTTGCCGGTGAGGTTCTGGATGTGGACGCCATGACGGGCGGATTCAATTTACAAATTGCGTGGTCAACCGGCTATGCCGCAGGAAGTTCCATTTATTAAAAAATATCCAGTTAGGAGAACTGAACTATGAAAAAAATCAACATTGCGATTGATGGACCTGCAGGTGCAGGAAAAAGTACAATGGCAAGGGCACTTGCGAAAAGCCGCAACATGGTATATGTAGACACCGGTGCCATGTATCGTGCAATTGGACTGTATTGTTCAAGAAAAGGAATCGGCGGAAATGATGAGGTTGCCGTGGTTGGTGAATTGGACAATATCGATGTTTCGCTTACATACGAAAATGGTGAGCAGGTTATCTATTTAAATGGGGAAAATGTCAATGGTCTGATTCGTACACCGGAAGCAGGCGTTATGGCATCAGAAGTGTCTGCACACCGCAGGGTGCGTGAAAAAATGGTAGCATTACAGCAGGCACTTGCAAAAACAACAAGTGTTGTCATGGACGGCAGAGATATCGGAACTGTGGTGCTTCCGGATGCTGAGGTTAAAATTTATCTGACGGCATCTTCCAAAGTGCGTGCAAAACGTCGTTTTGACGAGCTTACAGCAAAAGGGATGGAATGTGACCTTATGCAGCTGCAAAAGGAAATTGAAGAAAGAGACTACCGCGATATGCACCGTGAGGTAACTCCTCTGAAAAAAGCGGAGGATGCTGTGGAATTGGATACCTCTGACCTTTCGATTGATGAAGTCGTGGCTGCGATGCAGCACATTGTCTCGGAAAAGACCGGAGAGTAAAGCATGGAGATTAAGGTAGCGAAGACCGCAGGATTCTGTTTTGGTGTAAAACGTGCAGTAGAACTGGTGGAACAGCAGACCGCTTCCGGAAAGAAAGTGTATACATATGGTCCCATCATCCATAACGAAGAAGTTACGGAGAAGCTGGCATCGCAGGGAGTAACCATCGTTTCTGGCCAGGAAGAATGGAGCAGTGTAGAACCGGGGACATTAATTATCAGATCCCATGGTGTTTCCAAAAAAGAATATGAAGAAATGAAGGCAAGCGGTCATGAAATTTTAGACGCCACATGTCCGTTTGTTAAAAAAATTCATAAAATTGTGGAAGAACAGAGCAATAACGGCAGACATATTATTGTCATCGGAAGCAAGGAGCATCCGGAGGTGCAGGGGATTATCGGCTGGTGCAATGGACCTGTTTCTGTTGTTGAAACTACAGAAATGGCACGTGACTTGGAGGAAAATCCTGGAAAAAAAGTCTGTGTTGTAGCTCAAACGACATTTAATAGCAAGAAATTTCAAGATTTAGTTGAAATTATTGAAAAAAAGAGGTATGATATACTTGTTTTAAGTACGATATGTAGTGCAACCGAGGAACGACAGAAAGAAACACGCCTTCTGGCGCAGGAATCAGAGGCTATGATTGTTATCGGTGGACTGCATAGTTCAAATACACGTAAGTTGTATGAGATATCAAAACAGCAATGTGTAAATACTTACTTCATACAGAAACTCAATGACCTTGATTTAACTTTGTTTAAATCATTCCGTAGTGTAGGTATTACAGCAGGGGCATCGACCCCAAACAATATTATCGAGGAGGTTCATACCAGCATGTCAGATTTAAGTTTTGAACAATTATTGGAGGAGTCTTTTAAGACAATACACAACGGAGAGGTAGTCGAGGGTACTGTGATTCGTGTAAAAGAAGATGAAATTGTCTTAAATATTGGCTACAAGGCTGATGGTATCATTACCAGAAGCGAGTATACAAACACTCCAAACGTTGACTTAACAACAGTTGTTAAGGAAGGCGACAAAATGCAGGCAAAGGTTCTTAAGGTAAATGATGGTGAAGGTCAGGTATTATTAACCTATAAGAGACTTGCAGCAGAAAAAGGAAACAAGAGATTAGAAGAAGCTTTCAACAATAAGGAAGTTTTAACTGCAACTGTTTCCGCAGTTTTAGACGGTGGTTTAAGTGTCGTAGTAGATGAAACAAGAGTATTTATTCCTGCAAGCCTTGTTTCCGATTCCTACGAAAAAGATTTATCCAAGTATAAGGATCAGGAAATTGAGTTCGTAATCAGCGAGTTCAATCCAAAGAGAAGAAGAATCATTGGTGACCGTAAGCAGCTTTTACTTGCCAAAAAGGCAGAGCTTCAGAAAGAGCTTTTTGCTAAAATCCAGGTTGGTGATGTTGTAGAAGGTACTGTAAAGAATGTTACCGATTTCGGCGTATTTATCGACCTTGGCGGAGTAGATGGTCTCCTTCATATTTCCGAAATGTCCTGGGGCAGAGTAGAAAATCCTAAGAAGGTATTCAAGTCCGGTGATGTGGTTCGTGCTTTCATTAAGGATATTGCAGGTGAAAAGATTGCATTAAGCCTTAAGTTTGCAGATCAGAATCCATGGGCAAATGCAGAAGAAGATTTTGCAGTTGGCAATGTAGTTACCGGTAAGGTTGCCCGCATGACAGATTTTGGTGCATTCGTTGAGCTTGTACCGGGTGTAGATGCTTTATTACATGTTTCCCAGATTTCCAGAAATCATGTGGAAAAGCCGGCAGATGTATTAAAGATTGGTCAGGAAGTTACTGCAAAAATTGTTGATTTCAATCTTGCAGACAAGAAGATCAGCTTAAGCATCAAGGCTTTAGAGGCTCCGGCACAGGAAGCTCCAGAGGAAGAAGCACCTGCAAACGACGCTGAGTAATTTACTATTATGTATGCAAAGGGGCTGTTGAAATCAACAGTCCCTTTTAAAAATATGAAGCAAAGGTAAAAAATAAGCTTGATATTTTCGCATGGCTATTTGTGCCGGAGCGTCACAAATAGCTGTGATGGCAGAACAGAAATCGCCTGTGCGAATTTCTTTAAGAAACCTTGTTTCCTTTTGCCTCGTCGCAAAAAACGCTCCGGAATGGAGATTAGTATGGGTGATTATGAACTTTTCAAAAAACAAATATTTACACTGACACAGATAGATTTGAATGCATATAAAGAAAAGCAGATGAAAAGAAGAATAGAATCCCTGATTACCAAGCACGGTATCAAGACTTTTACAGACTATGTGGCAGCAATTAAAGCTGATAAGGATATGTTTGAAGAGTTTGTAAATTATCTTACGATTAATGTATCTGAGTTTTATCGCAATCCGGAACAATGGAAGGTGCTGGAAAACGATATTTTACCGGAACTGATGTCAAAAACAAAAAACTTGAAAATCTGGAGTGCTGCCTGCTCTACCGGGGATGAACCGTATTCTCTTGTGATGATGCTGTCAAGACATATGCCGCTCAGTAATATTAAAATTATTGCCACGGATATTGACAGGCAGGTTCTTGCCAAAGCAAAGGACGGTATGTACAACGTCAAGAGCTTAAAGACGTTGCCGGATGATTTAATGAAGAAATATATTACCCAGGTAAATGAGTATACATATAAAGTAGCAGATGAAGTTAAGCGTTGCGTAGAGTTTAAACAGCATAATCTGTTGAAAGATGCTTATCCGACGGAGTGTGATCTTATTGTTTGCCGAAATGTTTTGATTTATTTTACAGAGGAAGCCAAAACGGACATTTATAAAAAGTTTAACGCATCTCTGAAAAAGGATGGCATTCTTTTTGTGGGTTCCACAGAGCAGATTATTCAGGCAGGCAGTCTGGGTTATGCTACAGCAAAATCTTTCTTCTACAGAAAAGTTTGATTTGTAGTTGATTTTTAAATCGATATTTAGTATAGTGTGTTATAGAAAAGTTACACAGAAACTGACAGGAGGAATCATTAATGAATGATTTAGTGAAAGTGGCAGTGGATGCAATGGGTGGAGATAATGCACCATCAGAAATTGTAAAAGGATCCGTCCTGGCAGTGCAGCAGGATTCCCGTATTAAGGTTTTTCTTGTAGGTCAGGAGGAAATTCTGAAACAAGAGTTAGAAACGTATCCTGATTTCGGTGACCGTCTGGAAATTGTGAATGCCAGTGAGGTAATTACTAATGAAGAAGCTCCGGTTATGGCAGTACGCCGTAAAAAAGATTCTTCCATTGTGGTTGCCATGAATCTGGTAAAGAATGGCAATGCAGACGCTTTTGTGTCTGCGGGCAGTACCGGAGCAGTTTTAGTCGGTGCCCAGCTTGTTGTCGGACGAATTAAAGGTGTAGAGCGTTCTCCGCTGGCACCTCTTATTCCAACAACAAAAGGTGTCTCTCTGTTAATAGACTGCGGTGCCAATGTCGATGCAAGAGCATCCCATCTGCTGCAGTTTGCAAAAATGGGTTCTTTGTACATGGAGCACATCATGGGGGTAAAAAATCCTCGTGTTGCGATTGTAAACATCGGTATCGAGGAAGAAAAAGGAAACCTTTTAGTAAAGGAAGCCTACCCACTTTTAAAAAACTGCAACGACATCAACTTTATCGGAAGTATAGAAGCAAGGGAAATTCCGAATGGTTATGCAGATGTGATTGTCTGTGAAGCATTTGTTGGTAATGTTATCCTGAAGCTTTATGAGGGCGTTTCTGGTGCTTTAATGGGTGAAATCAAAAAAGCAATGGTGTCTGATTTCCGTAGTAAAATGGGTGCCTTGTTACTGAAACCTTCTTTAAAGAAAACACTAAAGAGTCTGGACACCTCCGACCATGGTGGAGCGCCGATGCTTGGACTGAATGGTCTTGTTGTAAAAACGCATGGCAGTTCTAAAAGCAACGAAATAAAAAATTCAATTTTACAGTGTATAGCTTTTAAAGAACAGAACATAAGCGAAAAAATTCGTGAAAATATCTGAAAATCAGAAGAAAATTAGAGGAGGATAAAAAAATGGAATTTGAGAAAATTCAGAAAATTATAAGTGAGGTATTAAGCGTGGATGCGGACGACATCACAATGGAAACTACGTTTGTAGATGACCTTGGTGCCGATTCTCTCGATGTGTTCCAAATTATCATGGGTCTGGAAGAAGAATTTGACATTGAGATATCCAATGAGGATGCTGAAAAAATTGTTACTGTAAGTGATGCAGTAGAACAAATTAAAAACGCTTTAAATTAAGCAGTGGATCAGGGCTGTTGGATTTCAACAGCCCGCATTTTGTTTCAGAAAGGGAGGCAGGGAAACACGCTATGAATTCTAAAAAGCTGAAAGATTTGCAAAAAAACATCGGATATGAGTTCAGACAGGAAGCACTGCTTCGTCAGGCATTGACACACAGTTCTTATGCCCATGAAAAAAATCTGAAGGAGCGAATGGATAACGAACGTCTGGAATTTCTTGGCGATGCTGTGTTGGAAGTTGTGTCCAGTGAGTTTTTATTTAGTAATCATCCTGAAATGAACGAGGGACAAATGACAAAGCTGCGTGCCAGTCTGGTTTGTGAACAGTCCTTGGCAGATTGTGCCAGAAAGCTCAATCTCGGAAGCTATCTGCTTCTCGGAAACGGAGAGGATTTGACCGGCGGAAGAGAAAGGGATTCGATTTTGTCCGATGCATGGGAAGCTTTGATTGGTGCAATGTATATGGATGGTGGTTTTACTAGTGCAAAAGAGTTTATCCTAAATTATGTATTGCAGGATATCGAGCATAAAAAGCTCTTTTATGATAGTAAGACTATACTTCAAGAACTTATTCAGAATAAATATAAGCAAACGCTTCATTATATGCTTTTATCAGAAGAAGGACCGGATCATAATAAAACATTTACCGTGCAGGCGTATATGAATGATACACCGCTTATGACAGGCAAAGGAAGAACCAAGAAAGCAGCAGAACAGAGTGCCGCCTATCAATCGTTGCTTCAGTTTGAACAGAATAATATACTTTAAGAACAGAGAGGGTAATGGATGTATTTAAAAAGTATTGAAGTGCATGGATTTAAGTCTTTTGCGAATAAAATAGTCTTTAAATTTCATGATGGAATTACTGCGATTGTAGGTCCAAACGGCAGTGGTAAAAGTAATGTTGCAGATGCAGTCCGCTGGGTGCTTGGAGAACAGAGTGCCAAGCAGCTTCGAGGAAGCAAAATGGAAGATGTTATTTTTTCAGGAACACAGCTTCGTAAACCAATGGGCTATGCTTATGTTGCCATTACACTGGATAATTCCGACCATCAGCTTCCAATTGATTATGAAGAAGTTACCGTAGCACGTCGGGTATACCGCTCCGGTGAAAGTGAGTATTTAATCAATGGCAGTGCCTGTCGGCTTCGTGATGTGCAGGAATTATTTCTGGATACCGGTATCGGTAAGGAAGGATATTCCATCATTGGTCAGGGGCAGATTGATAAAATTTTAAGCGGAAAGCCGGAAGACAGGCGTGAATTGTTTGATGAAGCAGCCGGAATTGTAAAATACAAGAAAAGAAAAGCAGCGGCAGAAAAGGAACTGGCGGAAGAACAATTAAATCTTTCCAGAATTTCGGATATTCTTTCCGAAATTGAAAAGCAGGTCGGACCGTTGCAAAAGCAGTCGGAAGTAGCGAAAGAGTATCTTCGTTTAAAAGAGGCATTAAAGCATTTAGAAATTAATTTGTTCCTGCTTGAATACGAACGAAGTGAAAAAAATAAAACAGAAATTGATTCCAGAGCAAAAATCGTTACGGATGAGCTGGAAGACAGCAACAAAGCATATGATAATACCAAACAGGAGTATGAACGTCTGGAAAAAGAACTGGAACAGTATACGCTTGAAATCGATACAAAAAAAGAGCAGAAAAACCAGTTTTTAATGATGATTCAAGGAAAAGAAGGCGAAATTAAACTGATGCAGGAAAAAATTTCGTCCATGCTTTTGAGTGACAGCCATTTTAAACAGCGTCAGGATTCTCTGGATGCAGAAAAGGCGGTGCGAAAAAAGGAACTGTCTGAGTATGAAAAGGAATTAAAAAGCGTTTCAGCTTCTTTGGAAGAAAAAAAGGAGCAGCACGGGGATTCTACAGAAGAGCTGCAGGAAATTCGCCACAGACTGACGGATTATACAAAAACCATTGAAAAATGCAACCAGCAGATTCTGGAATGCATGGATCAGAATACGGAAATTAAAACAAGGCTGCAATATTTTGTTACTTTGGAAGAGCAGAACAATATTAAAAAGGCAGAGTTGACTCAGAAGGTGTTGAGCCATAAATCAGAGGAAGCCACTTATCAGGAGGAAGTTGAAAAATGCAAAACCGCTCATAAAGAAATCACAGAGCGGATAGAAAATGCTCGAAAAGAAATTGCAAAATTGGAAAACGCTGCTTTGGATTGGAAACAGAAGGCGGCAGAAACCATGTCCATTATGGAGCAGACAGAGCGCAATCGCATTCAGGAAGCGTCCCGGCTGGAATCGCTTCGCAATCTTACGGAACGGTATGATGGTTATGGAAATGCCATCCGCAAGGTGATGGAGCGAAAAAATGACACACCGGGAATTATTGGTGTTGTAGCAGATATCATCAAGGTTGAGTCAAAATATGAAACAGCCATGGAAACGGCACTTGGCGGCAGTATCCAGAATATCGTAACAAAGGATGAAGCCACTGCAAAAAAAATGGTAACTTATCTGAAAGAAAATAAACTAGGCAGGGCAACGTTTCTTCCGTTAACCAGTATTACCTCCAAAGCCTTTGGTGCCAGCCAAGAGCAGGCAGTGAAGGAGCAGGGGGTTATCGGATATGCCCACACGCTTGTCAAGGTCGAAAAAGAGTATGAAGAGCTGGTAAAATATCTGGTAGGCAGAATATTGGTTGTAGATACCATGGATCATGCTCTTGCTCTGGCAAAAAAATATAATTATTCCCTTCGAATTGTTACCACAGATGGGGAACAATTAAATCTGGGAGGTTCTATTTCCGGTGGTGCCTATAAAAATAACAGTAATCTGTTGGGACGCCGCAGAGAAATGGAAGAGTTGGAAAAGAAAATCGAAGGTTTTCAGAAAAAGATTGCAGAATTGGCAGAAAAACGTGATTCTATTCGCGTAGAACGAGAGACTATTTCAAAAAGGCTTACTACAGAGCGTGAAAGCCTGCAGGAACTTTATCTGGAGCAAAATACAACCTGTCTGAATCTTTCTGCTGCGAAGGAGCGGCTGGAAGCCCTTCAGGACAGCTATAAGCTGATTGAGCAGGAAGTAAGCAGTCTGGAAATGAAAAACCGGGACAATACCTCCGGGGCAAAGGAACTGCGAAATCAGATTAAAAAGAACGATGAACTCATGGAAGAGGCAAAGAAAAAAACAGAGGTTTGCAATCTTTCCATGGAGAGAAACCGTGCAATTGAAGAAAAGCTTTCAGAAGAAAATGCTTCTCTTGCACTGGAATGTGCCGGTTTAGAGAAGAATCTGCAGTTTGTCAACGAAAATAGGACAAGAATTCTCGCTGAACTGGAACGGTTGGAATGCGAACAAAAGGTTTTAAAAGAAGAGAACAGTTCAACAAAAGAGCGGATTGCAGAGCAGGAAAAGGGAATTGATGTGGCAAAGCAGAATATGGCGACATGGTCGGAACAGGTCGAGGCTCTGGAAAATAATCTGAAGGAACTGGAAGAAAAGAAAGATGAGCTTTCAAAAGAAAATAAAAACTTCTTTTCCAAGAGAGAAGAGCTTTCCAAACATATTTCTGAGCTGGATAAAGATTCTTTCCGTCTGGCAAACCAGTTAGAGAAGCTTCAGGATACTATGAACAGCCAGGCAAACTATATGTGGGAAGAGTACGAAATCACAGTTGAACTGGCAAAGCAGCACCGGGATGAAGAACTGCCGGGATATAACGGTATTCGCAAGGAAATTGTGGAGTTAAAATCCGGAATCAAGGCACTTGGGGATGTTAATGTAAATGCCATTGAGGATTACAAAAATCTTTCCGAGCGTTATGAGCTTTACAATAACCAGAGAAATGACCTCATGGAAGCAGAAGCCTCTTTGTTAAAGATTATTGAACAGTTGGATACGGAAATGAGAAAGCAGTTTGAGGAAAAATTTGCTGCAATCCGGGAACAGTTTGATGTTGTCTTCCGTGAATTGTTTGGTGGTGGTAAGGGTACGTTAGAGCTGATGGAGGATGAGGATGTTTTAACGGCAGGTATCCGGATTATAGCACAGCCGCCGGGAAAGAAGCTTCAAAATATGATGCAGTTATCCGGTGGAGAAAAAGCTTTAACGGCAATTGCGCTGTTATTTGCCATCCAGAATTTAAAGCCGTCACCATTTGCCCTGCTTGATGAAATTGAAGCGGCACTGGACGACTCGAACGTTGGAAGATATGCAAAATATCTGCATAAGCTGACAAAAAATACCCAGTTTATTGTAATTACACACCGTCGCGGTACGATGGCGGCTGCGGATATTCTGTATGGAATTACCATGCAGGAAAAAGGCGTTTCCACACTGGTTTCCGTAAATCTGATTGAAAATGAGCTGGAAAAATAAAAAACGAAAAGCAACCGTTTCGGAATGGAGGTTTTATGGGAGAGAAGAAAGGATTCTTCAGAAGGCTTTCAGAAGGTCTTGCGAAAACAAGAAACAATATTGCTTCCGGTATTGATTCTATTTTTAGAGGCTTCTCTGCAATTGATGACGACTTTTATGAAGAGTTGGAAGAAATTCTTATTATGTCAGATGTTGGTATCAATGCCACAACACGGATTATAGAGAATTTAAAGGAAAAGGTAAAAGAGACAAAAACAAAGGAACCATCGGAATGCAGAAAGCTTCTGATGGACAGCATGAAGGAGCAGATGTCGGTTCCGTTAAATGCCTACGACTTTGAAAACAAAAAATCAGTGGTTCTTCTGATTGGTGTGAATGGAGTAGGTAAAACGACGTCCATCGGTAAACTGGCCGGTCAGCTCAAGGCAGATGGGAAAAAGGTTTTAATTGCTGCGGCGGATACATTCCGGGCGGCAGCAATAGAGCAGCTGACCGAATGGGCAAACCGTGCGGAGGTAGATATTATTGCACAGAAAGAGGGCTCAGACCCGGCGGCAGTTATCTTTGATGCAGTAACTGCTGCAAAAGCAAGAAATACCGATGTGTTGCTCTGTGATACTGCAGGCAGACTGCACAACAAGAAAAACCTGATGGAAGAATTAAAGAAAATTGATCGTGTGATTGAGCGCGAATATCCGGACTGTTATCGTGAAACGATGGTGGTGTTGGATGGAACAACCGGTCAGAATGCCCTGGTGCAGGCAAAGGAATTTAATGCGGCTGCAAAAATAGACGGCATTATACTGACGAAATTAGATGGTACTGCAAAAGGAGGAATTGCCCTTGCCATTCAGGCGGAGCTTGGGGTTCCTGTAAAATATATTGGTGTTGGGGAACACATGGAAGATTTGCAGAAATTTAATCCGAATGCATTTATTGATGCATTATTTGATGGAATTGCTGCTGAGGAAGGGGACTAAAGAATCATGATGACATTGGAAAAGTTTGAAGAAGCTGCTGAAATTGTAAAAGAGGTCACAAACAAGACCAAACTGGTACAGAGTGAATATCTTTCCGAAATGACCGGAAACAAGGTATACTTAAAGCCGGAAAATATGCAGGTAACGGGTGCTTACAAGATTCGTGGTGCGTATTATAAGGTCAGCACCTTATCAAAAGAAGAAAGAGAAAAGGGGCTGATTACGGCATCCGCAGGAAATCATGCCCAGGGTGTTGCCTATGCTGCAAAGAAGTTTGGCTGTCGTGCCGTAATTGTTATGCCAACTACCACTCCGTTAATTAAGGTAAATCGTACCAAGGGCTACGGTGCAGAGGTCGTGTTATACGGAAATGTGTATGACGAGGCTTGTGCTTATGCCATGGAAATGGCGCAAAAGGAAGGTATGACCTTTATTCATCCGTTTGATGATGAAACTGTAGCAACCGGTCAGGGTTCCATCGCCATGGAAATTGTGCAGGAGCTTCCAACCGTAGATGTAATTTTAGTCCCTGTGGGCGGCGGCGGACTGCTTGCCGGAATTTCTACTCTGGCAAAAATGTTAAATCCTAAGATTCGTGTAATTGGTGTGGAACCATTAGGCGCAAATTGTATGCAGGAATCCTTGAAAAAGGGAGAAGTAGTAACACTTCCGCGCATAGATACGATTGCAGATGGCACGGCTGTAAAAACTCCGGGTAAGACTATTTTTCCATATATTCAGCAGAATGTGGATGAAATTATTACCGTAGATGACAGCGAGCTGGTTGTTTCGTTCCTTGATATGCTGGAAAATCATAAAATGGTAGTGGAAAATTCCGGTCTTCTTACAGTGGCTGCCTTAAAGCATTTGGATGCAGAAGGAAAAAAGGTGGTTGCCGTGTTAAGTGGCGGTAATATGGATGTTATTACAGTTTCTTCCGTAGTTCAGCATGGTCTGATTCAGCGTGGCAGAATTTTTACATTGTCCGTACTGCTTCCGGATAAGCCGGGTGAGCTTGTAAATGTGGCAAGCATTATTGCAGAAAATCAGGGAAATGTTATTCGTCTCGACCATAACCAGTTTGTCAGCATCAATCGTAACAGTGCCGTGGAGCTTACCATTACAATGGAAGCGTTTGGCCATGAGCACAAGGAAAAGATTATCAATGCATTAAGAAAACGGGGATATGATCCGAAAATAACTCAGCCCAAGGGCTTCTAAAACGATATGATTATAAACTGCGTTTTTCGAACAAATGGAATGTTACTGTTACTGAAATACAATTTGCTATGGACAGTAACATGATAATTCCGTTTCTATGAAAAACGCAGTTTTTTTGTAAATGTGCTTGTTTTTAACGTATTATTTTGTTACAATTAATGTGTTTCCCAAAACAAATGACAGAACAAATGAATATTCGAACATATTTTCGAATATTCTATTGACAAATGATGTATTGTACGATAAAATAAGAACAAAGGTTCGAAAGTGTATCATATGTACTCTGCGAATGTTAAGAAAGAAGCATTCGGAACCTGTTTTTGATATGTAATGGCTTTTTCTCAAGGCGTACCTAGCATGTACAACAAAAATAAACCCCACATATTAGAAAACAGCCGGAATAATTCGTTCAAGGAAGATTTATGGAGTACTTTAATGAAATCAGGAGGAAAAAATGGCAGATAGTGATAAGTTAAAAGCATTAGAATCCGCATTAGGACAAATCGAAAAACAATATGGTAAAGGTTCCGTGATGAAGCTTGGTGACAGTGCTGCCCACATGAATGTAGAGGCTGTTCCTACAGGTGCTTTAAGCCTTGATATTGCTCTTGGCGTAGGCGGTATTCCCAAAGGACGTATTGTAGAAATCTACGGTCCGGAATCCAGTGGTAAAACCACAGTTGCTTTACATATGGTAGCAGAAGTGCAAAAACGCGGCGGCATTGCCGGGTTTATTGATGCTGAACATGCACTTGACCCTGTTTATGCCAAAAATATAGGTGTAGATATTGACAATTTATATATTTCTCAGCCGGACAATGGAGAACAGGCACTCGAAATTACAGAAACCATGGTTCGCTCCGGCGCAATTGATATTGTCATCGTAGACTCTGTTGCCGCTCTTGTTCCAAAGGCTGAAATTGAAGGTGACATGGGTGACTCCCATGTTGGTTTGCAGGCACGACTGATGTCCCAGGCTTTAAGAAAGCTTACCGCAGCTATCAGCCGCTCCAACTGCATTGTTATTTTTATCAATCAGCTTCGAGAAAAGGTTGGTGTAATGTTTGGCAATCCGGAGACAACAACTGGAGGTCGTGCTCTGAAGTTCTATTCTTCCGTCCGTCTGGATGTCAGAAGAATTGAGTCTTTAAAAGTATCTGGCGAAGTGGTAGGCAGCCGTACCCGTATCAAGGTTGTTAAAAATAAAGTTGCCCCACCTTTTAAAGAAGCAGAATTTGATATTATGTTTGGTAAAGGCATTTCCAGAGAAGGCGATATTCTTGATCTGGCAGCAAACGAAAACATTATTATCAAAAGTGGTGCATGGTTTGCCTATAACGATGCCAAAATTGGTCAGGGGCGTGAAAATGCCAAGATTTACTTAAAAGAAAATCCGGAAATCATGGTAGAAGTTGAAAATAAAGTCCGTGAAAAATATGGGCTTCCGGTTTCTGCAGAAACGCCTAAAACAGCAGAAAAAGCAGACGAATAATACGTTTGCTTTAAGAAGCATACCAATAGTATAATATATGGCATGAAACTGCCACAGGAGTTTTCCTGTGGCAGTTTCAAAATGTGCGTTCAGCAAAAAATTATATGTGGGTTTGGATTTTGTGCGAACGTGATAAGTTTTTGTATCGCAAAATTAAAAATGAGCAGGAAACCATTACAAAATCAAAGCACAAGCCAAACGTAACTTTTCTGAAAAGTAGGAGAAAAGATGGAACAACAAAGCGAAAAAAAAGAGCTTTTATTGAAAGGGAAGAAGCGTGCCTTGCGTCTTTTGGAGCGAAAAGACTATTCCAGAAAGGAATTGTCCGAGCGACTAAAAAAAGATGGATATGAGCCGGAAATCATAGATAAAATTTTGGAATATGCGGACAGTTTTCATTATCTGGATGACACCAGAGTTGCAGAAAGCTATATTCGGAGTCATAAAGGGTTTAAATCCAGACACGAGCTGGAATATCTGTTAAAGCAAAAGGGCATTAGTGAAGAAGAAATAGACCTTGCATTAGAAGAAAATTATATCAGTGAGGAAGGCACTTCCCAGGAAGAGGAAGTGATAAAAAAACAACTCGTTAAGTATCACCTGACAGAAGAAATACTGCAGGAAATGTCCTATGAAGAAAAACAGAAATATGCTGCGCGTCTGTTTCGAAAGGGATTCGAACCGGATAAAATAAAAAAGCAGCTCAGAATGTAATCTTGACACTGTTATTTACGGGATGTATAATCAAAAAGATACAAGGAAAGTACATTATTATTCTGTGGAGGATTGAAACTACATGCAGAAAAAAAGTAAAAACAGACTTCTTTTTTTCGTATTGTTTATAAGTGTTGTACTCTTTTTGATTTTGTATTTTATTTTTAAATTAGACACCATTTTTGATTCGGAGAATGAAAAAAATGGAGTGCATGAAGAATACTATCTGCCGACAGTAAGTACAAAACAAGTGGCTGTTTCCTATGGTGAAGAGGTTACACCGGAAATGTTTATTCAGTCGGTAGAGTCTATCTATGAAGTAAGTTACTGCTTTGAAAAACCCCCTGATTTAAGCAAATACGGAATGCAGGAGGTTATCCTTCTTGTTACGGATGCTATGGGCAATTCTGCTGCAGTAAAGGAACATCTGATTATTATTAACCTGAAAGATAAGCTCGAACTTAATCTTGGAGCTTCCCTTCCAAAGGCAGAGGAGTTCTTAATTGAAAAGGGAAGTGAAATTGCTTTTGTCACGGACCTTTCACAGATTGATACAAATATTCCGTCAAGTTACAGTATTTTTCTTATGGTTGACGGTGTATATGCACAGTCGGTTCTTTCTATAGATGATTATGAAGCACCGCAAGTAACAACTAAAAATGTAGAAGCGTGGTTAAATCATCCACAGCCGGTAGAGCTGTTTGTTACGTCAGCACAAGACAACACTACCGCTGTAGAACTGTCTTATCAAACAGAACCTGACTGGAGTGTTCCGGGAGAACAGACTGTACATATCCTTGCATCTGACAAAAAAGGAAACATGTCAGAATATAGTGCCGTCCTGACGCTTTTGCAGGACACGGTACCTCCGGTAGTTTCCGCCGGAAATCTGGATGTCAGTGTGGGTGGCGTGATATCTTACCGAAAGGCGGTAAGCAGCTATGACAATGCTTCCCCGGCAGAAGAACTGCTTTTAAGTGTAGATACTTCAAAAGTAAATTTAAATGAAGTCGGAAGCTATGAGGTTGTATATACAGTCACCGATTTTGCAGGAAATTCTACAAGTGTAGTAGCAACGGCGAACGTTGTTGAAGAAGCTCCGCTTTGGAATGACGAGGCTTTTTTACAAGAAAAAGCACAGGAAGTACTGGATGGTATGATACAGGAGACGATGTCTGACTACGAAAAGGCAGAAGCAGTGTTTCAATGGGTTAATAATTCAATCCGGTTTATTAATTTTTCTGAAAAAGATAATTATTTGCGCGGAGCGTATGAAGGGCTGGTACTGCAGGAAGGTGACTGCTTTGTGTATGCTGCCACTTCAAAATATTTATTAAACTTAATCGGAATAGAAAATCTTGATATAAAAAAATCCAGTACCAATCCAGCACATTACTGGAATTTAGTGTATATGGAAGACGGTTGGTATCATTTTGATGCCTGCCCAAATAGAGAAGGAGTCAAAATTTTTCTATTTACAGATTCACAGTTAAAGGATTTTTCTGCTTCACGAGGCAATTCACATACCTATGACAGCAGTCTTTATCCGGAAATTAAGTAAGCGGAGGACAAAAGAGAAATGCTGTTTGTATCGTATCAGTTTATCTTTTTTTTGGTTGCAGTACTTATTCTTTTTTACTGTTTGCCGGGAAAATTCCAGATAGTGCTGCTCTTGTCTGCAAGTCTGCTCTTTTATTGGTATGCGGATAAAAGCTGTCTGCTTTATATTCTGACGACTGTTGTAATAACTTTTTTTTCGGCAAAAAAAATATTCGAACACGGCAAAACAGCACATAAAAAAAACTCCGGGCAGAAATGCTGGCTGACAGTGGCAATATGTCTGAATGCAGGGTTGCTTATTGTATTTAAATATTCAAATTTTGCTGTGTATAATATTAATTCCCTGTTTGATTTTTTTCATGGAACCAGACCGTTGAACTACCTTTCCATTGTGCTTCCGTTGGGAATTTCTTTTTATACCTTTCAAAGCATTGGTTATCTGGTAGATGTTTATCGGGGAAAATGTGCAGCGGATAAAAATTTGCTGCATGTTGCGCTTTTTCTTTGCTTTTTTCCGCAGCTGATCCAGGGTCCAATCAGTCGTTTTGATGAATTGGCTCCCAGCCTTTTTAAAGAAAAAAAATTTGATAAAAACAGAATATGTGCCGGACTACAGAGAATTTTATGGGGTTATTTCAAAAAGCTGGTGGTGGCTGACCGAATTTTAGTTGCAGTAGATGAAATAATCCGGAATCCGGAACAGTATCAGGGAACGTATGTGCTTTTGGGTGCGTTATTTTATGCAGCGGAATTGTACGCAGATTTTACCGGTGGAATTGATATAACCATTGGCATCGGTGAGTTGTTTGGAATCAAGATAGCTGAAAATTTCAGACAGCCGTTTTTTTCTAAAAACGTAAAGGAATACTGGACAAGATGGCACATTTCCATGGGAACATGGTTTCGTGATTACATTTTTTATCCCATTTCTATTTGTGGCTGGATGAAGAAATTAACTTCGTTTGTGAAAAGAACATTTGGAAAAAAAACAGGAAGAAAATTTCCGGTTTATCTTTCTTCGTTATTTGTATGGTTTCTTACAGGAGTGTGGCATGGAGCAAGCTGGAATTTTGTTGCGTGGGGACTTGGAAATTTTCTATTAATAATTCTTTCAGAAGAATGCCAGCCGATTTTTTTTAAAATTCATAAAAGATTTCCGAAGCTGAAGCAGAAAAAATGGTTTTCTGTTTTTCAGATAACAAGAACCATTTTATTAATGAGTATGCTGAGGATGTTTGATTGCTACACGTCTGTAACAGAAACGGTTCGTATGTTTGGAAGTATTTTTTCGAAATGGAACGGAAGTATTTTATTTGATGGAAGTCTTTTAAGGCTTGGCTTGAAGATAACTGATTATTGTGTGATACTGGTTGGAATAATACTGATGTTTACAGTCAGTATCTGTCAGAAAAACGGTTCCGTACGCCTGCAAATCAGAAAGCAAAAAGCAGGTATCCGGTTTTGCATCTGGTATGGTCTTTTCTTGGTAATTTTATTACTTGGAGCTTATGGAGCTGGATATGATGCAACGCAGTTTATTTATAATCAGTATTAAGTAAGGAGTGCTGTTTGGTGAAGCAGAAAAAGATTCAGAAAATTTTAGTCTATATTGTGTTGTTTTCTGCTGTATTATTGTCGCTATATTTTTTACAGAAGCTTGTGATTCCCAAATATATGTCAGATGCAACGGAAGGAGCAATGATTGAGGAATATTATGATGCTGACAAAAATCATGACGTAATATTTATTGGTGATTGTGAAGTATATGATACTTTTGTACCAGCCATTTTGTGGGAAAACTATGGTATTTCCAGTTATGTCCGTGGAAGCGCACAGCAGCTTATCTGGCAGTCGTATTATATTTTAGAAGAGACACTGCATTATGAAACACCGCAGGTTATTGTATTTAATGTGCTTGCCTTAAAGTATGATACGCCACAGAAGGAAAGCTATAACCGGATGACTCTGGATGGTATGAAGCTTTCTTCTTCCAAGCTGAAAGCAGTAAAGGCCTCCATGTTGGAAGAAGAGGAGCTTATAGAGTATCTCTTTCCGTTACTTCGTTATCATTCCAGAATAACAGAACTGACGAAAGAGGACTGGATTTATTTGCTTCATAAAAATAAGTTGACGCATAACGGTTATGATATGCGTGTGGATGTGGTTCCGGCAGAAACAATTCCTAAGGGACGACCGCTGGGGGATTATTCCTTTGGAGAAAATGCATTATCTTATCTTGAAAAAATAACTGAATTATGTGAAAAAAACGGGATTACCTTGATTCTTGTAAAAGCCCCAAGTCTGTATCCATATTGGTATGAAGAGTGGGAAGAACAGGTAGTGGAATATGCGGAAAAGCACAATTTAATGTATATTAATTTTTTAAAGCTCCAGGAAGAATGCGGACTGGATTATGAAACGGATACCTATGATGCCGGCTTGCATTTAAATCTGTCAGGTGCAGAAAAAGTTACCAGATGGTTTGGTTCTTTTTTACAGAAAACGATCGGAATGAAAAATCGTCAGGAAGAAGAAAGCATGCAGAAAATCTGGGAAAAAAAGCTGGAAGAATTTTATGCAGATAAGGAGAAAAAGACAAATCAGTGGATAAACAGCAAATCAGAAGAAAACAGATAATGTCCGTTTTTTATTGTTTCACAGCAGTTTTGCTTTTGTCCGGCAGCCTTTTTACGGCTGGTTGTGCAACGGAAAGGCCAAATGCTCCGGTAACCTTTGCTCCGGAAAACAACAATGGACAGAGTACGGAAGAAAATAAGGATTCCTCATCAGAAAATGAAATACCGCAGAAAAAAAACGGATATATTTTTTGTTATAATGACATGGAAATAGCCGTAGACATGTCGGCGGCACCGGTGCTTGAAGCACTTGGCCAGGCGCAGAGCGTATTTGAAACAGAAAGCTGTGCTACAGGTGATATCATCCGTACTTATAGCTATGGAAGCTTCGAACTGGATACTTATGAGCTGGAGGCTGCGGAATATATTTCCTGCATTTGTTTCCGGGATGATACGGTGGAGACAGAGGAAGGCGTTCGTTTGTTTATGACCAAAGAGCAGCTGCTTTCTGTGTATGGAACGGCATATGAAGAAAAATCAGGAACAATTAGTTATTGTATGGATAATATGAGGCTTAAATTTATTATAAAAGATTCAGAAATTATTTCCATCCAGTATTGTTCCATGGTAACAGAAACCACGGCTTTTGTTCCTTCTTACCATGTCGCATCAGCAAACAAAAAATGATAGCGTGGTAAAGGTATGGCAAGATAACAAGAGATAGAAAAATAAGACTTGAAAAAAACAAGATATAGGACTATAATCATTATGAATTATGTAAAAATGGGAGGTATCTATTTATGGAAACATTATTAGAAATTTTACAGGATTTACATCCGGATGTGGATTTTACAAAGGAGAATAAATTAATTGATGATATGATTTTAGACTCCTTTGATATTGTTACCTTGATTTCTGAAATTAGCGAGGCGTTTGATGTTACAATTACTGCAGAAAATATTATTCCTGAGAATTTTAATTCTGCACAGGCACTATATGAATTAATCCAGAAACTGGAAGATGAGGAGTAGGAACATAGACCATGCTATTTACATCGTATGAGTTTTTGATTTTTGCTGCTGTTTTGCTGGGTTTGTATTATGTCATTCCGAAGAGATGCCAGTGGGCGCTTCTGTTGCTTGCAAGCTATCTCTTTTATTGGATTGCAAACCCGGCATATCTGCTTTTTATTGGTGCAACCACCGTAACCGTATATTTTGCTGCCGTACTTATTGAAAAAAATACAGAGCGTCAGGCAGAATATCTGAAGCAGCATAAAGAAGAACTTTCCAAGGAAGAAAAGAAAGAGTATAAAAAGCAGCAAAAGAAAATTCGTTTTCGTCAGGCTGCATTGTTTGTGACTTTAAATATTGCGATTCTTGCAGTTGTGAAGTATGCAAATTTCTTTTTGCGTATTTTTGCACCTGTAATTTCATTGTTTTCTGGAAGCAAAGCTGTTCCGGTTGTATCTCTTCTGGTGCCTATGGGAATTTCTTTTTATACCTTTCAGGCGGTTGGTTATCTCGTGGACGTTTACCGGGGCACAATAAAAGCTGAGAAGAACCTGTTTAAGCTTGCCTTGTTTATTTCGTTTTTTCCACAGCTTGTACAGGGTCCAATCAGCCGTTTTTCTGATTTGGCAGAAACTTTGTTTTCGGAGCATAAATTTGATAAAAAAAATGTGGCATATGGTTTGCAGCGCATCTTGTGGGGCTATTTTAAAAAGCTTGTTATTGCTGACCGTATTTTTGCCGCTGTTTCTACTACACTGATGAATCCGGAGGAATACCAGGGAGTTTATCTGATTGTCGGTATGGTGTTTTATACAATACAGCTGTATGCGGATTTCACTGGCGGTATTGACGTTACCATAGGGCTTGCACAAGCTTTTGGCATCCGGCTTAAGGAAAATTTCAATCTGCCGTATTATTCAACTTCCCTGAAAGAATACTGGCGCAGATGGCATATCTCCATGTGCAACTGGTTTCGCGATTATGTATTCTATCCAGTATCATCGAGCAGCGCACTCCAAAAGTTCTCCAAATTTTCCAGAAAACATTTTGGAGATTCTATAGGAAAACGTCTGCCGGTTTATGTGGCATCCTTTGTGGTTTGGTTTTCAACCGGACTCTGGCATGGTGCCAACTGGAATTTCGTTGTATGGGGACTTGCTAACTGGGCTGTTTTGATGATTTCTGAAGAACTGGAGCCATTATATGCCAGATTTCATTCCAGATTTTCTGTGTCCAATCAATGGCCGTATAAAGTGTTTTGCACGGTAAGGACATATTTGCTGGTATGCTGTCTGAATTTGTTTGACTGCTACAGTCAAGTATCCGATACTTTCCGGGCATTCTGGTCTATGATAAGTGTGCCAAACTGGAACGTACTTTTTGATGGAAGTCTGTTAAAGATCGGATTGAGTGAACTGGATTATATTATCTTGTTTTTTGCGGTACTGCTTATGTCAGTAGTAAGCATAATAAAATGCAAAACAGGTGTAAGAGCTTTAATTACTTCAAAGCCTTATCCGGTGAGGGTTGCCCTCTGGTTTGGACTTTTTATTGTAATACTTTTTATGGGTACCTACGGCATTGGATATGATTCCAGCCAATTTATATACAACCAGTTTTAACCTTGTATCGGAATGGAGATAGTGATGAAACAAAAAACAAAGACTTTTTTTAAGATAGTCTTAACAATAAGCTGCTGTTTTGTAATCTTGTGGCTTCTTCAACGTCTTTGTATGCCAAAGTATGTAGATGGAGTAATTGAAGGCGCATTTATTGCAGAATATTATGAAGAAAAAAATAAAGAATTTGATGTAATTATGGTCGGAGACTGTGAAGTGTATGAAAATTTCACGCCAATGGTTTTGTGGGAAGAATACGGCATTCACAGTTATATCCGGGGAAGTGCGGAGCAGTATGTCTGGCAGTCCTATTATATGCTGGAAGACACGTTGCGCTATTATACACCCAAGGTGGTAGTGTTCAATGTACTTGCCATGAACACAAACCAGTCAAATTCTGAAGCATATAACCGTATGACGCTGGAAGGAATGAAATGGTCTATGTCAAAGGTGAATGCAATTAAAGCATCCATGACAAAGGAAGAGCATTTCCTGGACTATGTTTTTCCGATTCTCCGTTATCATACAAGGTGGAGCGAGCTGACAGCAGAAGATGTGAAGTATATGTTCCATAAAAAGACCGTTTCCTACAATGGATATTATATGCGGCTTGATACAAAAGAAGCTTCCGGTATTCCGCCGAAAAAGCTGCTCACCGATTATAGCTTTGGTGAAAATGCATGGACGTATCTTGAGAAAATGACACAGCTCTGCAAAGAAAATGACATCCAGCTTGTTCTGATAAAAGCACCAAGTCTGTATCCGCACTGGTACGAAGAATGGGAACAGCAGATTACAGAGTATGCGGAGAAAAATGATCTCATGTATATTAATTTTTTGGAGTTGACGGAAGAAATCGGTTTGGATTATACAACCGATACCTATGATGCAGGACTCCATATGAATTTATCCGGTGCAACAAAACTGACACACTATTTTGGTAAGATTTTATCCGAGCAGTGTATGGTGAATGACCGCCGTAACGAAGCGGAGCTGGCAGAAGTTTGGAAAACAAAAAGAGCACTTTATGATGAGGAAATTCTCCGTCAGAAAGAAAAATACGGAATTGAATAAGTAAGAAAAGAGAGACAAAACTATGTGTGGAATATGTGGTATTTATAATCTGCGTGAAAATCGGCCAATCGAAGGAAAAATTATCGACAACATGCTGTATGCCATTCGGCACCGGGGACCGGATGGAGAGAATAAATATATAACAGACCGTATAGCACTTGGTTTTAACCGACTGAGCTTTCTGGATTTGTCCGGTGGAATGCAGCCGATGTTTAACGAAACCAGAAAAATTTCCATGGTATGTAATGGTGAAATTTTTAACTATCAGGAGTTAAAAGCAGAACTGATTAAAAAAGGGCATACATTCCAAACCGGAACAGATGTGGAGGTAATTGTGCATTTGTATGAGGAATATGGCATAGATTTTCCAAAGTATTTAAACGGTCAGTTTGCCATTGCCCTTTATGATGGAACAACAGACGCTTTTTACCTTGTCAGAGACCACATTGGAATTTGTCCGCTTTTCTATACAATGATTGACCAGAGAATTGTTTTTGCTTCTGAAATAAAAGCAATTTTAGAATATCCGGGAGTAGAGCGAAAACTGAATTTAAAAGCAGTAGACCAGCTTTTAAATTTTCCAGGTGTTGTATCGCCAAATACCTTTTTTAAAGGAATTTATTCTATGGAAGCCGGGCATATGCTTTGTCTGAAACCGGATAGCGAACCGAAAAATCTGGAATTTTGGGATATGATTTACGAAAGCGAAGAAGAGGACAAAGGGGAAGCCTATTATGTAGAGCATCTGCGGGAGCTTTTTAAGAACGCAATCAAACGCCGCCTGATTGCAGATGTACCAATCGGTTTCTATGTATCCGGTGGTCTGGACAGCTCTCTGGTTGCCTGTTATATTGGAAAATATCTGTTAGACAGCTATTATTCTTTTTCTGCTGAAATTGGTTCCGGTGACTTGGATGAAAGCCGCTTTCAGAAGCTGGTAAAGGATTGTGTAAAATCCGAGCATTACAGTGTAAGGGTTGGCGAGGAAGAAATCTGGAAGCATTTGTCCAAGGTGATATATCACGCAGAAGGAGCGGTAAAGGAAAGCTATGATGTGGCAGCCTTTATGCTTTCTGAACTGGTAAGCACCTCACCGGCAAAAGCAGTATTGACCGGTCAGGGCTCGGATGAATTTTTCTGCGGTTATGTCGGAT
Organism: uncultured Lachnospiraceae bacterium; assembly: GCA_964544055.1. Taxonomy (GTDB): domain Bacteria; phylum Bacillota; class Clostridia; order Lachnospirales; family Lachnospiraceae; genus SIG299. The sequence goes on along the minus strand of CAZJAA010000001.1, from coordinate 99,345 downwards.
ATATGGTAGATTTGTTCCGCAATATGCAAAAGGGACAGATGACAAGAGAAGAATGTGAAATTAATGAGCGTCTTTGGGGAGACCCATATTTCCGCTATGAAAGAAATCATGCGGACATTCGGAACATTCATCTTGATTTATATCATAAGGACATTCGTGCGGAACATGCCAAATTTGCTGCATGGGCAGAAAGTCCAATTGATGTAAACAAGGTGAAAAACCTAAGCACACAGAAGCGCAGATCTTACATTGACTATAAGTTGCGTTTATCGGATCATCTTTTAACGGAACATGGAGACCGAATGTTTTTTTCCCATTCGATTGAAGGCAGACATCCGTTTCTGGATGCAGAGCTGCTTGCGTTTGTAAGAACCATTCCGGACAAATATAAGTTAAAGGGTGTAAATGAAAAGTATATTCTGAAAAAAGCAGGGGAAAGCATTGTACCGGAACCAATTTTGAAAAGAAAGAAATTTCCGTTTCAGGCACCGGGCATGTCTGCCATGATAAAAAAAGCAGACAATATTCCTTATTTAAGCGAAGAATATATCAAAAAATACAATATATTCGACTGGGATCAGGTAGAAAACTTAAAAAAACTCTATAATCAGGATGATTTTAAACTGATGGGTGCGTATGAAATAGATTATTTACTGATTGTTATGACGGTAACAATACTTTGTGAACAGTATGCGCTGACACTGTAAAATGTTGTCTGATTCGTCAGACAATATCAGAAGATGAGGTCGAAAATGGCTAATAAAAATTATGATGATTTTGCAAAAGAACTGGAATCTCTTCTTGCAGACGAAGTAAATGGCAGAGAGCAGAGGGAACAGGAAACGTACAGGGCTGTCATGCGGGAAAAACGCAGAAGGCGAGAAATAAAAAGAAGAAAGCGGAGAAGAAGAGCTGCGGTATGTGTTGTTCTTGTCTTTCTTATTGCCGTAGTTACAGGAGGAGTTTTCCTTTATAAAGATTCTCTGGTGTATTCTGTCTGCCGTGTAGAAGCCGGAGGCACCGTGACGGCATCTGACTTTTTAAAAAAAGCAGATGCAGAGGCTGTTTTTACGGCAGATAGTGACAGTATTGATACAAGCTTACCGGGAGAATATCATGTAAAAATTAAAACAGGAGCTTTTACCGTAAAATCAATACTGATTGTTGAAGATACCATTGCCCCCGTGCTTGAATTATGTGATGTTACACTTGCTTATGGAGAAAGCTGCACAGCCTCTGATTTTGTTGTACAGCTGTTGGATTATACCGTTGCCACGGTCAGTTTTGCCGAGGAGCCGGATTTTTTAAAAACCGGAAAACAGACGGTCAGTATTCTGGCAGTAGATAAAGGTGGAAATACAACAACAAAAACGGCGCAATTATGGCTGACACCGGTGGTAACTTCTTTACATGCAGAACTTGGCAGTGAATTGCCGGATGCATCCGCATTTACAGTAAATAAAACAGTGGCTGAATATATATCATGCAACGTGGATATGAACGTCGTCGGAACGTATCCGGTACATATTAAAACAGAGGAAGAAGTCTATGAAGCGGTTCTCCTTGTAGAAGATACTATGGGACCGGAGCTTGTATTACAGAACGTTTCCGGCTATACTCTTTTAGAAAAAGCGTTGGAAGAGTTTATTGTGACGGTGGATGATAAATCAGGCGTTTCTTCGCTTGCTTTTGAAAAAGAGCCTGATTTTTCTGTGGTTGGAGAACAGTTGATTACGATTATTGCTACCGACTGCTATGGCAATACAACCGAAAAAGAAGCAGTATTGTGCTTGGTGGCAGATGAAGAAGCCCCTGTGTTTACCAAGGCAGACGATTTTATAGTGTGGCTTGGAGATACGGTAGCATACAAATCAAAAGTGACGGTAACAGACAATTCCGGGGCAGACGTAACCATTAAGGTGGATGCTTCGGCAGTTGATTTAAAGACAGAAGGTTCGTATCCGGTTACTTATACGGCAACGGATATTGCCGGAAACTGCGCAGAAAAGACCTTGACCGTTACAGTAAAGGTATATCGTGCTGATGAAGAGGAATTAAATAATAAGATTGACGGAATCTTTAAAACGTTATTTAAAGACGGAATGACAAATTATGAAAAATGTAAGGCTATTTATGATTATATCCGCAGCCATGTATCCTATGTAAGCTCGTCAGAAAAAGGAGACTATATTAAGGCTGCCATGGAAGGTCTGACCAAGGGCAAGGGAGACTGCTATGTATATTTCTCCTTATCCAAGGCAATGCTGACTCGTGCAGGTTTTCCTAATATGGATATTGAGCGTATTCGTGTAGGTGATTCCATGCATTTCTGGAATCTTGTGGATATTGGAGATGGTCATGGCTGGTATCACTTTGATGCGACGCCGAGAGTTGGAAGACCGTACATTTTTCTGTGGGATGATGCAACATTATGGGAATATTCCGACAGCCATAAGGGCTCTCATAATTATGATAAATCCCTGTATCCGGAAATTAAATAAAAAGAAAGGAGTGGCAGTGTGAAAAAGGTTGGGATTATTGGTGGATTAGGACCAATGGCTATGGTATATTTTTTACAGCTGATTACAGAAATGACGGATGCTGCCACGGATCAGGAGCACATTGAATTGCTTATCCACAGCAAACCGCAAACACCGGACAGAACTGGATATATTCTTGATAACAGCAAAGAAAATCCGCTGCCTGTTCTGGCAAAAGTGGGAAATGAGCTGGTACACTGTGGCGCAGATTTTATTGCAATTCCATGTATTACTGCCCATTATTTCCAAAAAGAATTAGAAAATCAAACCGGCTGTACTATTTTGCATGCAATTGAAGAAACGGCTGCTTATCTGGACAGGGAAAATGTTCAAAAAGCTGGACTGATGGCAACGGATGGAACTATACAGAGTCGGTTATTCCAGCAGATTTTGGAAAAACACGGAATAGAATGTGTTGTCCCTCAAAAGGAAGAACAAGCGCAGGTAATGGAGCTGATTTATGATAATGTTAAGGCGGGGAAAACACCGGATATGCAGAATTTTTATTATATTTCCGAAAAATTGTTTCAACAGGGAGCGGAGGTAGTTTTGCTTGGCTGTACAGAGCTTTCTCTGATAAAGCGGGATAATGTTTTAAAGGCGGGATTTCTGGATGTGCTTGAGGTGCTTGCAAGACAGGTGGTAATCAAAGCCGGAGCACGCTTAAAGCCAGGCAGGGAACACCTGATTACAGAAAGATAGGAAGTGAAAAATCATGCAGAATAATGTACTTGATTATTTGAATGAAATTGTAAAGAAAAAACCGGAAAAGCTGGCTTTTTCCAACGGAGAAGAGGGACTGACTTTTGCACAGGTATATCAGCAGAGCAGGGCAATCGGAACGTTTCTTCATCAAAAGAAAATTTATAAGAAACCTGTTGTGATTTTTATGAATAAGCATCCAAAAGAAGTCACGGCATTTTTTGGTGTCATTACTGCGGGCTGTTTTTATGTGCCGATTGACGAAGAAATGCCGGCAAACAGAATTTCACTGATTTTAGAAAATGTGCAATCGCCGCTTATCATTTGCGATGAGCATACATTGGAAGCCGCAAAGCAGTTCGATTATCCGGGGGAACTGGTGCTGTATGACGAGATAATTAAAACACCGGCAGAGGATGCAGCATTAACAGAAATTTACGATAAAGCGATTGACACGGATTGTATTTATATTGTATTTACCTCCGGCTCCACCGGTATTCCAAAGGGAGTTGCCGCATGTCATCGTTCTGTGCTGGACTATATCGAACAGCTTTCCGAAACTCTGGAATTTAATGAAAACACCGTATTTGGCAATCAGACACCACTTTATTTTGATGCCTGCTTAAAGGAGCTTTATCCTACCTTAAAATTCGGTGCTACTACCTATTTAATTCCACGTTCCTTGTTTATGATGCCGATTAAACTTGTAGAGTACTTAAATGAGCATAAAGTTAATACGGTCTGCTGGGTGGTATCTGCCCTGACCATGATTTCTGCCTTTGGCACATTTAAAACCGTTGTACCGAAATATCTTCACACGGTAGTATTTGGCAGCGAGGTATTTCCGATTAAGCAGTTCCGTATCTGGAAATCCGTGCTTCCGGATGCTTCTTTTACCAATCTGTATGGGCCGACAGAAGGAACCGGTATGTGTTGTTTTTATAAGGTGAACCGTGAATTTGAACTGGATGAAGCCATTCCAATCGGACGGCCGTTTAAAAATACCGAAATTCTTCTTCTGAACGAGCAGAATGAGCAGGCAGGCGATGGCGAAATCGGAGAAATTTGTATCCGCGGTACTTCTGTTACGCTTGGCTATTATAATGATTTTGAAAGAACAGCAGCCGTATTCGTGCAGAATCCGTTAAATAAAGCATATCCGGAGCTGATTTACCGTACTGGTGATTTGGGAAAATACAATTCCTATGGTGAGCTGGTGTTTGTTTCCAGAAAAGATTACCAGATTAAGCATATGGGACACCGGATTGAGCTGGGAGAAATCGAAGCGGGAGTCAATTGCCTAGATGGTATACACTTAAGCGGTTGTGTTTACGATACCGAAAAAGGAAAAATTGTCTTAAGTTATGTCGGAACAATGGAAGAAAAAGAACTTGTTGCCGTGCTCAAGGAAAAGCTTCCGCGCTATATGATTCCAAATAAAGTAATTCGTCTGGAAACGATGCCATTAACGGCAAACGGAAAAATTGACAGGGTTACGTTAAAAAAGATGTATCAGGAAAAATAACAGTAAAAAAAATATTTACATAGAGAACGTTACTTATGAATTTTAAAGCAGCAGTCTCAATCGGTCTGTATAAGCTTTAAAATGCTTTTTTTGAACAGAACGCTCTCAGAATGGAGGAAAAATGAGAAAATTAGTTTTAGTATTAACATGTTGTATGCTGGTAGGTCTGACTGCCTGCGGTGGAAACAATGGAACAAATGAGAATATTACGCCATCGCCTACCACAGCAGCTGGAGAAGACAATTCAAAGAACAATGGGCAGGAGGATGCAAATACATTACAGCCGGTTAAAAACAATGGTTATGTATTTACCTTTGACGGAACAGAAGTGAGCGTTGATACAGATGCCTCCGTCTATGTGACAAAGTTTGGAGAACCAACCTCATACTATGAAACACCAAGCTGTGCTTTTGACAACCTCGATAAATTTTATACTTATCAGGGCTTTGAAATTGACACATACTATTCTAATGGAAGTGACCTTGTGTTAAGCATTGTTCTGCTGGATGATACTGTTTCCACAACCGAAGGAATCTGTATTGGGGATGCACAGGATAAGGTGGCAACTGTATACGGAGAGGCATCTGAGCAGACTGATAATTCCGTTTCTTATCAAAAGGACAATATGAAGCTTGTTTTCATTTTCAAAGATGGAGCAGTTGCGGCAATTGAATATAAGTCCATGGTACTGGAGACACAGGAATAGTTTTTTACGGAAAGTTTATGCAATAAATGTAACATGGAAATTTTGCAAAAAAGTGTTCTGAAAAGTGTGTTTTTTAGAACACTTTTTTTGCTTTTGCTATTGCAATTCTTCTATTGTTTGGCTATAATTATATTGGTAGAAAATTGTTCTTCGTGAAAGCGTTTACACTAAACGAAGATGCTATATTATTACAAATGGAGGCTAGAAAATGGGAAGTTCAACTCAAATGTCTGCAAAAGACAGAATTACCGCATTGCTTGATGACAACAGCTTTGTTGAAATTGGCGCATTGGTTACAAAGAGAAACACAGACTTTGACCTGCCAAAAAGTGATGCACCATCAGACGGTGTCATTACCGGCTATGGACTGATTGATGGAAGCCTGGTTTATGTTTACAGCCAGGACGCAAAGGTACTTCATGGTACTATTGGTGAAATGCACGCCAGAAAAATTGTACGGTTATATGACCTTGCATTAAAGACAGGTGCACCTGTCATTGGGCTCGTTGACTGTGCCGGTATCCGTTTGCAGGAGGCAACCGATGCCCTTGCCGGTTTTGGTGAGGTTTACTTTAAGCAGACCATGGCATCCGGTGTGGTTCCGCAGATTACAGCTGTTTTTGGCACCTGTGGCGGCGGTTCTGCAATTTCTGCTGCATTGTCCGATTTTACATTTATGCCAAAGAGTAATGCAGAGCTGTTTGTAAATTCTCCAAATGTATTAGAGGGTAATTACACAGCAAAAAACAATACAGCATCTGCTCAATATCAGGCAGCAAACGGTGTGGTAGATGTTGTGAAAGAAGATGAGGCAGAAGTTTTAGAAAGCATTCGTACCTTAATTTCCATTTTGCCGGCAAACAATGAAGCAGAGGCAGTGGTTGATAGTGCAGACAGTTTAAACCGTGCCGTTTCTTTCGACGCTTTATGTGCAGACCCTGCACAGGCACTTGCCGACCTTTCTGACGAAAACTTCTTCTTTGAAGTAAAGGCTGATTATGCAAAGGAAATGGTAACCGGCTTCCTTAAGTTAGACGGCATGACCGTGGGTGCTGTAGCAAACAGAATCGCAGTGCTTGATGAAAACGGCAAACAGACAGAAACGTTTGAGGCAGCGTTAACAACAGCAGGGTGTGAAAAAGCGGCTGCGTTTGTAAAGTTCTGTGATGCATTTGGTATTCCGGTTGTATCCTTTACAAATGTAAACGGTTATAAGGCAACCGTAGGTGAAGAAAAGAGCATTGCTGTTGCTGCAGCTAAATTAACGGCAGCATTTGCAACTGCAACGGTAGCCAAGGTAAACGTTGTTTCCAGTATGGCATACGGCAGTACATATATTGTAATGAATTCCAAGCACATTGGTGCAGACATGGTATTTGCCGTGGAAGGTGCAAAGATTGGTATGATGGATGCCGCTCTGGCAGCTCAGATTATTGCTCCGGAAAAGAGTGCAGAAGATAGAAAGGCAGTGGCCGATGCATATGCTTCCTTACAGGGCAGTGCAGAAGCGGCAGCAAAGCGTGGCTATGTGGATGCCATTGTTTCTGCTGACAGCTTACGTCAGCATTTATGCTATGCCTTTGGTATGTTATATTCTAAGAGAGAATCCCAGCCAGCAAAGAAACACGGCACAATCTAGAACGGAGGTATCACATGACGAGTTTAGGTTTATTAAGCGGTGGTATTGCCGGATGGTGGGCAAGTATTAAGGATGCAATGTCTGAAGCAGTGGTAAATACAATCATTGGTATTACAGTAGTTTTCCTGGCACTTATCCTGTTTGTATTTATTATTTCCCTGTTCAAATATATTAGTGTTTTTGAACAGAAGCGTGCCGCAAAAAAAACAGGCAAAACACCGGAAGCACCTGTTGCCCCGACAGCTCCGGCTCCTGTGGAAGCAGCTCCGGAAATGGATGATTTGGAACTGATTGCTGTGATTACCGCAGCTATCCATGCTTATGAAGAAGCGCAGGGCAACGCCGTAACCGGTGATTTGGTAGTACGTTCCATTAAAAAGCGCAACAGCAGATGGCAGAATGCTTAAATTTAGGAGGATTTTAAAATGAAGAACTATACAATTACTGTAAATGGTAATGTTTATGATGTAACCGTAGAAGAAGGCACCGGTGCAGCCGTAGCCGCAGCACCAGCCGCAGCACCAAAAGTACCTGTCGCAGCACCAAAAACAGCACCGGCTCCAAAGGCAGCAGCACCTGCTGGTACACAGGGCGGCGTAAAAGTAAATTCCCCAATGCCTGGTAAAATTTTAGGCATTAAGGTATCTGCTGGTCAGGCAGTAAAGAGAGGCGAAGTTCTTATCATTCTGGAAGCTATGAAGATGGAAAATGAAATCGTGGCACCGGAAGATGGTACAGTTGCAAGCATTAACGTATCTACTGGTGAGCAGGTAGAGGCAGGAGCAGTTCTCGCAACATTAAACTAATCAGGAGGAAATCTTAAATGGATAGTGTTTTAGAGATTCTTGGGAATCTTGCGGGCCAGACAGGCTTTGCAAACCTGACCTGGGGAAACCTGCTGATGATTCTTGTAGCATTCGTTTTCTTATACCTGGCAATTGGCCGTGGATTTGAACCACTCCTGTTAGTTCCGATTTCGTTTGGTATGTTGCTGGTTAATATTTATCCGCAGATTATGGCAGAGCCGATGACAACATACTATAACGCAGCAGGTGATATTGTTTGTTACCTGACCGGCAATGAATATACGAATGTGGCAGGTGAAGTATTGACACAGCCTATCACGGAAATTCTGGCAACGGTGGATCCATCCAAAACGGTAGAATCTGCGGGTGGTTTGCTTTACTATTTCTTTTCACTGGATGAGTGGGCAATTCTTCCGTCCCTGATTTTCATGGGCGTTGGTGCCATGACCGACTTTGGTCCGCTGATTGCAAATCCAAGGAGCTTTATCCTTGGTGCAGCAGCACAGCTTGGTATTTTTGCTGCTTATTTCTTTGCTATTATGATGGGCTTTAACGGTAAGGCAGCCGCTGCCATCTCCATTATCGGTGGTGCAGACGGTCCTACCTCCATTTTCTTGGCAGCAAAGCTTGGACAGACAAGCTTAATGGGACCGATTGCGGTGGCGGCATATTCCTATATGTCCCTGGTTCCAATTATTCAACCGCCAATCATGAAGCTTTTAACAACCGAAGAGGAAAGAAAAATCAAGATGGAGCAGCTTCGTCCTGTTTCCAAGTTAGAAAAAATTTTATTCCCAATTGTTGTTACCGTTGTTGTAGGCTTACTATTACCTGATACCGCTCCATTGGTAGGTATGTTAATGCTTGGTAACCTGTTCCGTGAATCCGGTGTGGTTGGTCAGTTAGCAGAGCATGCATCCAATTCCTTAATGTACATCGTTGTAATCTTACTTGGTACATCTGTTGGTGCTACCACAAGCGCAGAAGCATTCTTAAATTGGGACACCTTAAAAATTGTTGCATTAGGTCTGATTGCTTTTGCAATCGGTACAGCGGGCGGTGTTCTGTTTGGTAAGATTATGTGCAAGGCAACCGGTGGCAAAATCAATCCACTCATTGGTTCCGCCGGTGTATCCGCAGTTCCAATGGCAGCCAGAGTATCCCAGAAAGTTGGTGCCGAGGCAGATCCTACCAACTTCTTACTCATGCATGCCATGGGTCCAAACGTAGCCGGTGTTATCGGTACGGCGGTTGTTGCCGGCGTATTCATGGCTATCTTTGGTGTATAAGGAATAATTTACTTGCCGCAGGCAAGAGGCAGCAAAGCTGCCATGAGCTTTTTCAAGAAAGCGAATCTATTTGCGCATTAAATGACAGGTTTTCATTGGACAGCATCTAAAATGCTGAAAATAAAACCGGAATAAAATTTGGAGGAAAATTTTCTGCCCGCAATCAGCGGGCAGGCAGTTTTCCTTAGGAAAACCAGGAGGATTAAACAATGGCAGAACAGGTGAAAAAACCAGTTGGCATTACCGAAACTATACTTCGTGATGCGCATCAGTCCCTGATTGCTACCAGAATGTCCACCGAGCAGATGCTTCCTATTGTAGAGAAGATGGACAAGGTTGGTTATCATTCGGTAGAGTGCTGGGGTGGCGCAACATTTGACGCAGCGTTACGTTTCTTAAAGGAAGACCCTTGGGATAGACTTAGAAAGTTAAGAGACGGTTTTAAGAACACGAAATTGCAGATGTTATTCCGCGGTCAGAACATCCTTGGATACAATCACTATTCTGATGATGTAGTAGAATACTTCGTACAGAAATCTATCGCAAACGGTATTGACATCATCCGTATTTTTGACTGCTTCAATGACCTTAGAAACTTGGAAACCGCAGTAAAAGCTGCCAACAAGGAAAAAGGTCATGCGCAGATTGCATTATCCTATACCTTAGGTGATGCGTATACACTGGACTATTGGAAAGACATTGCCAGAAGAGTAGAAGAAATGGGCGCAGATTCCTTATGTATCAAGGACATGGCAGGCTTGCTTCTTCCTTACAAGGCAACCGAGCTTGTAGAAGCCTTAAAGGCAGGCACAAAGCTTCCAATCCAGTTACATACCCACTATACTTCCGGCGTTGCTTCCATGACCTATTTAAAGGCTGTAGAAGCAGGTGTGGATGTCATCGATACGGCAATGTCCCCATTCTCCATGGGAACCAGCCAGCCGGCAACTGAGGTTATGGTAGAAACCTTCAAGGGCACACCATACGATACCGGCTTAGATCAGAAGCTTCTTGCTGAGATTGCAGATTACTTCCGTCCAATGCAGGAAGAAGCTTTAAAGAGCGGATTATTAAATCCAAAGGTAATGGGTGTCGATATTAAGACCTTATTATATCAGGTACCGGGTGGTATGTTATCCAACCTTGTTTCCCAGTTAAAGGACGCAAAGGCAGAAGATAAGTACTACGACGTACTCAAAGAAATTCCGGAGGTTCGTAAGGACTTCGGTGAGCCGCCTCTTGTTACTCCATCCTCCCAGATTGTTGGTACACAGGCTGTATTAAACGTATTGCAGGGTGAGAGATACAAGATGGTTACCAAGGAATCCAAAAAGGTTCTTGGCGGTGAATTTGGTGAAACAGTAAAGCCGTTTAACAAAGAGGTGCAGAAAAAAGCAATTGGTGATGCTAAGCCGATTACCTGCCGTCCGGCTGACCTGATTCCACCACAGCTTGACAAGTTCCGTGAGGAATGTAAGGAATGGATGCAGCAGGAAGAGGACGTTCTTTCCTATGCATTATTCCCACAGGTTGCTACAGAGTTCTTCAAATACAGACAGGCACAGGAAACTAAGGTTGATGTGACTGCTGCAGATGCGGAAAATCAGGCATACCCGGTCTAAAAGGAAGTAAGAAAAGCATTCGGATTAGGACACTGGAATGAGTTTTTTACAAAGAAGAAGATACATGAAAGAGCTGCTGCTTTCGTGTATCTTTTTTTGTTTTGCTGAATAGTTACTTTTTTATAAAATAGTTATTTGCATTTAGAAAAATATGTGGTAGAATAGAATTAGTATAGACTTTGAAGTTTATTTACAAAAAAAGATAAGAATACGGAGGTACAACATGAGCTTATTTAAAGATATCACAGATGAGTTAGAACAGGCTGTAAATGACATGGACACAACACAGACAGAGGAGGACGAGGATTTATTTGCCCTTATTTCTGAAGGGGATGATGTGGAAGTTGATCAAGATTTATTAAACTCCATGTTGGAAGAAGAACCTGTTTCTGCTGTACCGGAAGAAACTTCTGTAAAAGATGAGGTTGCAGACGAACCTGCAAAGCAGGAAGAAGCTGTAGCCAAGGAACCGGAAAAAACAGAAAAACTGGTTCATGAAGCTGTTCTTGTGGTAAAGGATGAGCCAAAACGTGAAATTTCCGAAGAAGATAAGAATGCCGTTACTGTAATTACGAAAGGCACAACGATTAACGGCAGCATTATTTCTGACTGCTCTTTAGATGTTATGGGTACCATCAATGGTGATATCGAATGCCTTGGCAGACTGACGATTTCCGGCAAGGTAACAGGCAATTCCTTGGCTTCCGATATTGTTGTAAATACAGAGCGTTTAGAGGGCTCCATTGTCAGCGAAGGCAGTGTAAAGGTAGGACTTGGAACCGTAGTCATTGGAGATGTTACTGCAAATTCAGCAGTATTTTCCGGAGCGGTAAAGGGTGAAATTGATGTTAAGGGACCTGTTGTTCTTGACTCTACAGCAATTATTAAGGGTAACATCAAGGCAAAATCCATCCAGATGGAAAATGGTGCAGTTATGGACGGTTTCTGTTCCTTAAGCTATGCAGATCTTAAAATTGATGATATTTTTAATTAAAAGTGAGGTTGAGGATAGCAATGGAAAAATACAACAGAGTATTACTGAAATTAAGTGGCGAGGCACTGGCCGGTGAAAAGCATACCGGTTTTGATGAAGCTACCTGTATCGAAGTAGGAAAGCAGGTAAAAGCATTGGTGGAACAGGGAGTACAGGTTGCGGTTGTCATTGGCGGTGGAAATTTCTGGCGGGGGCGTACCAGTGAAACCATTGACCGCGTAAAGGCAGACCAGATTGGTATGCTGGCAACCGTTATGAACTGCATTTATGTATCCGATATTTTCCGCTTCCTTGGTTTAAATACAAAAGTATATACACCTTTTGCCTGTGGCGGAATGACAACACTGTTTTCTAAAGATGATGCCATGAAAGAATTAAAAAACGGAACCGTAGTCTTTTGTGCCGGTGGCACAGGACATCCATATTTTTCTACGGATTCTGCCACATCCCTTCGTGCCATCGAATTAGAATGTGAGGTTATCCTTATGGCAAAGGCAATTGATGGTGTATATGACAGCGATCCAAAAACTAACCCTGCAGCAAAAAAATATGCAGAACTGTCGGTAAGTGAAATTGTAGATTATAAGCTCGGTGTCATTGATCTGACGTCTGCTGTGCTTTGCATGGAAAATAAAATGCCGCTTTTGATTTTTTCCTTAAATGAAGAAAACAGTATTGTAGATGCTGCCATGGGCAGAAGCAACGGCACGGTAATCACAGTGTAAAAGCCTAAAGCTAGCTACAACAAATCGGGCAGCGAGAAAATGAATAAAGGTACTCCTAAAATTTTTCAAAGAAGATACCGAGAGTACATAATAATAGTTCAGGAGGATAAATATAATGAATGAAAGAGTAAAACCATTTGAAGATAAGATGACAAAAACAGTAGAGGTATTAAAGGAAGAATTTGCATCCGTGCGTGCCGGCCGTGCAAATCCGCATCTGTTAGATAAGCTTCGTGTCGATTATTACGGCACTCCTTCTCCAATCCAGTCCGTAGCAAATATTTCTGTTCCGGAAGCAAGAGTTATCCAGATTCAGCCTTGGGAAACAAAAATGATTAAAGAAATCGAAAAGGCAATTTTAGTCTCCGATATCGGCATTACTCCGGGCAATGACGGAAAAATCATCCGTTTGGTATTTCCGGAGCTGACAGAAGACCGTCGTAAGGATCTAGTAAAGGATATTAAGAAAAAAGCAGAAGCAGCCAAGGTTGCAGTTCGTAATGTCCGCAGAGACGGCAATGATGCCATCAAAAAAGCTGCCAAAGCAAATGAAATTTCTGAGGATGAGCAGAAACAGATTGAAGAAGAAATCCAGAAGGTAACAGATAAGTTTATCACTGAAATTGATAAGTGTACAGAAGCCAAGACAGCTGAAATCATGACGGTATAGCAGCTAATTTACAAAGAAGCAGTGGACGCTTCCGCTTATAAAGCCGGAGCGTCCATTTCCTTATGAAAGGATGGAATCTATGGCAAAAAAGCTGAATCCGGAGTGGAAGATTCCGGAACATGTGGCAATTATTATGGACGGCAACGGCCGTTGGGCAAAAAAACGCAGTCTCCCAAGAAATATGGGGCACAGGCAGGGTGGAAAAACGGTAGAGCTGGTTTGTGAGGAAGCATATCGGCTTGGTATAAAATACGTTACAGTGTATGCATTTTCTACAGAAAACTGGAGTCGGCCGGAGGACGAAGTGAGTGCTTTGATGAATTTACTCCGGACTTACATGAAAGACTGTGTGAAACAGGCAGATAAAAACAAAATGTGCGTCAAGGTACTTGGTGATATTTCGCGTCTGGATGCCGATTTACAGGAGAGCATCCGCATACTGGAAAAAGAATCCGAACATAATACCGGCCTACGGTTTCAGATAGCGTTAAATTACGGTGGAAGAGATGAGCTTTTGCGAGCGGTAAACAAGCTTTGCAGGGATGTAAAGGAAAACAAAATACAGGAGGAAATTACCGCAGAGCTGTTTTCCTCGTATCTTGATACGGTAGGCATTCCGGATCCTGATTTAATGATTCGTACCAGCGGCGAGCAGCGTATTTCAAATTTTCTTTTGTGGCAGCTTGCTTATACGGAGTTTTATTTTACAGACGTTTTATGGCCGGATTTTGGCAAGGATGATTTAATTGATGCCATTGCATATTATAATACAAGAGAGAGAAGATACGGAGGAGTGACAAATGTTTAAAACCAGGTTACTCAGCAGTATTGTGCTGATGATACTGATGCTTTTCTTTATTATTTCCGGAGGAAAGATGCTGCTTTTACTGACTGCATTTTTATCCATGGTGGCAATGATGGAATTTATGCGGATGGTAAAACTGCATAAAACACCTTTGGCAGTGTTTGGGAATGTAGTTGTTGCATTGTTATATGCTTTACTTTTTACCGGGCAAATGGAAAAATTAGTACCGCTTTGTGTGCTTTATCTTCTTGCACTAATGGCAGTTTATGTTATTTCCTTTCCAAAGTATCGGGCAGAGCAGATAATGTATCTGTTTTTTGGCTTTTTCTATACCGGACTTTTGATTTCTTATATTTATCAGGTGAGGGAGCTTTCTGGAGGTGCCTTTAGTGTCTGGCTTATTTTTATTGCAGCCTGGGGGTCGGATGTATGTGCTTATTGTGTCGGAATGCTTATTGGAAAACATAAAGCATTTCCGGTGCTCAGTCCTAAAAAAACATGGGAAGGCTGTATTGGAGGTGTTGCCGGAGCTGCTATAATTGCTGTTTTATACTGTCTTGCCATGAATTACTGGTTTGACCAGGCATTTTCAATCTGGCAGTATGTTCTGGTTGGAGCCTGCGGTGCTGCCATTTCGCAAATTGGAGATTTGGCAGCTTCTGCCATGAAGCGTAACAACGAAATTAAAGATTACGGAAAGCTTATTCCGGGGCATGGTGGTGTATTAGACCGTTATGACAGTGTTATTTTTGTCGCTCCAATTGTATATTACCTGCTTCAGATGACTGCATAATGTTTTGACAGATAACATATGGGAGCTTTTGAAGTTTACAATTTTAACGTGCAAACGCTCACATTACGTTGCAATGTGAAACAATTTGTACAATAGGAAAGGAAATCAATCAAGATGAAGCATATTTCTATTCTTGGTTCTACCGGCTCCATCGGAACACAGACGTTAGAGGTTGTAAGAACCAACGGAGATATTAAAGTAGAAGCACTTGCTGTAGCAGGCACAACAATTCCTGTGCTGCTGGAGCAAATAAAAGAATTCCGGCCTAAGTTGGTCTGTGTTTACTATGAAGATAAAGCAAAGAAACTTGAACAAATACTTGCAAAAGAGCAGATTGCTGCTACTGTAATGAGTGGCATGGAAGGTCTGCTTGCCTGTGCCACGATTTCGGAAGCAGAAATGGTAGTAACTGCTTTTGTCGGCATGATTGGCATTCGTCCGACCATAGAAGCAATTAAGGCAGGAAAGCATATTGCCCTGGCAAATAAAGAAACGTTAGTTACTGCCGGTCATATTATTATGCCTCTGGCAAAAGAAAGGGGAGTGTCCATTCTTCCGGTAGACAGTGAGCATTCTGCCATTTTCCAGTCTTTACAGGGTAGTGAAAGAAACCGCCTGTACCGCATCTGGCTGACGGCTTCCGGTGGCCCGTTCCGTGGAAGAACAAAAGAGGAATTAAAGCAGGTACAGGTAGAAGATGCATTAAAGCATCCAAACTGGTCGATGGGACGAAAAATTACAGTAGATTCTTCAACGCTGGTGAATAAAGGGCTGGAGGTTATGGAAGCCAAGTGGCTGTTCCAGGTGGAAGCAGAGCAGATCAAGGTTGTTGTTCATCCGCAGAGTATCGTTCATTCCATGGTGGAGTATGAGGATGGAGCAGTGATTGCACAGCTTGGCACACCGGATATGAAGCTTCCAATTCAATATGCGCTGTATTATCCGGAAAGAAAAGGTCCTACCTCAGAACGTCTTGATTTTGCAAAACTGCGTTCTCTGGAGTTTTATGAACCGGATACGGAGGTGTTTCCGGCACTTTCCATGGCATATGAGGCATTACAGATTGGTGGCAGTATGCCAACCGTATACAATGCAGCAAATGAGTGGTCAGTAGCAGCGTTTTTGAATCGAAAAATTGGGTATACTGATATTATAGAGAATATCCGCCGGGAAATGAAAGCACATCAGGTTATTGCAGAACCTTCCCTGGAAGAAATTCTTGCAACTGAGCAGGAAGTATATCAAAGACTGGAAAAATAAGAGCAGAAAGGGTTTTTATGAGTATTATTGTAGCAATTTTAGTTTTTAGTATTATTATTATCATACATGAGCTTGGTCATTTTTTTCTGGCAAAAAAGAATGGCATCGGTGTGGTAGAATTTTCCATTGGTCTTGGACCAACCATCTGGGGAATTAAGAAACGTGAAACAAAGTATTCCATCAAGCTTCTGCCGTTTGGCGGTATGTGTCAGATGGTAGGAGAGGATTCCGACCAGAATACACTGGCAGATAATGCGTTTTATTCGAAGGGTGTCTGGCAGCGTTTTTCCGTTATTTTTGCAGGACCATTTTTTAATTTTATCCTTGCATTTATTCTTTCTTTAGTTGTGATTGGGTTTGTTGGCTATGATGCACCAACCATTACTTCCGTAACTACAGGCTCTCCTGCAGAAACGGCAGGTCTGCAGGCTGGTGACATCATTCAAAAAATCGGAGGAAATAAGGTCTCCATCGGAAGAGAGGTTGATTCCTATTTCCTTTATCACGATATTACGGCAGAAACAATTGAAATTGTTTATGTGAGGGATGGAGAAAAACATTCTACAAAAGTAGAGCCTGTCCTTACCAAAAAATATTTGCTCGGCTTCAACTATTATCCTTATACGGATAGCACAGCAGAAGTACTTTCCGTCAATGAAAATTTTCCTTTTCATCTGGCAGGCATTCTTCCGGGTGATGTAGTAACTCATATTAACGGAGTAAAGGTTTCTACAGGAGCAGAATTGTCTGCTTATATGGATGCACATCCATTAGATGGCTCGGTGATTTCAGTTACCTATGAAAGAAAAGAAGGAACAACGACCACTTCTACAACTGTAGACTTAGCACCGCAGCTGTACCAGGAAGCATATAGTGTTGGCTTTGCCTATAACCTTGCACGCGAAAAAACAGGAGTTCTGCAAACTCTGAAATATAGTATCATCGAAGTAAAATACTGGATTGTTACCACGGTAAAAAATCTCGGCTTACTTGTAACAGGTCAGCTCGGTTCAGATGATGTAGGCGGTCCGGTAGCAATCATCGGCACAATAGGGGATGTTTATGAACAGACCTCCGAACAGGGAAATGCGCTGGATGTAGTTCTGCAGATGGCATATATTACAATTTTACTAAGTGCCAATCTGGGTGTGATGAATCTTCTGCCAATTCCTGCGTTAGACGGCGGTAAGCTACTATTTACGTTAATTGAAGCAGTGCGCGGTAAGCCGATTGACCGGGAAAAAGAAGGCATGGTGCATTTAATTGGCATGATACTTCTGATGATTTTAATGGTTGTAATTTTCTTTAATGATATCAGAAACGTATTTTTTAAATAAAATTTCATAAAGAAATGTGCGTGAAATTGTCCGTGAAAATATTGCATTGCTTTCAGAAATCAAATCATTCAGAAAAGAGGGATACTATGGGTTTGCTTACAGATGGAACAGGCCGCAGAAAGTCAAAGGAAATAAAAATAGGTAATGTGTGGATTGGTGGCAGTCATCCGATTGCAATCCAGTCCATGACAAATACAAAAACGGAAAATGCAGAGGCAACGGTAGCGCAGATTCTTGCGTTGGAGGCAGCAGGGTGTGAAATCATCCGCTGCGCCGTTCCTACGCCGGAAGCGGCCAAAGCTCTGACAGAAATAAAAAAGCAGATACATATTCCGTTAGTTGCAGATATTCATTTTGATTACCGGCTGGCAATTGCCGCTATGGAGCATGGTGCGGATAAAGTGCGCATTAATCCGGGAAACATTGGCTCCAGAGATAAAATAAAAGCCGTAGTGGAGACGGCAAGAGAACGCAGCATTCCGCTTCGGGTTGGTGTAAATTCCGGCTCACTGGAAAAGCCTCTGATTGAAAAATATGGCGGCGTTACCGCAGAAGGCCTAGTGGAAAGTGCATTGCACCAGGCAGAACTGATAGAGGATATGGGGTATGATAATCTGGTTATCAGTATTAAATCCTCCGATGTGTTAATGTGTGTCAAAGCACATGAGCTGATTGCAGAAAAAACAAATTATCCGCTTCATGTGGGCATTACAGAGTCAGGCACGGTAACTTCCGGAAATATCAAATCCGCCATCGGACTTTCACTTATTTTAGGTCAGGGGATTGGAGATACCATTCGTGTGTCCCTGACGGCTGACCCTCTGGAAGAAATTTCTTCTGCAAAGCAGATTTTAAAAACGCTTGGGCTGCGAAAAGGCGGGATAGAGGTTGTTTCCTGTCCAACCTGCGGCAGAACCAAGATTGATTTAATTGGTCTAGCAAAACAGGTAGAAGAACTGGTAAAAGATTATCCGCTTGATCTTAAGGTTGCTGTTATGGGCTGCGTGGTAAACGGACCAGGAGAAGCGCAAGAAGCGGATCTTGGCATTGCCGGTGGAATTGGGGAAGGCCTTCTTATAAAAAAAGGAGAAGTGCTTCGTAAAGTAAAAGAAGAGCTTTTGTTATCCGAGCTGAAAGCAGAGCTTGATAAAATGCTGTAAAAAGGGTGAGAAAAATTGAATTTATTTGAAGTATTTGAGGAAATTCATGTAAAGCCTGACTTGGAAAATGCGTTTCAGGAAGTAGAGGTAGAAAAAAT
Organism: uncultured Lachnospiraceae bacterium; assembly: GCA_964544055.1. GTDB lineage: Bacteria > Bacillota > Clostridia > Lachnospirales > Lachnospiraceae > SIG299. The sequence goes on along the minus strand of CAZJAA010000001.1, from coordinate 80,674 downwards.
CACAGCTTCAAGAATTGCCGGAAAGACGGTGCTTCATCTAAAGTCCCGGAGGCTGTTGGAATTTCAGCAGAAAGAAGAAATGGAACGTGTACTGGAAAAACAGTTTTTTGGGCAGACCGGTCAAAAAGTGGAGTTTGCCATTGTGTATCAGCTTTCCGGCCAGTATAATCCCAAAAGTTTATGGGAGCTTTACAGAGAAAGCGTGATATGTGAAGTAGAAAAAGAAAGCCGTATGGCTTCTTTTCTTTTAAAAAAAGCTGCAGTTTCTTTTGATTTACAGGCAGATATTCCTGTCATGAAGCTGGATATAGAGGATACGTTTGTGAATCGTACCCTTGCTTCGGAATTAAAAAATTTTCTTGAATTGATGTATGCAGAGCGTTTTCAATTTCAGGTGGGCATAGAGTTTTCCTATCATGAGCCGACAGAAAAAAAGAAAAAAGACGAACCGGAAACTTATATTTTAGAGCAGAATAAGGCAAAGCAGGAAAAAACAGAAAGAAAAGAGACTGCTACTTCCATGGCAGTGCCAAAGGAGGCAAAGGCTCCTGCCAGAAACGGTGCGGATGTCAATACTACAGGTGCCCGCAGCTTCAACAGTTATACGCACGATAAGAAAGATTTTTCAAAATACGCAAAAAAGAAGCTGCCGGATGATCCGGATATTTTTTATGGACGTGCTTTTGATGGGGATGCTACGTCGCTTTGTGATATTCAGGATGAGATTGGCGAGGTAGTGGTTTATGGAAAAATCCTTTCCGTAGAGGAAACGGCAATGAAAAATGGGGAAAAGATGATTATTAAATTCAGCTTCACCGATTTGACAGATACCATTTCCGGAAAGCTTTTTTTGAGAAATGACGAGTGGGAAGGAGACAGTGAAAGTGAAGATGAACGGTTGAAAAACGGCTTAAAAACGTGTATAGCTAAAGGAAAATGCCTTCGCTTAAAAGGAATGGCAATGTACGACCGTTTTGACCGAGAAATTACAATTTCGTCTATTGTCGGAATAAAAAACATTCCGAATTTTATAAAAAAACGACAGGATAATTCTGCCAAAAAAAGAGTAGAACTGCATGCCCATACAACGATGAGTGACATGGACGCCGTGGTAGATGCTACGACGCTGATAAAAACTGCCTTTGAGTGGGGGCATCCGGGGATTGCTATTACGGATCATGGTGTGGTACAGGCATTCCCGGAAGCAAATCATGCTTTAAATCCAAAGGATTATAAGGATGATGAAGAAAAGATGCAGCGTGCCAAGGATTTTAAAATTCTTTATGGGATGGAAGCTTATCTGGTGGATGATGTCGAAGAAATTGTCAAAAAAGACAAAGGACAGACGCTGGATGCGGCGAGTGTAGTCTTTGACATTGAAACGACCGGCTTTGATAAAGAGCACGATAAGATTATTGAAATCGGAGCAGTAAAAGTAATCAACGGAGAAATTACCGAAAAGTATTCAACGTTTATTAATCCCAAGGTTCCGATTCCGGCAAGAATTGAAGAACTGACGCATATTTCGGATGAAATGGTCATGGATTCGCCGGAGATTGATGTGATTTTGCCGCAGTTTCTGGACTTTTGTAAGGACTGCGTGCTTGTAGCACACAATGCTTCCTTTGATACCGGATTTATCAGGAATAAGGCGGAAAAGCTTGGGCTTTCCTTTGATTTTACCATTGTCGATACGGTTGGTATGGCAAGAATCCTGCTGCCCGGTTTAAGCAAGTATAAGCTGAATGTGGTGGCAAAAGAGTTAGGGGTTTCCCTGGAAAATCACCACCGTGCCGTGGACGATGCCGGAGCTACCGCAGAAATTTATGTAAAATTTATTGCCATGTTAAAAGAAAAAGGCATTACCAGTCTTGCCGGAATTCAGAAAAATGCACGATTGTCTGCAGATGTCATTAAAAAGATGCCGTCGTATCACTGTATTTTAATCTGCAAAAATGACGTGGGGCGTGTCAACCTGTATAAAATGGTTTCTCTGTCTCATCTGGAATATTATGCCAGACGTCCGAGAATTCCGAAGAGCCTGTTAATGGAGTGCCGGGAAGGGCTGCTGGTTGGCTCTGCCTGTGAAGCCGGGGAGCTTTACCAGGCACTTTTAAAAAACGAATCCATGGACGAGGTTACAAGACTGTGTGAATTTTACGATTATTATGAAATCCAGCCAATTGGAAACAACCGTTTTATGATAGACCAGCACGATAAAAAGACACAGGAAAAAACACATCCGAACATTAATTCCGATTTGGATTTGCAGGAAATCAACAAGCGTATTGTAAGCCTCGGAGAGCAGTTTCATAAGCTGGTGGTGGCAACGTGTGATGTGCACTTTTTAAATCCGGAGGATGAGGTGTACCGTCGCATTATCATGTCCTGTAAAGGCTTTGATGATGCAGACAACCAGGCACCGCTGTATCTTCGCACAACAGAAGAAATGCTGAAGGAATTTGACTATCTTGGTGAGGAAAAATGTCATGAAGTTGTGATTGAAAATACGAGAAAAATTTTTGATATGGTGGAGAAAATTTCTCCGGTGCGTCCGGATAAATGTCCGCCGGTCATTGAAAATTCGGATGAAACCTTAAAAAGCATTTGTTATAATACCGCACACTCTATGTATGGTGACCCATTGCCGCCTATTGTGCAGGACCGTCTGGACAGAGAGCTTCATTCCATCATTACAAATGGCTTTGCCGTAATGTATATTATTGCCCAGAAGCTGGTATGGAAATCGAATGAGGATGGGTATCTGGTAGGCTCCCGTGGTTCGGTAGGCTCGTCCTTTGCGGCAACCATGTCCGGTATTACCGAGGTAAATCCGCTGCCTGCACATTATTATTGCAGTGACTGCTTTGTTTCGGATTTTGATTCGGAGGAAGTAAAAGAGTATCAGAAAAAAGGTGTCTGCGGCTGTGATATGCCGGATCGCCTTTGTCCAAAGTGCGGCAAGCCAATGAAAAAGGACGGTGCCGACATTCCGTTTGAAACGTTCCTTGGCTTCTATGGTGATAAGGAGCCGGATATCGACTTAAACTTTTCCGGAGAGTATCAAAGTAAGGCACACGATTATACCGAGGTTATTTTCGGAAAGGGACAGACATTCCGTGCCGGAACCATTGGTACGCTTGCTGATAAAACTGCGTATGGCTATGTGTTGAAATATGATGAAGAGCATGGAATCCACCACAGAAAAGCAGAGATTGAACGAATTGCTTCTGGCTGTGTCGGGGTTAGAAGAACAACAGGTCAGCATCCGGGCGGTATTATCGTTCTTCCAATCGGAGAGGAGATTTATTCCTTTACGCCGGTGCAGCATCCGGCAAACGACATGACGGTAGCAACCGTGACCACACACTTTGACTATCACTCCATTGACCATAACCTGTTAAAGCTTGATATACTTGGACACGATGATCCGACGATGATTCGTCGTCTGGAGGATTTGACCGGACTGGATGCCAAGACGATTCCGATGGATGATCAAAAAGTAATTTCCCTGTTCAGCAGCACGGAGGCACTTGGAATTACTCCGGCAGACATTGGTGGCTGTGACCTTGGAAGTCTTGGTCTTCCGGAGCTTGGAACCAACTTTGTTATGCAGATGCTTCGTGAAACAAAGCCAAAAAGTTTTTCGGACATGATTCGAATTTCTGGTCTTTCTCATGGTACGGACGTTTGGACAAACAATGCACAGACCTTGATTAACGAGGGAAAATGTACCCTGGAAACAGCTATCTGTACTCGAGATGATATCATGACCTTTTTGATTTATCAGGGGCTGGAAAAGGGACTTGCCTTCAAAATTATGGAAAGTGTGCGTAAGGGAAAGGGTCTGACTGAAGAAATGGAAGCCGCCATGCTAGAAAAAGGCATTCCGGACTGGTACATCTGGTCGTGTAAGCGCATTAAATATATGTTCCCCAAAGCTCATGCCTGTGCCTACGTTATGATGGCATTCCGTGTGGCATATTTTAAGGTGTATTATCCGCTTGCTTATTATGCAGCCTATTTTGGTATTCGTGCCTCTGCATTCAACTATGAGCTGATGTGTCTTGGACAGTCCGTGTTGGAGCGGAACATGAAAGAAATCAAGGGCAGAATGGAACGGAAGGAAGCATCTCAGAAGGAAGAGGCTACCTATGAAAACATGCGGCTGGTGCAGGAAATGTATGCCCGTGGCTTTGACTTTATGCCGATTGATATTTTTAAAGCAAAAGCACATGAATTTCAGATTATTGATGGAAAGTTAATGCCTGCACTGGATACCATCGACGGATTAGGAGAAAAGGCGGCAGACTTAATTGTGGAAGCGGTCAAAGACGGAGAATTTTTATCCCGGGATGATTTCAAAAACCGTTGCAAGGTCAGCCAGACGATTACCGACAAGATGGCAGAGCTTGGGCTGCTCGGAGATATTCCAGCATCCAATCAGATGTCTTTGATGGATTTATTCCAAATATAAGCAAATGTACCGGTTGCAAGCAAGCTTGCAACCGGTACATTTGCTTATATTTGGCTGAATTGATATGGATTTGCAACGATTCAGCCCGCCCGCAATTCGTAAAACCTTCCAGCTTGCGCTGTCAGTCGCTGTAAAAGCAGCTTTCTGTTTTACTCATTGGCGTGTGGGGTTATTTCAAATATAAGCAAATCCCAGTCTTGCAAGCAAGCTTGCAGCTGGTATATTTGCTTATATTTGGCTGAATAGTTGCAAATATTTAAAAATTTTGAACAAAGTACTTGACTTTTTTTTTAGGATAGTGTATCATGTATTTTGTTCGCAGGAATGCGGCATCCGATACATTATCTAATATGGCTCGTTGGTCAAGCGGTTAAGACGTCGCCCTCTCACGGCGAAAACAGGGGTTCGATTCCCCTACGAGCTGCTCACTGTTAATTGTTTAAAAATTTTTAACAGCCCAACCCGAAAGAGTGCTCGAAATCAAATTTGGTTTCGGGTATTTTTTTACACAAAACACTGATAAAGCAGATTCTCTGTGCCGGACAGTGAGTCGCCTGAAACAAAATTGTATGATATGGAGGAAAGCGTGAACTACAAAACAAAAACCTATCTATTTTTTATTATGGCTGTCTGTGCTTTCTTGTGCGGCTGCAATAACAAAGAAAAAAGTCAGACGGTAAATGGCTCCGGGCTGTCGGAAGTGTCAGTAACGCAGCTTTCGGTATTGGAGAATCATTCCGTTTTAACCGGCACACCAACACCGAGCCCAACGGAAACGCCAATGCCAACCAGCACATCAACGCCAACGGTGCCACCAACACCAACTTGTACTCCGACGCCAACACCACAAATTATTAATATTACCATTAGTGCTACCGGGGATATTACGCTTGGAATGAATCAGAAACATACCTATGACCATTCGTTTCATGAGTATTATGATAATTACGGAGAAGATTATTTCTTAAAAAATGTAAAAAGTATTTTTGAAGCGGATGATTTTACAGTTGTAAACCATGACGGTACATTAACCAACTCAGATAATATCCGTACCACCAAGGAGTGGAATCACAAAGGGCGACCGGAATATGCCGGCATTCTTTCCAATGCTTCCGTAGAGGCAGTCACTCTTGGAAATAACCACATTATGGATTATCAGTGGGAAGGGGTTCACGATACGATACAGGCGGTAACGGAATACGGAATGGAGTATGCCATCAGCGGTCCGTGGGGAGACCATTATGGGTTGTATGAAACAGAAAAAGGCATAAAAATCGGCTTTGTTTCCGTGAATGAATATTATGACGGAAAAGGGGCATACAAGTTTTTAGAAGAGGGTCTGGCAGAACTCCGGGAAGCCGGAGCCGAACTTGTGCTTGCCTGTACCCATTGGGGCGGTGACAAAACGCATGTCATTGAAGAAGACCAGTATGAGATGGGACGATGGTGTATCGATCAGGGATATGACCTTGTCATCGGCTGTCATCCGCATGTCATTCAGGGAATTGAATGTTACAACGGCAGATATATTGTTTACAGCATGGGAAATTTCTGCTATGGAGGCAATAAAAATCCGGCAGAAAAATCGTCCATGATTTTCCAGCAGACGTTTACGTTTGTGGATGGTGTTTTGCAGGAGAAAACGTCCATTCGTGCGATTCCGTGCAGACTTTCTTCGGTGACTTACCGAAATGATTATTGTCCTGTAGTTCTCACCGGAGAGGATGCAACCGCCTGGGCAGAGGAAATGAATGGGTACTGTGAAGAATTTGGACTTGTATTTGATACGGAAGGGTATTTGGTGGAAGAACCGGTAATATCAGAAGAAAAACAAGATATTTCATGAAAATCAAAAGAAAACAGAACATTTTTACAGCAAGGATGGAAAAAACATGAAAATGTACTTTTATTACGGAGCCATGGGCTCCAGCAAAACAGCCAACGCACTGATGACAAGATTTAACTGGGAGGATAAAGGAAAAAAGGTTGCCCTTTTAAAGCCAAGCATCGACAACCGGGATGGAGTTGATATTGTAAAATCTCGTGCAGGACTGATGGCAAAAGCAATTTTAATCTATCCGGACAGTACAATACAGGAGGTGCTTCCGAACCCGGTAGAAACGTATGACAATCTAATTGTCGATGAAGCCCAGTTTTTATCAAAAGCCCAGGTGGATGAGCTTCGTGATATTGCGGATAACGGCACGTTTGTCATGTGTTATGGCTTAAAGGCAGACTTTATGGGTAATTTATTCGAAGGCTCCCGGCGCATTCTGGAACTGGCAGATTCTTTAAGAGAAATTGTTACGATGTGCCCCTGCGGCAAAAAGGCAATTATGAACGCTCGCTATTCCGGCAACCGCATTTTGTACGAAGGAGAGCAGGTTGTGGTGGGAGGCAACGAATCCTACATTGCACTCTGCCATAACTGCTATAAAAAAGGAATCATTCCAACAGAAGCAGTGAAAGATTTTACCGTAGAAAAGGATTGAAAACAAAAATGAAAAAATGGATAAAAAACTGGCTGGCTGTATTGTTTTTTGGCGTGATGAGCCTCTCTTTATGGGGCTGTGGTGATATTTCCACCGGAGATGAAGAACTCGATCAGGCAATTGTCGATATGGTTATCGATGGCGTGAACTCCTATCTGGAAGGAGAAAATGCTTCGTTAGACAGTACACCGACACTGACGGAAGCGCCAACACAGACACCAACACCAACACAGACTCTGGTGCCAACGGAAACACAGACACCAACACAGACTCCGGTGCCAACGGAAACACCTGCGCCGGAAGCATCGATTGAGGAAACCGGCTGGTATTACAGCAAGGAAGAAGTGGCGCTTTATCTGCACACCTATCAAAAACTGCCGGACAATTATATGACAAAAGCACAGGCAAAGGAAACGCTTGGATGGAGCGGCGGCGGACTGCCGGATGGCTATGCCATCGGCGGTGATAAATTTGGCAACCGGGAAGGGCTTCTTCCAAAGGAAAGCGGCAGGCAGTATTATGAATGTGATATTGATACGAATGGAAAAGGCAGCCGTGGAGTGAAACGTATTGTATTTTCCAATGATGGTCTGATTTATTATACGGAAGACCATTATGCTTCATTTACGTTGCTTTATGGAGAGGAGTAAAGTATGGCAACATGGGTGACACATCTGATGGTTGCAGAAGCAATAGAACAGTATAAAAATAAACAGGAAAAGCAGGTGAATGTATGAAAATAACAGTAGACGGTCGTAGAATGACAAGTAAAGAAGTGCTGCATGCACAACTCAAAGAGCAGTGTGGGTTTCCGGAGGACTATGGAAACAATCTGGATGCGCTGTATGATTTACTTACCAGCAGGCGCAAACCGCTGGAAATCAGTATCATTTATGCAGATGAACTGAAAGAGCTGTTATGCGGTTACGGTGAGGCTTTTCTGGATACGCTTCGTGATGCAGAAGCGGAAGGGTGCGTAAAACTGGAAATTAATCCTGCGGAGTAATAGCTTAGTGTTTTGCAAATGATTTTTTTTGTTTGTTCACTTATAGTTACTTTTTTTAAAGATATTATAGTTACTTTTTTTCAATATAATAATTGACAAAAACCTTAGAAAATTTTATACTTAATTATTAGTTATACAAGGGAGGCAAATTCTCTGTCCGCACAAGCGGGAGGACATTTGCTTCGCATACAGGGAGGATTAGACATGAAACCTTATGGTGTAAATGATTTAAGAAGAATGTACCTTGAATTTTTTGAAAGCAAGAAACATTTACGTTTAAAGAGCTTTTCTTTAATTCCGCACAATGACAAGAGCTTACTGCTCATCAATTCCGGTATGGCTCCGATGAAGCCTTATTTTACCGGACAGGAGATTCCACCAAGAAAGCGCGTAACCACCTGCCAGAAGTGTATCCGTACCGGAGATATCGAAAACGTTGGTAAAACAGCAAGACATCTTACGTTCTTTGAGATGCTTGGCAACTTTTCTTTTGGCGACTATTTCAAAAAAGAAGCTATCCACTGGTCTTGGGAATTCTTAACCAATGTAGTGGGACTTGAAAAAGACCGCCTGTATCCGTCTATCTTTAATGAGGATGATGAGGCGTTTGAAATCTGGACAAAGCAGGAAGGGGTTGCTCCGGAAAAAATCACCCGGTTCTACCGTGATGAAAACGGCGACTGTGACAATTTCTGGGAGCATGGTGCCGGTCCTTGCGGTCCTTGTTCTGAGATTTATTACGACCGTGGTGAAAAGTATGGCTGCGGCAAGCCGGACTGTAAGGTTGGCTGTGAGTGCGACCGTTTCATTGAAGTGTGGAACAATGTATTTACCCAGTTTGAAAGTGATGGAAACCATCATTATACCGAATTAACCCAGAAAAATATTGATACTGGTATGGGTCTGGAGCGTCTGGCTGTTGTGGTACAGGATGTAACCTCCGTATTTGATATTGATACCATGAAAGCAATCCGCAATAAGGTTTGTGAAATGGCCGGAGTTACTTATCAGACAGATGATAAAAAGGATGTTTCCATCCGCTTAATTACCGACCACATCCGTTCTGTTACCTTTATGACTTCGGATGGGATCATTCCATCGAACGAGGGACGTGGTTACGTTCTCAGAAGACTTCTCCGCCGCGCCGCAAGACACGGAAGATTACTTGGAATCAACGGTCAGTTCTTAGCAAAGCTTTGTGAAACAGTTATCAACGAGTCCAAGGACGGTTATCCAGAGTTAGAAGAAAAGAGAGAATACATTTTAAAAGTATTAACGCTGGAAGAAGAAAAATTCAATAAAACAATCGACCAGGGACTTTCCATTTTAGCAGAGATGGAAGCAGATTACACAAAGGCAGGTTCTACGGTGCTTTCCGGTGAGGACGCATTCAAGCTTTATGATACCTATGGCTTCCCAATCGACTTAACTGAAGAAATCCTTGCAGAAAAAGGCTTTACGGTTGATATGGATGGATTCCGGAAAGCAATGCAGGTGCAGAAGGATACTGCCCGTAATGCGCGTGCAACTACAAACTACATGGGAGCCGATGCCACGGTTTATGATGAGATTGACGCAGCAATCACAACAGAATTTGTCGGCTACACCAATACATCCTATACCTCTGAGATTACAGTTCTTACCACGGAGCATGAGCTTGTGAAAGACATTACCGAAGGTCAGAATGCAACCATTATTGTAAATCAGACTCCGTTTTACGCAACCATGGGCGGTCAGCAGGCAGATAAGGGTGTTATCACTTCTCTGGCAAATGATGAGTGTGTTTTTGTGGTAACGGATGTGATTAAGTTAAAGGGCGGCAAGGTTGGACATGTTGGTTATGTAGCAAAGGGTATGTTTTCGGTTGGTGACAAGGTAACACTTGCCATTGATGAAAAGAACCGTCTGGCTACCGGCAAAAACCACAGTGCAACCCATCTTCTTCAGGAGGCACTCCGCATTGTTCTCGGCAATCATGTAGAGCAGGCCGGTTCTTTAGTTACTGCAGACAGACTCCGTTTTGACTTTACGCATTTCTCCGCTATGTCAAAGGAAGAGCTTGCCCGGGTGGAAGCTATTGTAAATGAAGAGATTGCAAAGAATCTTGTAATCGATACCAAAGAAATGAGCATTGAGGACGCAAGAAAGACCGGTGCAAAGGCATTATTCGGCGAAAAGTACGGTGATACTGTTCGCGTAGTCAGCATGGGCGAATTTTCCAAGGAGCTTTGCGGTGGTACACATGTCAATAATACCGGAGTGATTTCGGTGTTCAAGATTTTATCCGAGTCCGGTATTGCAGCAGGAGTAAGACGTATCGAAGCAATTACTGCCGATGGCGTATTTGAATATTATAAAAAGCAGGAAGAAGAATTATTTGCTGCGGCAAAGGCTGCTAAGTGCGATGTAGCTTCTCTTGCAAAGAAGATTGAGACAATGCAGGAAGAATTAAAGGCTGCGCATTCCGAAAATGAAAAATTAAAGGCAAAGCTTGCCAACAGTTCCATGGGTGACATTATGAGCCAGGTAAAGGAAGTAAACGGCATTAAGGTTCTGGCAGCTAAGGTTCCGGATGCAGATATGAATGCCCTTCGTAACTTAGGTGACCAGACAAAGGAAAAGCTGGGAGACAGTCTGCTTTTACTTGCATCTGCGTTTGATGGCAAGGTAAATCTGGTTGCTATGGCAACGGATGCAGCAATGGCAAAGGGTGCTCATGCCGGCAACCTGATTAAAGAGGTTGTCGCCTTAGTTGGCGGTGGCGGCGGCGGTCGTCCAAACATGGCACAGGCCGGCGGTAAAAATCCTGCCGGAATCGATGCTGCGATTGCAAAGGCATATGAAGCAGCCCAAGAGCAGCTGAAATAAAAAGTATAACAAAATTAAAAAAAGTAGTTGACGAATACGAAAATTATGGTATAATCTTCATAGTGCTTTAAAAATACCCAAACAGTTGTATAGGCACAATACACAACTGGAGGGAGGTTAGGTGAGACAATGTCAAATGTTATCGTAAAAGACGGCGAATCTTTAGACAGTGCTCTCCGCAGATTCAAGAGAAACTGTGCGAAGGCAGGCATCCAGCAGGAGATTCGTAAGCGTGAGCATTACGAAAAGCCAAGCGTTAAGCGTAAGAAAAAGTCTGAGGCTGCTCGTAAGCGTAAATACTAATTTTGTGCATGAAACCCTTGGTTTTTAACCAAGGGTTTTTCTTTTCCCTAAAAAAGGCAGCAGAAAAAGGTGAAAACATGTCAGCCCCATCCGGGGATTTGTAACAAACAGAAGAAATATATCAATGCTTCCGGCATATATTATAAAGATAACTGCTGGAGGGGATGCTGCATGAGGGTTTCATCCCGGCATAAAAAGCATAAGAAAGAGCTTCAGCCATTTTATGAATATATTAAAGCGACAGAGGCAGACCGAAAAAAAGAATATGAACAATTTTTAGAACGTGTCAGTGGAAACCTCTCCATACCAAAGGATGTGATTGCAGGCCAGGCAATGTTATCCATGGCAGGAAATCATTGCATCCGGGTATGTAATTATAAGGCAATTGAAGAGTATTCTACAGAGTGTGTGAAGCTTTCTTCCGGTCGCAGGCATATTGTTATTTCAGGAACACATCTTCTGATTGAGGTACTAAGAAAAGATGAAATAAAAATTATCGGAAATATTTTGAATATTTCATTTAATCCGGGGTGACAGAATGCTTGAAAAATGTTTTTTGTTTTTGCAGGGGTATTTAATACTGGAAATATGCGGGGATACCAAAGAAAGATTTTTAAATCTTTGTAAAAATAATGAACTGGAAATATTACAGATTTTTTCAATAAATTCTGTGTGGTATTGTAAAATCAGCTACCGGGAATTAAAAAAAATGAAACAATTTCTAAAAAAGACGGGCTGCCATATCCGGATAAAAGAAAAAAGAGGTCTGCCATTTTTGTTGTATTCCCTGAAGCAAAGACGCGGCATACTGATTGGAAGTGTACTGTTTTTGCTTATTGTCACGCAGTGTACGGGACGCATCTGGAAAATAAATGTTTCCGGCGGATTTTTGCACACTAGGGAGCAGCTCCTTAGCGTGATGTCGGAAGAACTTGGCATTTACGGCGGCATGCCGAAAGGTATGGCAGATTGCTTTGAAATTGAAAAAAGACTACGGCTGGATTATAATGAAATCGGTTGGATTTCCGTGGAAAAAAGAGGCTGCTGTTTATATGTCATGCTGAATGAGAGCACAATGCCGCAGCAGGTGGAAGAACCGAAACAGCCGTGCCATATTGTGGCATCACAGGATGGAATCGTAAGAAAAATGGAGGTTCTTTGCGGCGTTCCGCTTGTGAAGGTGGGCGATGAGGTAAAAAAGGGGGATATTCTGATTTCCGGTGTGGTTCCTGTGATTGGCGATTATGAAGAACTGATAAGAAACCAGCCAGTTGCAGCAAAAGGAGCAGTGTATATAGAAAGCGGTTTTGCTTATTCTGCCAGGTGTTCTATGGCATATTCGAAGAAGAATGTGTTAAAAAAAAGAGCCGGAATAGAAGTTTTTTTATTTAATAAAAAATTATTTTCATATATACCTAGATATTCTGATGGGAAATATGATATAATAAGTATTGATATTATCCCTTATGCGTTTGAAGACTATCAGGTGCCAGTTTTATTCCGGAAATATCGGATTCTGGCTTATGAAACTGAAGCTTTACATAGAACAGCAGAGGAAGCAGAGGCAATGGCAATTTCGGAATGGAATGCCTTCCTTTCCGACTGGGAAGCACAAGGGGTAAAAATTATCAGTACAGAGTTTTCTTCTGAGGTAATAGGCAGAGTCTGCACAGCAACCGGAACCATCACAGCCTGCGGAAATTTTATTACCTATCAGGAAATTTTTGATGAGGAGTGGAAAATAGAAGATGAACATAGTGGAAACAATCCTTAATATACCGGTGGAACATATCCGTAATCTGTTTGGAGAATTTGATGCCCATGCAAAAATGATTGAAAAAACCATGGATGTTACTTTGATTGCGCGTGACAATGAATTAAAAATTCTTGGAGATTCCGATAAGGTTTCCAAAGCAAAAACGGTATTGGAAGAGCTTTTAAAGCTTTCCATGCGTGGAAATACCATTACCGCACAGAATGTTACTTACGCTTTGGCACTTTCTGCGGAAGATAAGGTCAGCACCATTAATGAGATTGACAAGGATTTAATCTGTCATACCATTCAGGGAAAGCCTATTAAGCCAAAAACCATTGGTCAGAAAAATTATGTGGATTTAATCCGCAAGAAAATGATTGTATTTGGTATTGGTCCTGCCGGTACCGGAAAAACCTACCTTGCCATGGCAATGGGAATTCAGGCATTTAAAAATGACGAGGTCAGCCGGATTATTTTAACCAGACCGGCAATCGAAGCCGGAGAAAAACTTGGATTTTTACCAGGAGATTTACAGAGCAAGGTTGATCCATATCTCAGACCGCTTTATGACGCACTTTATCAGATTATGGGTCCGGAATCTTTTCAAAAGAATATGGAAAAAGGACTGATTGAGGTTGCACCTCTTGCGTATATGCGCGGCAGAACACTGGACAATGCATTTATTATTCTGGATGAGGCGCAAAATACGACACCTGCACAGATGAAAATGTTTTTAACAAGAATTGGTTTTGGTTCCAAAGTAATTATTACCGGAGATCTTACCCAGAAGGATTTGCCGTCTGGAGCAGCTTCTGGGCTTGATATTGCACTTAAGGTTTTGGCGAAAGTAGATGACATCGGCTTTGCCACCATGACAGGAGAAGATGTTGTCCGGCATCCTCTGGTACAGAAAATTGTCAGGGCGTATGAAGCGTATGAAACAAAAAATGCGAAAGTGGAAAAAGACAAAAGGGCAGCTTCAAAACCGGAGCCGGAGAAAAACGTGCATGTAAAGCAGGAAGCACCGGAAAAAAAAGCAAAAGAGTTGTCCAAAAAAGAAGCAAAACAGGCAACAAAGACTTCCGGCAAAAAAAATAATTCGAATATCAGTCGATATTACAGCATTATTAGAAAAAAATAAAGGAACTACGGAACGATGATACAAAAAGGAAAAGAGATTATTTTAAAAAATAAAATAACTGCAAAGTATGCAGCGCATATGGTGCTTCTGTTTTTGATGACAGCAGGAATTGCATATTTTTCCAATGCTGTAATTCTTGAAAACACATGGAACAAACGTTATTTTTTGTTTGCCGGTATTCTTCTGGCAGTAATGGTGCTTTGTTTTTTTGCAGAACGTTATGAAATTTATGATACGTTCCGTAAAATCGGCATATTGACCGCTTGCTTTCTTGTGTCAGGTTTGCTGCTTTTGTTATCCGATTATTATGTAAATCTGCCGATATGGCTGATTGGCGGAATTATTGCTGCTGCATTGGTCAGTCGGAATATTGGAATGCTGTATCTGTATTTTTTTGTATTTCATGCGATTTATCTGCAGGGAAGCTGGTTGAACGGGCTTTTGTTTCATTTTATAATAGCGACGGTAATTGCCTTTTTAATTCCCAAAATGAAGACCTTCCTTTCCATGTTTTATATGATGGTGCTGACTGCCTGTCTGATACTGATTGGTTCAGTTGTACATAATAAAATGGTAATGGAAAGCGGAATGCTTCTGGATACCTTTTATATTCTTTGTACCTATCTTGTCTGCATTTTTGTGGCTATGTTGCTTGTAAAATGGACAGGAGTTCAAAAAAGCTTCTCCACAAAAACAGACAACCATATCGAAAATGATTATGCCTATCTGGAATTGATGGCAACGGATGTTGCCAGAAAGGATGCAGAAATTGATGAAGCAATGGCACAGGTTCAGATGGAAACTGCGTCAGAGTTTCAGACAGTGCCGGAAAAGCAGGCTGCTTTAGATACAAGGAGTGAAAAACAGGCAGAAGAAGAAACATCTGCAGAAGATTCTACGGCAGAAATCACAGCAATAGAGGAAAACAGGCCGCAGGAAGCCACAGAGGAGTCAACGGCAGAAAACCTGGCGGCAAGCGAAGCCACAACAGAAGAAAACAAGCCGCAGGAAACCGCAGAAAACCTTGCAGCAAGCGAAATCGTAACAGAGGAGCCAACCGCAGAGGAACCGGATTATACTTCATATTGTGATGAAAAGTCAGAGCTTTTGTTGGAGCTGAGAGCAAAGAACCGTTCAGCATATGCACAGGCGGTTCTGGTCGGTAAACTGGCATCAGAAACAGCCAAAGCAATCGGACTGAATGCAGAATTGACAAAAGCGGGCGGTTTGTATCGGCGTATCGGAAAAATCAAAGAAGAAAATGATGATTTTTCTTCTACAGAAATTGCAAAGGCATACAATTTTCCACAACAGTTGATTTACCTGATGGAACAGTTAAATCATAATATCATTGAGCAGAAGGAAGCAGCATTGTTGCTGATTACCGATGGCGTAATTTCCTATTACTCCATTGTTCGTCATGTGCAGAAAAATGATATTCCAGTGGAAAAAATTGTCGACACGATTGTTTCCAAGAAAATTTTTCAGGGAGAGTTTAATGAAACTGCTCTTAGTATGCAGGAATGCTTTTTGCTTCGTGAAAAGCTGATTGTCCTGTTAAAAAATCAGGATCGCAGAGTGTCTTCTGTGACGAAGCAAAATTAAAAAAACAGGATGGCATTAGTAACAGGGCAGAAAGGAGTTGCAGAGCATGACGATAAACATTGATAAAGAAGTTGAGTTGCATTTTGATTTTCCGGAAGATGATTACATAGAAAAGGTTATTTTGGCAGCATTGGACTATGTCGATTGTCCTTATGAAGCAGAAATAAATGTTTTGTTTACAGATAATGACGGAATCCATGAAATGAACCTCGAATATCGTGAAATTGACCGTCCGACCGATGTATTGTCCTTTCCAATGGTAGAATATGAAGTACCCGGAAATTTTGACGGTCTTGAGGAAGAACAGGAGGACTGTTTTCACCCGGAAACAGGGGAGCTGTTATTAGGAGATATTGTCCTTTCTTACGATAAAATCAAAGAGCAGGCAAAGGAGTATGGGCACTCTGAATTGAGAGAGCTGTGCTTTTTGGTTGCGCACAGTATGCTTCATCTGTTTGGTTATGACCATATGGAAGAAGAGGAGCGAATCCAGATGGAGCAGATGCAGCGTGAAATTCTTTCAGGATTGAATATTTTAAGATAACGAGGCAAAAAAAATGGGCGATAAAAAGAAAAACAGTTTTTATATCCAGGGGAGCATACTTGCCGCAGCATCCATTTTAACAAGAATTATGGGTATTGCATTTCGAGTTCCGCTGACAAGAATTATTGGTGATGAAGGAATTGGTGCCTATTCCAATGCTTATGAAATTTATAATCTGGCTTTACTTCTGTCTACTTACAGTATTCCGATTGCAGTTTCCAAGCTTGTTTCTGCAAGAGAAAGTAAGAAGGAGTATATCAATTCCTACCGGGTTTTAAAAACAGCCATGGTTTTTGCAGCGACGGCAGGATTGCTTGCAGCCCTGGTTACATTTTTTGGAGCAGATTATTTTTCCGTGGCATTATTTAAATCAAAATCCAGTGCTATTCCACTCAAATATCTCTCTCCGACAATATTTGTATTTGCAATTATGGGTGTGCTTCGCGGCTATTTTCAGGGAAAAAATACAATGCTTCCTACGGCGATTTCACAGCTTTTGGAACAGTTTTTCCACGTTGTAGTCGGACTTGCTGCCGCCATTATCTTTATGAAAATATACAAAGCATCAGAATTCCAGGTAGCATACGGAGCTGCAGGAGGAACATTTGGAACGTTTATTGGAGCACTTGTTTCCCTGTTATTTCTTGGAGCAGTCTTTTTTATGTACTATCCGGTATTAAAACGCAGGTTCCGACGGGATTCAGGAGCAAAGCAGGAGAGTTACCGGACCTTATTTGCGTTTGTACTGATAACGATTTTTCCTATTATTATAAACCAGACACTGTATTCCGTCAGCGGAATGTTAGACAGTGTACTTTTAAACAAAGTACTGGATGCCAAAGGCTATACAGAGGAAACAAGGCTTATTTTATGGGGACGTTATTCAAGCAAATACCGTTTGCTGGCGAATCTGCCGCTTTCTATTGCATCTGCAATTGGTGTAGCGGTGGTTCCCAATATTGTAAGAGCATATACAGAAAAAAAATATCCATTGCTATATGAAAAAACAGCGCAGGCAGTTAAATTTAATATGTTGATTGCCATTCCATGTGCTTTTGGACTTGCTGTACTTGCAAAGCCGATTATGCTCGTATTATTCAATGACACAACGAATATGACATCGCTTTTGATGCAGCTTGGCTCCGCTGCCATTGTGTTGTATGCCTATTCTACAACAACGAGCAATGTACTGCAGGGATTAAATTTGATGCGCTACCCGGTGCTGCATGCCGGAATCGGTATTGTCATCTATGTAATTATTGATTATATTTTATTATCGTTCTGTAATATGACAGTATATGCCCTGATTGTAGGACATACCATATTCCCACTGGTGGTGAGCATGCTTAACTGGTTACGAATCCGTAATGCCATCGGATATCATCAGGAAGTAATCCGTACATTTGTCATGCCATCCGTTTGTTCCGGCATTATGGCAGTAATCACATATTTTTCTTATAAAGGACTGTATGTATTGTCAAAGAGTGCACTGATTAGCCTGATTATAGCCATTTTCTTTGCTGTCATTATTTACTTTGTATTGATGATACTGACAGGAACATTAACAAAAAAAGAATTGTATGAGCTTCCAATGGGCGGAAGAATTGTCCGCCTTGCATTGGTAATTGGCATTTTAAAAGAATAAAAAAACAGGTTCAGGTAAATACTTCTAAAAAAAAGGAGGTTTACCATGAAAAAAATGTTATATACATCTCTTATCTTTGCCGGTATATCAGCACTTTTGGGCTTATGCTATTATATCAGTTTTAAAAATGCCCTGAGTCATTATAATAAAGAAGCCGTAGAGCAAAATTCAAAATTGTTACATGAAATTTTGCAGTATTCCGGAGAAAATGAACATCTGTTGAAGCAGCTGCTGGACAAGGAACCAGAAAGCCAGACAACAATTTCTTCTACGGAAGTACTTCGTGCAACTGCCGACTACATTCTTGAAACCTGTTATCTGCAAAGTCAGACAGAAGAAAAAGAAGAACTTGCAATTCCTGGTTTTATGGTTGGTCTGACAAGAAAAGAACTGGCTGCTTATGTGGCAGGGTATATGGAATCCATGCCCATAAATGAATTTCTGAATGGATTGGTTTCCTATGAAATTGTTTCATTTAGTCAGGATAAGATTGTGCTTCGGAAAATATATGATGAGACAAGAGTAGAAAATCAATTCTATTTATGTAGAAAAGGTGAGTTTATAGTTGTTTATTATAGCGATTTGCAGACCGTATATGAATATACAGAAATTCGAGTAGACCGTCTGACAGAGGAAATCCGGCAGACGGTTGAACAGGGATTTTATGTAAAGGATGCACAGGAATTATACAGTATTTTAGAAGGTTATACGAGCTAGTACATCGATTTTTCATTAGCCGGAAAGGATAAATATGAGAAAAAAAACAGCGATTATCGGTGGAGGAGCCTCCGGCATGATGGCAGCAATTACAGCTGCAGAGCATGGAGCAGAGGTCACCGTATATGAAGCAAAAGAAAAAACAGGAAAAAAGCTTCTGGCAACAGGAAACGGTAAATGTAATTTTACCAATCTTGTTCAGAAGGATTCCTGTTACCGGGGAACAGATGCTTCCTTTTCAAAGCAGGTTCGAGAAACATTTACTGTAGAAGATACCATTCGTTTTTTTCAGAATATCGGAATTGAACCGAAGAGTAAAAACGGATATATTTATCCAAATTCGGAGCAGGCTGTTTCGGTAGCAGATGCACTGATGCTGGAGCTTCGTGCCAGACACATAAAAATAATAAATGAACCGGTAGTTTCAATAAAAAAACAGGAGAATGGCTTCTTCGTAAAAACAGAGCAGAACCAGCAGGAATATGCAACGGTTATTTTATGCTGCGGCAGCTGTGCCGGAATGAACAAACCGGAAGAATTTTGGGGATATCGTCTGGTGAAGCAGTTAGGGCATCACATTGCACCGGTATTTCCGGCACTTGTTCAGCTGCGCTGCAAAGAAAAATGGTTTAAAACCATAGCGGGTGTCCGGACGGAAGGAATCATCCGCATTTTTGGTGACAAAACAAAAATGGCAGAAGAAAAAGGTGAACTTTTATTTACAGACTATGGCTTATCCGGCATTCCGGTATTCCAGATAAGCCGTTTTGCAGGAGAAGCTTTGCAACAGAAAAAAAAGGTAAGCTGTACCTTGGATTTGCTTCCGGCATATTCTTTTGCAGAGCTGGATAATTTGCTGCATATGCGTCGAAATCAGTTAAAAAATCGCACTGCAGAGGAAATGCTCACCGGACTTTCCAACCATAAACTAAATTACATTCTGTTAAAGGAAGCGGGGATTAATCCATTGGAAGACAGTAAAACAGCGTTTTCTGAGGAAGCAATAAAAAAGCTTACCGAAGCATATAAACAGCTTACCTGTCAGGTTACCGAAACAAATCCGTTTGTAAACGCTCAGGTTTGTGCCGGTGGTGTGGACACCTTTGAGCTTAATCCTAAAACAATGGAATCCCTTTTAGTTCCGGGGCTGTATTTTGCAGGAGAACTGGTCGATGTGGACGGGACTTGTGGGGGATATAATCTCCAATGGGCATGGAGCAGCGGATATGTAGCCGGTCTGTATGCAGCAACAGAAAATAAGTAATGATTCTATTTTAGTAGAAAGATTGAATTAAAAAAGGTAAATTGTCTACAAATGTAGAAAATAGTAATGAAAGGGCGGCAGTTATGCTAAGAATACCACAATTAAAGTTGCCGATTCATCACTCGGAGGCCGATTTAAGAAAAGCAATTCAAAAGGAACTTCGACTTTCAGAGGATGTCTTTACATATGTGATAAAAAAACGTTCTATTGATGCAAGAAAAAAGCAGGAGCTTCATTTTGTCTATGCCATTGACGTGGCATTGTCGGAAAAGGAAGAGCAGCGGCTGCTTGCAAAAGCCAGGAGACGACTGCTTCTGGCACCAGAGGAAGAATACAGTTTTTCACCATGCGGAACGAAACCGTTACAGAACCGTCCGGTCGTCATTGGCGCAGGTCCGGCAGGGCTGTTCTGTGCCTATTTTCTGGCAAAGTATGGCTACGCACCGATTGTAGTGGAACGCGGGGAACCGATGGAAGAACGTGTAAAGCATGTCGAGGAATTCTGGGCAGGCAAGCCGTTGAACCCTGAAAGCAATGTCCAATTTGGTGAAGGCGGTGCCGGAACTTTTTCGGATGGAAAATTAAATACGATGGTAAAGGATCCGTCCGGCCGCATACGGAAAGTATTGGAGCTTTTTGTGGAGCATGGTGCGCCGGAGGAAATTGTTTTTCTCAATAAGCCGCATATCGGCACAGATAATCTAAGACATGTTATTGTGTCCATGCGAAAACAGATGATTGACTGGGGTGCGTCCTTTCTTTTTTCCTCAAAAGTCACGGATTTACTTTTACACGACGATGGAACGGTCAAAGGTGTAGAAATCAATAGTTCTACAATTATAGAATCTCAGGTGGTGGTAGCCGCCTTAGGACATAGTGCCAGAGATACGTTTGAAATGCTTGCAAAAAAGCCGCTTACCATGGAAAATAAAGCGTTTGCCATTGGTGTCAGGATAGAGCATCCACAGGAAATGATTGGTCAATCCCAGTACGGCGAAGCATGGAAAGAGCTTCCGGCAGCCGATTATAAGCTGACTCATCAGTGTCAAAACGGTAGAGGGGTTTATTCCTTTTGTATGTGTCCCGGCGGTTTTGTTGTAAATGCCTCCTCGGAAGCCGGAAGATGTGTTGTAAACGGTATGAGCAACCATGACCGTTCGGAGTGCAATGCCAACAGTGCAATAATTATTACGGTAACCCCGGAAGATTTTAAGGCAGAGGGCTTTGAAGGACCTTTGGCCGGAATGCAGTTTCAGCGAAAGTGGGAAGAAGCAGCGTACCGGGAAGGAAACGGAAAAATTCCGATACAATTATTTGGAGACTTGTTAAGCAGGAAAAAGTCTGTTACAATAGGAGAAATTGTACCAAATACTAAAGGGGAGTGGTGCTTTGGTGAGTTAAATCACTGTCTGCCGGACTATGTGCTGGATAGCCTTGAAGAAGGCATTCTTGCTTTTGACAAAAAAATTCCGGGCTTTGCAAGAAAGGATGCTGTTTTGCTTGGTGTGGAAACAAGAACTTCCTCTCCGGTACGCATGGTTCGCAGCGAAGATTACCAGTCAGAACTCAAAGGCTTTTACCCTTGCGGGGAGGGAGCCGGATATGCCGGCGGCATTACCAGTGCGGCAGTAGACGGAATTAAGGTATTTGAAGCAATTGCATCAGTTTACGGAAGAATCGAGGATACTTATGGACGAGATGAGAAAAAATTTAAGTAAAAAGCAGCGCATTGTAGTAAAGGTTGGTTCGACCACTATTACACACGAAGAAACAGGAAACATCAATTTTACAAAGCTGGAAAAGCTGGTACGCATTCTGACCGACCTGCATAATCAGGGAAAGGAAGTTGTTCTGGTAACCTCCGGTGCCGTTGCAGTAGGCAGAAAATCCATTGGTATGCAGGAGCGGCCAAAGACGATTTCAGAAAAGCAGGCATGTGCCGCAATTGGACAGGCAAGTCTTATGACGGTGTATCAGAAGCTTTTTTCTGAATATCATCAACCCTGCGCCCAGATTCTTTTAACAAAATTTACTGTTTTAAACGAAATTACACGGCAGAATGCCTGCAATACTTTCGAAGAACTGTTTAAACTTGGTGTCATCCCGATTGTAAATGAAAATGATACGGTTTCCACGGATGAAATGGAAAACCTCGGTATTGGCGAAAATGATACGCTTGCCGCACTGGTTACTGCCTTAATTCATGGGGATCTTGTTGTATTGCTGTCCGACATTGACGGTCTGTATTCGGATGACCCTAAGAAAAATCCGGATGCCGTTTTTTTTCATCAGATTGATTCTGTCAGTGAATCAGTTCTCGGCATGGCAAAAGGAAGCTCCAGCTCGGTAGGAACCGGCGGTATGCAGACCAAGCTTTCGGCAGCCAAAATTGCAACAGATTCCGGTGCAGATATGATTATTGCCAACGGTGCAGATATTGAAAACCTTCGCAGAGTCATGGAGGGAGAAGAGGTTGGCACGCTGTTTTGTGCACATCAGATAGATAATTTCCAGTTATTGAATTATATTACACACAAGTAAAAAAGGGCTGCCAGTGCAGCCGGAAAGGTCGTCGTGATGGAAATAACAGAAATCGGAAAACGGGCAAAGGATGCTTCTCGGCATCTTGCCATATTACCTACCGCAAAGAAAAATGAAGCCCTGAAGACTGTTGCAAAAGAACTGTTGGACAATTGTGCAGACATTCTTCGAGCAAATGAAATTGATGTTAAAAATGCCAAAGAAAACGGAATGTCCGAGGCACTGATTGACCGCCTTGCCTTGTCTGAAGCAAGAGTTAAGAGCATGGCAGACGGAATATTGCAGGTAGCAGCATTAAAAGACCCGGTCGGTGAGGTGCTTTCCATGACCAATCGTCCAAACGGTCTGATGATTGGTAAAAAAAGAGTTCCGCTTGGTGTTATTGGCATGATTTATGAGTCACGTCCTAACGTTACTGCGGATGCATTCTGCCTGTGCTTTAAAACCGGAAATGCCGTTATTTTGCGCGGCGGCAGCGATGCCATTCATTCCAATCTTGCCATTACAAAAACAATTCGTGCCGCCTTATCCAGACAGGGAATCTGCGAAGATGCGGTTCAGATGGTGGAATCGACAGACCGTGCCAGCGTAACTGCCCTGATGCGTTTGAATGACTATGTTGATGTGCTGATTCCTCGTGGCGGAGCAGGTCTGATAAAGAGTGTCGTAGAAAACAGTACCGTGCCGGTCATTGAAACCGGAACCGGAAACTGTCATATTTATGTAGATGCTTCCGCTGATTTTGACATGGCATTAAATATCATTGACAATGCAAAAACACAGCGTCTTGGTGTCTGCAACGCCGCAGAATCTCTTGTAGTGCACGAAAGCATTGCAAAGGAATTTCTGCCTGCCCTGTATGAGCGTTTGACGGCAAAACAGATTGTAATGCGTGCAGACGAGCGTGCACGGGCAATCTGTCCGCAGATGGAGCCGGCAACCGAGGAAGACTTTTACACGGAATACCTGGACCGTCTGATTTCCGTCAAGCTGGTGGATTCCATAGAAGAAGCAATTGCTCACATTAATGAGCACAATACCGGACATTCTGAGTCCATTATTACAAAGGATTATGAAAATGCATTGCGCTTTTTAAATGAGATTGATGCAGCTGCCGTA
The DNA here is from genome assembly GCA_964544055.1 of uncultured Lachnospiraceae bacterium. Taxonomy (GTDB): domain Bacteria; phylum Bacillota; class Clostridia; order Lachnospirales; family Lachnospiraceae; genus SIG299. The sequence goes on along the minus strand of CAZJAA010000001.1, from coordinate 57,196 downwards.
TATGTGAATGCATCCACACGCTTTACGGACGGTGGAGAATTTGGCTTTGGTGCAGAAATCGGCATCAGTACCCAAAAGCTTCATGCCCGCGGACCTCTGGGGTTAGAAGAGCTGACCACAACAAAATATATTATTTTCGGCAACGGACAAACAAGATAGAAAGAAGCAAGTTATGAGTGAATGGATAAAAAAAATCAAAGAAATTTCTTTAGAGCAGCTCCCGGTGACAGAACCGGAACGGCAGTACTATTTTATGGATTTATTAAAAGGATGGATGGAAGAGCAGGTGGCTGAAAAAGGTCGTCGACTGACGTATCACGTCCAGACGTTTGGGTGTCAGATGAATGCCAAGGATTCCGAAAAACTTGCCGGCATTTTGGAAACCATCGGCTATGTCGAAACAGACACGGAAAAAGCGGATTTCGTCCTCTATAATACCTGTACTGTGCGAGAAAATGCCAATACCAGAGTATATGGACGTATCGGCTACCTTGGCACAATGAAAAAGAAAAATCCGGAAATGAAAATAGCAATGTGCGGCTGTATGATGCAGGAAGCGCATGTCGTAGAAAAAATCAAAAAAAGTTACCGTTTTGTAGATATTATCTTTGGCACCCACAATATCTTCAAATTGGCAGAGCTTCTGTATGAGGATATTCTGCGTGGTAAAATGGTAGTAGATGTCTGGAATGGCACAACGCAGATTGTGGAAGCTCTGCCAAGTGAACACAAATATACCTTTAAGGCAGGCGTCAATATTATGTACGGCTGCAACAATTTCTGCAGCTACTGTATTGTTCCGTATGTACGCGGTCGTGAGCGCAGCAGAAAGCCGGAGGATATCATTGCTGAGGTACAAAAGCTGTCAGACGAAGGAATTGTTGAAATCATGCTGCTTGGGCAGAACGTGAATTCTTACGGCAAAACGTTGGAAACACCGATTTCCTTTGCGGAACTATTAAAAATGGTAGAGGCAGTAGAAGGCATCCGGCGAATCCGGTTTATGACCTCTCATCCAAAGGATTTATCGAATGAACTGATTGAGGTCATGAAAAACTCAAAGAAAATCTGTACGCATCTGCATCTGCCGATGCAGTCCGGCAGCACCCGCATTTTAAAAGAAATGAACCGGAAATATACGAAGGAGGATTATCTTGGTCTGGTGGAGAAAATAAAAACTGCCATGCCGGAAATTTCCCTGACAACCGATATTATTGTAGGTTTTCCGGGCGAAACAGAAGAAGATTTCTTAGAAACTGTGGATGTTGTACGCAAAGCAGGGTTTGACTCTGCGTATACGTTTATTTATTCCAAACGCAGCGGAACTGTGGCAGCAAAACTGGAAAATCAGGTGCCGGAGGAAGTAGTAAAGGATCGCTTTGACCGCCTGTTAGAAGAAATCAAAAAAACATCCGAGGCATGTGCCAGCCGCTATACCGGAGCAACCATGGAGGTTCTGGTAGAGGAAGAAAATACACAGAGTGAAGGAATGCTGACCGGAAGACTGAGTAACAATTTGTTGGTTCATTTTTATGGCGGTAAAGAATTGATTGGTAAATTAGTCCTAGTTCATTTGAAGGAATGCAAAGGATTTTATTACATTGGAGAACTGGTGTAACAGGCATACAGCCTTTTTGAAGTCTGACACAAAAGAAACGATTCTTTGATAGGCTTGAGACTCCTTGATAAAAATATAGAAAGAACACTTGACATACTCTCTAAAAAAGTATAAAATTTATATGTTGTATTTATAGAATTAGGAATGATATATCCTTGAATGAAAATGCAACGAAATTGAATAAGGAGGTGCTCCTGCATGCATCCGATTTTAGTGGTTGTTATCGCAGTAGTTGCTGCACTTATTGCTGGTGTCATTGCCTGGTTTGCAGCCATCGCATATCGTAAAAAAACTTACGAGGAAAAGGTTGGAACCGCTGAAAATAAGGCAAGAGAAATCATTGACGATGCATTAAAGACAGCAGAAACAAAAAAGCGAGAAGCATTACTCGAAGCAAAGGAAGAGTCTATCAAGACTAAGAATGAGCTGGAGAGAGAATCCAAGGAACGCAGAGCTGAAATTCAGCGGTACGAAAAAAGGGTTCTTTCCAAGGAAGAAGCAATCGACAAAAAAGCGGAAACATTGGAAAAACGGGAAGCCAGAATGAATGCAAAGGAGGCTGAACTTGATCGCTTACGCGGTGAAGTTGAGGAATCTCATCAGCGTCAGTTGCAGGAACTGGAAAAAATCTCGGGTTTAACCTCCGAACAAGCAAAGGAATATCTTATTAAGTCTGTGGAAGATGAAGTAAAGCATGAAACTGCAGTTCTTATCAAAGAACTCGAAAACAATGCAAAGGAAGAAGCAGAAAAGAAAGCAAAGGAATATGTTGTTTCTGCAATTCAGCGTTGTGCAGCAGACCATGTGGCTGAATCTACAATTTCCGTAGTACAGCTTCCAAACGATGAAATGAAAGGACGAATTATCGGTAGAGAAGGACGTAACATCCGTACTCTCGAAACTCTTACCGGCGTTGAGTTAATTATCGACGATACTCCGGAAGCAGTGGTTCTTTCCGGCTTCGATCCAATTCGTCGTGACGTTGCCCGTATTGCGCTGGAAAAATTAATTGTAGATGGCCGTATTCATCCAGCCAGAATTGAAGAAATGGTGGAAAAGGCTCAGAAAGAAGTTGAAACAATGATTCGTGAAGAGGGTGAAGCCGCAGCCTTAGAAGTTGGCGTGCATGGCATCCATCCGGAACTCATTAAACTTCTTGGCAGAATGAAGTACCGTACGAGCTATGGACAGAATGCACTTCGTCATTCTGTAGAGGTTGCCATTCTTTCAGGTTTATTAGCTGCTGAGATTGGTGTTGATGTAAGACTTGCAAAGCGTGCCGGTCTTTTACACGACATCGGAAAATCTATAGACCGTGAAATGGAAGGAACCCATGTTCAGATTGGTGTTGATTTATGCCGTAAGTATAAGGAATCTGCCATCGTCATCAATGCTGTAGAAGCACATCACGGTGACGTGGAATTCCAGTCTTTAATCGCTTGTATTGTTCAGGCCGCAGACACTATTTCTGCTGCACGCCCAGGTGCAAGAAGAGAAACACTGGAAGCTTACACAAACCGACTGAAACAGTTAGAAGATATTACCAACAGCTTTAAAGGAGTGGACAAGTCCTTTGCTATTCAGGCCGGTCGAGAGGTTCGTGTTATGGTTGTACCGGAACACGTATCAGATGACGACATGGTATTACTGGCAAGAGAATTGTCAAAGAAGATTGAAGCGGAGTTAGAATATCCGGGTCAGATTAAAATCAATGTTATCCGTGAGTCAAGAGCAATTGACTACGCAAAGTAAGAAATTACGTACATGAAAAATACAGAAAAGTTTGTAGAAAATACAGGCTTTTCTGTTTTTTTTAATTTGCCAGTCCATCCGTATATTTTTTACAGTTCATTTCAAGGTTGTATTTTTCCTTGAAGTATGGTAAGATTTTCTTTGTAATATTGTTGTTGCGTTAATGCGATAAAGAAAAATAGAAAAATCTGATGTGGAGGGAACTATGAAAAAAATAGGATTTATCGGAGCAGGCAATATGGGACTTCCCTTACTTATGGGAGCTGTAAAATTCGCAGGGGCAGAAAACGTAACCTTTCGTTGTGCAACGGAAAAAAGCAACCAGAAAGTTTGTGAAACTACAGGAGTAGAATGTTGTTCTACACTTGAAGAATTGGTAAAAAACTGCGAATGTATCGTACTTGCAATAAAACCGCAGTTCTTTGGCAGCGTACTTCCGGTAGTTCGTACAAACACAAGGGAAGGTCAGCTCATCATTTCCCTGGCACCGGGAATTACTACGGATTATTTAAGTGAAAGCACCGGAGGAAAAACAAAAATTGTCCGCACCATGCCGAATACTCCGGCAAAGGTTGGAGAAGGAATGACTGCGGTGTGCTATGGAAGCTTTGATTTCACAGCAGAAGAAAAGCAATTGGTAACTGACCTGTTTGAGTCGGTAGGAAGAATCGTTGAGCTTCCGGAGTATCTGATGGATGCGTCCGTGATTGCAAGCGGCAGTTCCCCGGCATTTATGTATATGTTTCTGGAAGCACTGGCAGATGGAGCAGTCAAATACGGACTTCCAAGGGCACAGGCTTATGAAATGGCAGCGCAGACCATGATCGGTGCAGGAAAAATGCTGCTGGAAACCGGAGAGCATCCGGGCAGGTTAAAGGATGCCGTATGTTCTCCGGGAGGAACAACCATTGCGGCGGTGGCAGCACTGGAGGAAGCAGGGTTCCGGAATGCTGTCATCAAGGCATGTGATGCCTGCTATGAAAAAGCTGCCGGAATGAATAAATAAAATTGTCGCAAAAAACGCTCAAGAATGGAGATCATTATGAAAAAGAAATGGTATCTGGTGTTGTTTTTGCTGATACTTTGCCTGTCTGGCTGTAGCAACACCTATGCAAAGGAAGAATATTATTCCGAAGAAAAGCTGGTTGCACAAGGAGACCGTTATTCCAAAAAACGTTCGTTTTTTAATTCCATGGACGGCGAATGTTCTTTAAAGGTTTCCGAATTTGATGGACGTGAAACACTAAAAATCTGGAATGTAAAAGAAGAACAGGACTTAGAACTAAACGTTTTCTTTTCTATGTCTTCCGGGCAGGGAAAACTGATTTGTGTGGACGAAAACGAAACAATAACCACTCTTTTGGAATTTTCATCAAAACAGGAGAAGACGGACGAACCGTTCACACTGAACGTTCCGTTAAGCAGCGGAAAAAACCGATTAAAGTTTGTCGGCTATGAATGTAAGGATGTCGATATCACCCTATTGTTTGAAGAACCGGCACAATAACACAGGACAAATACATCTATGTTACAATTTTCATTAGCAAACTGTGTTTGAACGGAGCATCTGTATAAGTTAAAACAGAAGTTGTATGGAAAGGTCAGGTAAAAAAGAAAGGACAAAAAATGGAACAGATAAAACGAATTGGAAGAGAATTAAAATACAAGGGAAAAATCCTTGATTTTTACGAGGATACCATGCAGACTCCCGAAGGGCATCTTGTGAAGTGGGACTATCTGCATCATAACGGTGCAGCGGCGGTTGTTCCGGTAGATGCAGACGGAAAAATATATATGGTAAGCCAGTACCGCTCCGGTATTGGCAAACTTTCTCTGGAAATTCCGGCAGGCTGCTTAAATCCGGGAGAAGACCGTAAAACGGCTGCTGCCAGGGAGTGTGAGGAAGAGATAGGTTATCACTGTGGAAACATTGAGCTTTTGCTTAAATTTCATTCTGCCTTTGCTTACTGCGATGAATACATCGAAATTTACTGTGCCACTGACCTTGTCCCGACAAAACAGAATCTGGATGAGGACGAATTTCTGGAAGTAAAGAAGTATGACATGGAAGAGCTGATTGATCTGATTTTGTCCGGAGAAATCTCCGATTCCAAAACCATTGCGGCTATTTTAGCCTATAAGGAAAAATATATTACCAGACGAAACTAAGGAAGTTTGTGTTGATTTTTTTAGCAAAAGTTAAAATCAAGTAACAAGGAAGTGACAGAGAATGCTACATGTGCGAACACTCCATACGGAGGAACTGAATCTGCTGTTCCAGCTCTATCAGTATAATAATCCGAAGGAGATGCTTACAGAAAATGCAAGAGACATCAACGATAAAAAAATAGAAATCTTTGGGCTGTTTCGCAAGGACAGGCTGATTGGAGAGCTGCATGTTGCGTATGTGAACGAGGACGAACGGTTTGCTGTAAGAAACAGGCGCGCATACCTCTTTGCTTTTCGTATTCATGAGGAGTATCAGGGAGACTGTTACGAGTACGAATTATATCTGAAAATCTGCAAAGAACATGGCAAAAAGCCAGAGACTCCGAAGACTGACCATGAGGTTACACGCAAGGAGTTGCAATGCAGGATATATCCATTTGGTTTTCTGGAAAGATACAAGTATACGGTGATTTGCACTTCCTATCAGGGAAAGTGGGTGCTTTCAAAACACAGGAATCGTGATACCTGGGAAACACAGGGCGGTCATTTGGAAGAGGGCGAAACACCGTTGGAATGTGCAATTAGTGAGCTTTTTGAGGAAAGCGGAATCAAGGATGCAGACCTCTATCCCGTGTGCGACTATTGGGGATTTAATCGTCAGTCCAGCTCAAATGGAATTGTTTTCCTTGCGGAAGCTCACTCCCTTGGTGAGCTTCCTGAAAGTGAAGTGAAAGAAATCAAAGCGTTTGACACGCTCCCTGAAAAACTCACCTATCCGAATGTCTCACCGAAACTGATTGCGGAAGCGCAAAATGTTTTGAAAAAAGGAGGTAAAAATTGAAACACTGTCCATTATGTCATATGCTGGTTGACGACAAAATCTAATGTCATATTTGTAAAACTACCTTAACATTTGAACCGGAAGTGGATGCAGAAAACGAAGAAATTCTTTTTAATATATGGTGCCGCTCTGATGGCAATTGTAATGTTTGTTTTTCTGTGGTTTTCCTGTGAGTAGCATACAAAATGAGCCTGTTTTTTGTGTCAGTGACATCACAAAAGCCAGGCTCATTTCGCAATATTTTTTATACACGTTCTGCAATCATATACAGAAGCTTTTCCGTATCCTCCCAGCCAAGACATGGATCGGTGATGGATTTGCCATAGGTGCCTTCGGAAAGCTTCTGTGTTCCTTCTACCAGGTAGCTTTCTACCATAACTCCCTTTACCAGCTTTTCCAGAGAGGTGTTCATGCGGCGGCTGTGAAGCACCTCCGACACGATACGCGGCTGCTCGGCAAACTTTTTATTGGAGTTGGAATGGTTGGCATCTACAATGACTGCCGGGTTCTTTAAATGCGGACGCTCCTCATACATGGAGAGCAGACGCATCAGATCTTCATAATGATAATTTGTAATACACTGTCCGTGCTTGTTGACAGCACCACGGAGGATGGTGTGTGTCAGCGGATTGCCCGGTGTGTCTACTTCCCACTGGCGGTACAGAAACGTATGCGGAATCTGTGCAGCCACGCAGGAATTTAGCATGACAGAAAAATCACCGCTGGTTGGATTTTTCATGCCAACCGGAACATCCATGCCGGAAACAGTCAGACGGTGCTGCTGATCCTCCACGGAACGTGCGCCTACGGCAACGTAGGAGAGCAGATCATCAATGTATGGAAAATTTTCCGGATACAGCATTTCATCCGCAGCAGAAAGCCCGGTTTCTTTAATGGCACGAAGATGCATCTTTCGAACTGCATGAAGTCCCTCCTGAAAGTCCGTTTTTTTGTGCGGATCCGGCTGGTGTACCAGTCCCATGTAGCCCTCGCCGGTGGTACGCGGCTTGTTTGTATAAATGCGCGGAATAATCAGTACCTTATCCTTGATTTTTTCCTGAACGGCTGCCAGACGGTTGATGTAGTCGCAGACAGCATCTTCGTTGTCGGCAGAACATGGACCGATAATGGCTAAAAAACGGCTGTCCTCTCCTTCAAAAACACGGCGGATTTCCGCATCACGCACTGCTTTTTTCTGCTTTAGTTCTTCGGTCAGAGGGTAAAGCTGCTTTAATTCCTCCGGTGAAATCAGTTCTTTTACATAATGAAATCCCATTTGTCGTCCTCCTGGTGTGCATTTATTTACTTGTAAAATTAGGCTGGTCTTTGCACACCTTTTAAGTTTAATGTAATGAAGAAAAAATCCTATTATTTATAATAGTCATTTTTTGCAGTTTCGTCAATAAAAAAATATTTGAAATTTTCCTATTTTTGATGTCCAAAAGCAGATAAACAAAGAAGCAATCAAAAAGCAGGAACTGGTAAACGTAATTAAATACGAGGGTGGAAATGATGTTTTCGTCTGGAAGCATCCGATTGAGGACTTTAATCTTAGCTCGCAACTGATTGTTCACGAATCACAGGAAGCAATTTTCTTTAAAGACGGAAAAGCGTTGTATTTATTCGGAGCAGGACGCTATACGCTTACCACGCAAAACATTCCGATGCTTGAGAAATTGTATCAGCTTCCGACCAATGCAGACAACGTATTTATTCCGAAATTTATTTCATCAATATGACAACCCAGATGGGAATTAAATGGGGAACCGACAGCAAAGTGCGTTTGTTTGATCCGATGTACGGATTGCATGTAGAAATCGGAGACTGCCTGTGGCAGCTTAAATGACGGAAAAGGGTTTGAAACCACGCAGCTGGTAGGCAAATTCAAAGCATTGATTATAAATCGTGTCAAAGCCAACCTTGCAAAAGCAATCAAGGAATTAAACATAAGTATCCTTGAAATTGATGAATATATCGATGAACTTTCCGAAAAAATCCGTGTTATTTTAAATGACACATTGGATAATTACGGTTTGATTATTCCTGAATTTTATATTACCTCTGTGCTGACTCCGGATGACGACCCACAGTTTCGAAGATTAAAGCAGCAATTTGGTGAAAAACGTTGAAAGTTCGCAAAGAAGAAATACGCAAAGCAGAAGCGGAAGAAATGCGTGCCAAGAGCTATACCTATCAGCAGGAAACTGCCAGACAGGTTGGCATGGAGGCTATGAAAAACGGAATTGTCGGAGACGGCAGTGGCGGCAGTCTGAGAGAGCTTGCAAGTCTTGGAATTACCTTGAGAGCACTTGGCGGCGTTGCCAATATGACAAAAGAAGTAATGACTCCGGTGCTTCATGATTGCACACAGATAGGAACAGGAGTTGTTCCGGAAAACGAGAATAAAACCACAGAAAAAGTCTGGAGCTGTTCCTGCGGTAAAACAAATATTTCAACGCCATTTTGCCCAGAATGCGGAGCAAAATGCCCGGAACCACAGCAAACCTGGACCTGTAGCTGCGGAGCTGCTAATCTTACAAGCAGATTTTGTCCGGAATGCGGCAGCATGAGGAGAACTAAGGATGAAGAAAAAAACATATCCATACTTTCCGTTTACGGAATTGCTTTCCTAATGTACTGTGTTCTGTTTTTGGCCATTCCTTTTGAAAAAACAGGTGCAGTTATACCGGCTTTTTTGTTCTCTGTTTTGGCACTGATACTCGGCATGCTGGTTGTTTTATATGCGGCACAAAAAGGAGAAACCTTACAATAAAAGCTTTACGGCTTTCCAATTTTGAAACTTGGCATCCTCTATACCGTAATTCAGCTGGTTTTTGGAATCCTTATCTGGATTTTAAACAGCTTTGTTGAAGTACCGAACTGGCTTGTTGTTGTACTTTCCGTGCTGTGGCTTGGCTGTGTGGCAATCGGCCTGATAGCAGTGGATAACAGTCAGGATGTCATTGAACAAATTGAAAAAGCATCAGAAAGCCAGCTGACTGCTTCAAAAAACTTTCGGATAGAACTGGATGACATTGTCATTGCGTGTGAAAATGAAACGGTCAGAAGTGCACTGGAAAATCTGGCAGAAGAAATCCGCTACAGCGATCCGGTGTATTCCGAAGAACTGGAAGAAATCGAACACCGGATTAGCGAAGAATTGAAAAAACTGCGTGAACTCTTAAACAGCAAAGAAGAACTGGAATTGCAGAAAATTAAAGAACTCAAACGTATGGTTACAGATAGAAACAGACGCTGCCTAAATTGACGGATGATAAAAAGAAAAATTTGTACGACCGTGCCAGCCATTTCCGAAGGAGCAACGAATATGACAAGGCAATGGCTATCTATGAGCAGATATTAAACGAGGATGCCGAGGACACAGAAAGCTACTGGTCTTTGGTGCTTTGTACCTATGGTATTGAATACGTGGAGGACCCGGCAACCCAACGCCGGGTTCCTACGGTCAACCGTGCCCAACTCACTTCCATTCTGGCAGATGAAAATTACAAGTCTGCACTGAATTATGCGGATGCCCTGCAGCGGGAAATTTACGAAAACGAAGCAAAGAAAATTGAGCAGATATAAAAAGGTATTCTGGAAATTTCCAGTAAAGAAGAGCCGTTTGACGTGTTTATCTGCTATAAAGAAAGTGATGCCAACGGCCGACGCACCCCGGACTCCGTGCTTGCCAACGACTTATACCACCAGCTGACACAGGAAGGCTTTAAGGTGTTTTTTGCCCGCATTACCCTGGAAGATAAGCATGGCTCTGCCTATGAGCCTTACATTTTTGCTGCCTTAAACAGTGCCAAGGTGATGGTAGTGCTTGGCACCAGACCGGAGTACTTAACAGCAGTCTGGGTAAAGAACGAATGTGGGTGCATACCGGAGATACCCGGTATGAAAATGCATGTTCTTGCAGAGAAAGGTTATTCGATGGAGGAAATCCTTGCAATGACTTCTAACACAAAGGATATGGAACAACTGTACAAGAAGTACGAAATTGTGTAACGTACGTTAAGAGAAATTCAGGCAAATTATTTGTCAGGAAGAAATAATTTAATATTTGTAATTTACCAGAAAATCCGTTATACTATAGAAAAAGTATAATGGATTTTTTTTGAAAGAAATAATGGCTCGATAAGAATGGTTTTAACAGTGGCGGAGAAACAGCTGGAAAGGAGCAAATAATGGCAAGAACAGTAGCAATCGGAATACAAAGCTTTGAAGAAATTAGAAAAGGCAATTGTTTTTATGTAGACAAAACAAATTTTATTAAGGAATGGTGGGAGAGCCAGGACACTGTCACCTTAATTACCCGTCCGCATCGGTTTGGAAAAACGTTAAACATGAATATGCTGGAAACGTTTTTTTCCGTGGATTATGCAAACCGAGGAGATTTGTTCGAGGGGCTTTCCATCTGGAACGAGGAAAAATACCATGAGCTGCAGGGAACCTATCCGGTGATTATGCTTTCTTTCGCTAATGTAAAAGAAACAAATTATTCCATGACGGTGTACCGTATCTGCCAGTTGTTAAAAAAATCATTTGAGCAACCGTAGTCGCTGCCCTTTTGCAGATAGAAGAAAAGAAATACGCCGAAAATCTTCTAGAAAAAGGCATTTCGGCAGAAAAAATCAAAAAGTTCGGCTTTGCGTTTGAGGGAAAAACGGTGTTAATTGGAGGGGTATCTTATGAGAATGTATGACTTGATTACGAAAAAGAAACAGGGAGAAGATCTGACCACCGAAGAAATAAAATTTATCGTAGATGGGTTTAACAACGGAACAATTCCTGATTATCAGATGTCTGCCTTTTTGATGGCGGTCTGCTTAAAGAAAATGAATTTAAGAGAAACCATTGACCTTACCATGGCAATGGTACACAGCGGTGATATACTGGATTTGTCTCAAATTCTCGGTAAAAAAGCAGATAAGCACAGTACCGGCGGGGTAGGCGATAAGACTTCGTTGATTATTGGTCCAATGGTTGCTGCACTTGGAGTCCCGGTCGCAAAAATGTCGGGGCGCGGTCTTGGACATACCGGGGGTACGATTGATAAGCTAGAAAGCTTTCCAGGATTTTCTGTTTCACTGACCGAGCAGCAGTTTTTCGATAATGTCAACCGCATGAAGCTTGCCATCATCGGTCAGACGGCAAACCTTGCACCGGCAGATAAAAAAATTTATGCGCTGCGTGATGTGACCGCAACAATAGATAATCTTTCACTGATTTCTTCCAGTATTATGAGTAAGAAAATTGCTGCGGGATCTGATGTGATTGTGCTAGATGTCAAATGCGGCAGCGGTGCGTTCATGAAAACGCTGGATGACGCAGAAGCATTGGCAAAAACCATGGTACAGATTGGAAACGGCGTGGGCAGGGAAACCTATGCGGTTCTGTCCGATATGAGTCAGCCGCTTGGAAAATATGTAGGAAATGCTCTGGAAGTAAAGGAAGCCATCAAAACCTTAAAAGGTCAGGGACCGGAGGATTTGTTAGAAGCCTGTCTGACACTGGCATCTTATATGCTTCTTGGAGCAGGCAGAGTGAAAACCATTTCTGAGGCAGAAGTGTTATTAAAATCTACCATAGAAGATGGAAGTGCCTTAAAAAAGCTGGCAGAATTTGTAGAAGCACAGGGTGGAGATGCTTCGTACGTCTGGAATACAGACAAATTTCCTCGTACCGAATATGTAGAAGAAATTGTTTCTACCAAGGATGGCTATGTTTCGGAAATTTTAACAGATGAAATCGGTATGACTTCCTTAATTCTTGGCGGTGGCAGAGAAACCAAGGAAAGCGAAATAGATTTAAGTGTAGGTATTAAAATCCATAAAAAAGTGGGCGATTATGTGCGTAAGGGAGAATCCCTTGCCAGATTATATGCCAATAACGTTGACAAACTGAAAGCAGCTTCTCCAAGGCTGGTAGCCGCATATAAGCTTTCCAGGGAGCGTGTAGATGCGCCGAAGCATGTGCTTGGTATCGTAACAAAGGACGGCTGCACTCGATTTTAAGCAAAATTCCATAAAGCAAAAGCTCAAGGCGTACAAAAAAGCATCCTTGTTGGTGCTTCTTGGTACGTCTTTTTTGTAAAGAGTTTTCTGCTTTTTGCATACCATTACATAAAAAATGCGTTTCGGCAATATATATATGTTACAGAAGCTTTCGGGAGGAAGTATGAAACGTTTTAAAATCTATGTAAACAGAAGTATAGCGGTTATTTTATTTAGTATTATTCTGTGCTGCGAGGGAAAAGGAATTTGTTTTGCGGAGGAAGCTTCGAAACCGCAGTTGTTATCGGAGTCGTTTGTTCTGATGGAAGCCTCTACCGGAACAGTGCTTCATGAAAAAGATATGCATAAGGTTCTGCCACCGGCCAGCATTACAAAAATAATGACACTGCTGTTGATTTATGAGGCATTGGAGGATGGAACAATTACAAAGGACACGGTTGTTACGACAACGGATCATGCGGCAAGCATGGGCGGTTCGCAGGTATATCTGGAAGCCGGCGAACAGCAGACGGTGGAAACGTTAATAAAATGCATCTGCATTTCCAGTGCAAATGATGCCTGTGTTGCAATGGCAGAGCATTTAGAGGGGACAGAAGGGGCATTCGTGGAAGCAATGAACAAAAAAGCAAAAGAGCTTGGCATGAATGATACGCATTTTGTAAACTGCTGCGGGTTGGACGTGGATGGACACGTTTCCAGTGCTTATGATATTGCACTGATGTCTGCGGAACTTATGCACCGTTTTCCGGATATTATGACTTATACCACAACTAGGATTGATTCCATGACACATACCACCAATAAAGGAACCTCGGAATTTGGTCTGACCAATACAAATAAGCTGCTTACTTCCTATGAGGGAATTACCGGATTAAAAACCGGCTCCACTTCAAAGGCACGCTATTGTTTAAGTGCAACTGCAACAAGAAATGAGATTGACATGATTGCTGTTGTTCTTTCAGCTCCGGACACCAAAACACGCTTTCGCGAAGCCGCAACGCTGCTAAATTACGGCTTTTCCCAATGCAGAATTTATACAGATGACCATTCCGGCATGGAACCGGTTATCATTGAGGTGGAACACAGCATGACGGAAGAAACAACTCTGATTCCGGAAAAAGAATTTCAGTATGTTTCGCTGACAAAAGAAAATTTTGATGATATTACGGAAGAAATAATCGTGTTTGACAAAATTACTGCACCAGTGAAAAATGGGGATGAGCTGGGAGCTATTGTTTATTCTCTGAACGGTACGGAAATCGGCCGTGTATCTCTGATTGCTGAAGAAGATATTGAAAAGGCAGAATATCTGGATTATCTAAAGAAATTATTGCGTTTTTTTTAGGAGGAATCGGTACTTTTTAACTGTATTTTCTTGACAGAAAAACCGGAAACAGTTATATTTATAGTTGGAGAAAAAATAATCGCCGTCCGGGCAGAAAACGACAGGAGTAATATATGTGGTGGTACTTACTTTTTCTGCCTTTGGCAGTTTTACTATGGCTTGCTTATGAATGGATAGAGCATTCCTTTGTTCAGTATAATTCTACAGTTGTAGAGGTTCAATCAATGCCTGTGCATACAAGTTTAAAGCTGTGTCTGATTTCCGATTTACACAATAACAGAAAAAATCTGACAAAGCTTACAGCACACATAAGGCAGTTTCAGCCGGATGTTATTTTATTGGCAGGGGATATGGTCGATAAGCGTAAAACAACAAATCGCAGGGCAGAAGCATTTATTTCTGCGTTGCATCATTTGTCTGTGCCAATTTATTATTCCGCAGGAAATCATGAATTAACGTTGTCAGCAAAAAATCCCACCGCCTGGAAACGCTACATGGACACCATTTCAGAGTATGCTATGTATCTGGACAATTGCTGTATACCGCTAAAAAGCAATCCGGACATTTATCTGTCCGGACTGTCATTGCCATGGGAATTTTACAAAAAGGGCAGTCTGTACAGTGACAAATCCGCTTTGCCGGAAATTAATCTGCCGTCGGATGGCATCCATATCCTGATGGCGCATAATCCGGAATATGCCGATTATTATGCCAAATATCATCCGAATGTTATTGTTTCCGGACATTTGCACGGGGGACTGCTTCGTCTTCCTTTTATCGGTGGTGTAATTTCGCCCAGACTTAAGAGACCGGCATGCCGTGATGCAGGGCTGACAAGGCTGTCCAAATCCTCAAAAATGTTTGTCAGCAGGGGACTTGGATCGCATACAATACCACTTCGTTTTTTTAACCGTGTTGAAATAAGTTTTCTTATTTTGAAAAGAACAAATTGATAAAATAAAAAGAAATGGAGAACCAAATATGGCAATCCCTGTAAAGCTGGAGGTGTTTGAAGGACCACTGGATTTATTGCTTCACCTCATCGAAAAAAACAAAATTGATATTTATGATATTCCCATTGCATTGATAACAGAGCAGTACATGGACTACCTGAAACAAATGGAACAGCAGGATTTGGATAACATGAGCGAATTTCTTGTTATGGCAGCAACCTTATTAAAAATCAAATCCAGAATGCTGCTGCCACAGGAGGAAAACGAGGAGGAAGAGCCGGAAGATCCAAGACAGGAACTTGTGGAACGTCTGTTAGAGTACAAAATGTACAAATATATGTCGTTAGAGCTCAGAGACCGCCAGCTCGATGCGGACAAAATGATGTTCAAAAAGAGTACTCTGCCGCCGGAGGTAGCCGATTTTAAAGAAGAAATTAACTTAGAAGAGCTTATCGGAGACTTAACGCTCACCAAATTAAATGACATTTTCCGCTCGGTCATGAAAAAACAGGTTGATAAAATTGACCCGGTGCGAAGTCATTTTGGTAAAATTGAAAAAGAAGAAGTGAATCTTTCCGAAAAAATGCGATATGTACAAACATATGGTCTAGAACATAAAAAGTTTAGTTTTCGTGGTCTGTTAGAAGAACAGAGCGATAAAATGGATATTATTGTAACCTTTTTATGCATTCTGGAGCTGATGAAAATGGGACGCATACATATTGTACAGGAGGAAATTTTTGATGATATTCTGATTGAATATCTTGCATCAGATGTCATAGAAATTGATGAAGGCCAGTTATAATGCTGCAAGGGAACGTGTGTGAAATCGGCGGTACGAATTTCGGTCACGCTTCCTCAAATGAAAAAAGTTCTCGGAATGGGGGATAAAAAATGGAAACACCATTGGAAATAAAGAATTTAGAAGCACAAATTGAGGCAATACTTTTTACCATGGGAGAAGCGGTAGAGGCAGAACGTCTGGCAGCTGCACTGGAGCATGATGTAGATACTGTCCGGCGTGTGGTGCGCAACATGATGGATCGATATCGTTCTGCGGATTGCGGTATACAGATTATTGAACTGAATGACTCTTATCAGATGTCTACAAAGCAGACGATGTATGAAGCCATCATAAAAATTGCCCATGTACCCAAAAAGCATGTTTTAACCGAAGTTTTATTGGAAACTTTGTCTATCGTTGCATACAAGCAACCAATCACCAGACAGGAAATCGAAGCCATTCGTGGTGTTAGCTGTGACCATGCTATCAATAAGCTGGTGGAATATCGGCTGATTGCAGAGGTTGGCAGGCTGGATGCACCGGGCAGACCAATTTTATTTGGAACTACAGATGATTTTCTGCGCAGCTTTGGACTGGCATCCTTAGAGGAGCTGCCGGTGGTAAAACCGGAAAAGGTAGAGGACTTTAAGCTGGAAGCAGAAGAGGAAATACAGTTAAAGCTTGATATTTAAAGCGGCCGGAGGATAAGGGCATATGATACAACTGAGCAAAAACCTGATACGAAATCTTGCTTCTAACGAAAAAACATTTATGAGAGGGATGCAATACTTCCAAAGCGGACGTATTCAGAATGCCTCTTATTCTAAAACCGGAAAACGTTATAAAATCATTGTCAAGGGCAGCTATAATTATACGGTAATGATTGAAGAGCAGGAGGATGGTTCCTTTCTGACGAGCTGTAACTGTCCGAGCTCCATAAAAGAGCGGGGAGCCTGTAAGCATGTCGTTGCCGCACTTTTGATGCTCTTAAAGCACCAGGAGCGTTCCGATGGAAACCTGCCGAAAACGATGGAAGAAAAACGTGCATATCAGGTTCTGGAATATTTTGACAATCAGGAAAGCGTTACAATGACTGGAGAAGTATTTCACATTGAGCCGGTGATTACACTTCCTGCCATGTTGCGCAGCAATGCTGGAAAGGCGTATATTTCCCTGAAAGCCGGCAGTACAAAAATGTACAAGGTGCAGAATATCAAAAAATTCCTGGAAGATTATATCAAACAGGAAAATATACTGCTCGGCAAGGAATTTCGCTATATTGCTGGAGAAAGTGCTTTTGACCGTACTTCCAAAGCAATTATTGACTTTTTGCTTGAAATTTATGACGTAACAGAGCTGGCAGAGGGCAAAGATGCCGGATTGATTTTCCAAAAATCACAGATGGTTTTATCCAAATATTTGTTCATCAAGTTTTTGCGTCAGTTTGCCGGCACTTCCTTTAATCTGGAATTATATGGAACTTTATATAAAGAGGTGCACTGTATCCCCAAAAATCCAAATATAGAGATTGAACTTCAGGCAGATGAAACTACCATTTCTCTGGATTATAAGGATAGAGAACCGGTGATTCCTGTGTCAGAAAATGGTGAAATTTTATACCGTGACGGCTTTCTTTTTTTACCGGACAAACAGTTTTTACGAAATTTTCTGCCGTTTTTCAATAGTCTCGGCGGTGATAAAAAGCCGTTGGTATTTCAGGGAATTTATAAGCAGCGTTTTCTTGAAAATGTTCTTCCAAGACTTCATGGCTCCATGGATATTCTTGTGCCGGAAGAATTAAAGGAACGATATATTTCCCCGGATCTGTCCGTAGAACTGTTTTTTGACAAGTATCAGGATTATGTAAAGGCAGAACTGTTCTTTAAATATGACCAGTATCGTTTTAACTGTTTTGAAAATCTAAACAGCGGGGAATATATTATTTTACGTCAAAGAGAAAAAGAAATGGCGGTTATCAATCAGTTAGAGGAGTTTGGCTTTGAGCAGTACAGCGGATTTTACCTGCTAAAAGCAGATAACGAAATTTACGAGTTTATTCAACAGGGACTTTCCAAGCTGATGGAATACGGTGAAGTCTTTTACTCGGATGCATTTCGTAAAATGAAATCCAAGCAGAGAAATTCCTTTTCTGTAGGTTTAAGTATTTCCAAAGACATTGACCTTCTGGAACTTGAATTAAATTATGGTGACATTTCTAAGGAGGAGCTGCAGCATTTGTTTCGTTCCTACCGCTTGAAACGAAAGTTTTTCCGACTGACGGATGGCAGCTTTATCGACCTGGAATCCGAAGATATCGGAAAAATGGTTCGTCTGCTGGATAATCTGAACGTGTCTTCAAAAGAAATGGAACGTCAGTCCAAATTTCAGATATCAAAAGGGCTGGCACTCTATGTTGACGATTTATTTGACGATACCGCAATTGAAGTGAAAAAAAATGAAGAGTTTCATCAATTAATTGAAACGATATCCGGTACGAAGCCTCAGAACTATGAGCTGCCGGAGGGAGTAAATGCTGCGCTCCGACCATATCAGGTCAATGGTTACGAATGGCTGATGACTTTGGCAGATCATCGACTTGGTGGAATTTTAGCAGATGATATGGGACTTGGAAAAACCTTGCAGGCTATTGTCTACATGAAAGCCATGAAAGCTCGAAACGCAAACAATCAATTCCTTATTGTTTGTCCGACCTCACTTGTCTATAACTGGCTGGACGAATTGGAAAATTTTACTCCGGATTTGCGTTGCCGTATCATTACGGGCTCGCCGGAAGAACGGCTCAATCTGATAAAAACATCAGAATCCGTAGATGTTTTTATTACTTCCTATCCACTGTTGCGACGCGATATTGCAAATTACGAAGACAAGCTGTTTCATACGGTTTTTCTGGACGAAGCCCAGTTTATAAAAAATGCTGCTTCCCTGAATGCCCGGTCGGTAAAATCCCTGTATGCAGATCACCGATTTGCATTGACCGGCACTCCGATTGAAAATTCCCTATCGGAGCTTTGGTCCATTTTTGATTTTGTCATGCCGTACTATCTGCTGACGCATTCCCGCTTTGTCAAGCAGTACGAAAAGCAGATATTAAAAAATGATGAAGTTGCACTTGCAAGCTTAAATAAGCGGATTCGCCCATTTATTTTACGAAGAATGAAGAAAGATGTATTGCAGGAGCTTCCGGAAAAAGTAGAAACAAAATTCCTGACCGAGCTGACTCAGGAGCAGAAGTTGCTGTATCTTTCCTATATTGAAAGCTTCCGTGGCGAGCTTGGAAATGACTTTGGCTTTGAAAACATGGGACACGCACGTTTCCAGATTTTAGCAGCCTTGACAAGACTTCGGCAGATTTGCTGTCATCCGGCTACATTTTTGGACAATTACGAGGGAGAGAGTGGAAAACTCGATTTGTTTTTACAGATTTTGCCCGGTTTAATTTCCAATGGACATCGCATTCTTGTATTTTCCCAGTTTACTTCCATGCTGGAAATTATAAAAAAATCTTTACAGGAATTAAATTATGAATATTTTTACATGGAAGGTAGCACAAAGGTCGCAGAACGGAATGATTATGTAAAACGCTTTAATGCCGGCGAAGGGCAGATATTCCTTATTTCCCTGAAAGCAGGCGGCACCGGATTAAATTTAACTGGTGCAGATACCGTGATACATTTTGATCCATGGTGGAATCCGGCAGTGGAAGACCAGGCAACCGACCGTGCCCACCGGATTGGTCAGAAGCGTTCGGTACAGGTGATTAAATTAATTACCAAAGGAACCATCGAAGAAAAAATATTTAATCTGCAGAAAAAGAAAAAGGAACTTTCCGATTCAGTCATTGAATCCAAGGAAGTCTTTATCAATTCTCTAAGCAAAGAAGAATTAGAAGAGCTTTTTTCCTTTGAGTATTAAGGATTTACAAAACGCAGACAGTACAGCAGTTTATCAAATTTTTCTGCTGTCATTGTCTGCGTTTTGCGATGGAAAGAACTTGTTGTTCATTTATAAACTAAAGCTCCAAGGTGTTGTAATAATCTTCCAAAAGGGAATCCAGATAATTTTCTTCTTTGTCAGGAAATGCATGAACCAAAGCCTCTTTCATGGTTTCCATCTGCAAAAAATAGAGCCGTTCTCCGGTTATTTTTTCTCCGGTTATTTTGGATTTGTTGATTTTTTCTACGGTTTCTTTTGGAAATTCTTCTTTTAAGTACGCAAGAATTATGTTTGTGGAAGCTTCTTCGGCAAAAGCATCTTCTTTTAAGGAAGAAACTTTCATCAGAGAAGTAATCCCTACATAAAAGAACACGGCAGCACAGACAAAAATAATAACCAGGGATGCTGTGGAAAGCATGATATTTACCATTCCGCTGCAGTTTAATATGCCAAATACAAGAAAAATGGCGGCAAAAGCAAGAAACATGATGCCGGAAGATTTATATTCATGATAGCGTTCTTTTGCCTCTACATAAAGTGTGGACGGTTCCGGAGCTTTAGCATTTGATGTTCGACTTTCTTCTTCTCCGTTTTCCTGCTTTTGGTCATAGGCAAGTACGGTTCGGATTTCTTTCCGGGCTTCTTTTTCTTCTTCAGCAGGTACAAGGACAGAGTAAAAGGTCTGCATTCCGTCTTCCGTTTCCTCCTCGGAAATTTCTTCTTTGATTTGCTGCCCGCAATGAAGCAGATATTTTACGAGTCGGTCTTTTAATTCTACGTCATCGGTCTGATAGACGGAAGTAAAATTAGAAAAAATTTCGGTTAATTCTTCTGCAAGTTCTTCCTTGCAGTCCGGACAAATGGTAAGTCCGGCAGGATATTCCTTTTTACATGTTGGACACAAGGACATGATGCGCCTCCTTATTCTTTTGATTTACAAACATTATAGCGTTTTCAGAAAGTTATTTCAATAGTGTTTTTCCGGTATAAATTACGGACAGGTTACATATTCTGTTTCAAAGCATTTTTTGAAAGGAGAATACATGAATAACTATGGAGGAAAACAAAATCCGTTCTGCCCTGATGAGAACCCTGTGTGCTCTTATCATCTGTACTTTTTTTGTTATCGTAAAATTTGTCCTGAAAGATAATAATTTTTTTGAAGAAGTGTACAACTATCTTTCATCAGACGTTGTTTTTCCAAAGTAAATGTGCTATAATACCTACGATACCTTTGAATTTCCTTGTTAAAAAACTACAATTTTATAAAAAAACAGTAGAATTTGGAAAATCAAAAAATATAATATAGTGTACCTTTGGAATTTTCAGAAAAAGACATGTTGAAGAAACTCCGGAATTTGTTCTAAGAATAACCCAAGTGTACATAATCATCTTTGGAGGCACATTTTGAGAAAACTGGCAGTATCAGATGAAATTTTAATGCAGGTGGAAAAGCCGGCAAGATATATAGGAAATGAAGTTAATATGGTAATAAAGGATCCGGCAAAAGTAGATATTCGCTTTTGTATGTGTTTTCCTGACGTTTATGAAATTGGTATGTCCCATTTAGGCATCCAGATTTTATATGACATGTTTAACAAAAGAGAAGATACTTATTGTGAACGTGTATATTCTCCGTGGATGGACATGGACAAAGTACTGCGTGAAAAAAAGATTCCGCTGTTTGCATTGGAATCCCAGCAGCCGGTCAAAAATTTTGATTTTCTTGGAATTACGCTGCAATACGAAATGTGTTATACCAACATTTTGCAGATTTTAGATTTGTCACAGATACCGCTTTATGCCAAAGATCGTACAAAGGAACATCCTATTGTAATCGGTGGAGGCCCTTGTTCCTATAATCCGGAGCCATTGGCAGATTTCTTTGATATTTTTTATATTGGCGAAGGCGAAACGGTTTACGACCAGTTGCTGGATGTCTATAAAGAAAACAAAAAACAGGGTGGTTCCAGAAAAGAATTTTTAGAAAAGGCTGCCGAAATTGAAGGCTTGTACGTTCCGGCATTTTATGATGTAACCTATCATGAGGACGGTACCATTGCTTCCTTTGAACCAAACAACCCACATGCAAAACGCAGCATCCGCAAACAGGTGGAAATGAATCTTTCCGACACCTTTTATCCAGAAAAACCGTTGGTTCCTTACATCAAGGCAGTGCAGGATCGTGTTGTACTTGAAATTCAGCGTGGCTGTATCCGCAGCTGTCGTTTTTGTCAGGCTGGTATGCTTTACCGTCCAATCCGGGAACGAGATGTAAAATTTTTAAAACAGCGTGCCGTTGAAATGATAAAAAATACCGGGCATGAGGAAATTTCCTTAAGTTCCTTGAGCTCCAGTGATTATTCCCAGCTGCACGAACTGGTATATTACCTGATTGATACGTTCAAAAAAGAGGGCGTGAATATTTCCCTGCCTTCGCTTCGTATTGATGCGTTTGCCCTTGATGTCATGAGCAAGGTTCAGGATATCAAAAAGAGCAGTCTGACGTTTGCACCGGAAGCAGGTTCCCAGCGTCTGCGCAACGTTATCAACAAAGGCTTAACCGAAGAAAATATTTTAAACGGTGCCATGTCTGCGTTTGTCAGTGGCTGGAATAAAGTAAAGCTCTATTTTATGCTTGGTCTGCCTACCGAAACGGAAGAAGACATTGAACAGATTGCTGTATTATCTGACAAAATTGCAAGAGAATATTACACCATTCCAAAGCAGGAAAGAAATGGAAAGGTAAGCATTGTAACAAGTACCTCGTTTTTTGTTCCAAAGCCGTTTACACCGTTTCAATGGACGAAAATGGCAAAGCAGGAGGAATTTATTACAAAAAGAAAGCTGTTGAGCTCCAAGTTAAAAGAACAGTTAAACAACAAAAGCATTAAATATAACTGGCATGATGCAGAACTAACCATGCTGGAAGGCGTATTTGCACGGGGAGACAGAAAGCTTTGCAAGCTGTTGGTTGAAGCCTATCAAAACGGTTGTATTTTCGACTCATGGTCTGAATTTTTTAATTATGAAATATGGCTGAAAGCTTTTGATACACTTGGAATTTCCATGGATTTTTATAATCACAGGGAGCGTACGAAAGAAGAAATTCTTCCTTGGGATTTTATTGATGCCGGAATTACCAAGGCATTTTTGTGGCGTGAATATCAAAAAGGACAAGAGGAAACTGTTACGCCAAACTGTCGGAAAGGCTGTGCCGGCTGTGGGGCTAAAGTATTTCATGGCGGTGTCTGTTATGAACTGCGAAATGAAGCCGGTGAATCCACCATTCATGCATAAAGAAACATAGAAAAGAGAATAACAAATGGACGTTAGAATTAAATTTGCAAAATATAATACTATGAAATTTATCAGCCATCTGGATGTTATGCGTTATTTTCAAAAGGCAATCCGGCGTTCCGGTCTGGATGTTGCCTATACAGAAGGCTTTAACCCTCATCAGATTATGTCCTTTGCTGCACCGCTTGGTGTAGGGCAGACAAGTGAAAGTGAATATTTTGATGTCGAACTGCACTCTGCTCCATCCATGGAGGAACTTGTAACGTGTTTAAATTCTGTTATGACGGATGGAATGCGGATTTTATCGGCAGAAATTCTTCCGCCGCCCATTCCGCAGGTAAAACGCGAAACAGCCATGGCCCTGGTAGCTGCTTCCTCTTATCTTGTTATGAAAAAGGACGGTTATGAAGAGTCATTCACAAAAGAAGCTCTGCAGGAAGCATTCTGCCGGTTTGTTGCTCAGGATTCTATCCCGGTATTAAAAAAATCCAAAAAAACAGAAGCAGAAATTAATTTAAAGCAGTTTATTTTTGATGCAGCTGCGAAAGGTGAAACAACGGAATTTTCAGGAGTCTATGAAAACGGCCTTGTATTTTATATGCTTTTATCTGCCGGAAGTGTCAACAACGTAAAGCCGGATACGGTTATGGAAGCGTTTTATTCTTATCTTGGACAGAATTATAATCCTTATGCTTACCAGATTCACCGTTTGGAAACGTTTGCCGATTTATCGCTGCGCAAGGTATCCCAGGCTGAAATTATGCGTCGTGCACAGGAAGGTACTATGCCGGAACGAAAGCTTGTTCCGCTTCTGGATTACCACAAATATTAATAGGAAAACAAACCACGAATAGTTTCGTGCGAAAGGAGCAGTTCAGGCAAAATGAACGAGCTGATTATTACAAATTATAAAAACAGCATTATCAGTGCCGTTTTTGAAAATAAACAGATGATTCAGGTTTCTGCATGCAGAAAAAAGCAGACAGCCTGTGTTGGAAATATCTATATCGGAAGAGTAGACAATATTGTAAAAAACATTAATGCAGCATTTGTAAATATTTCAGAACAGCTTTCCTGCTATCTGGATTTATCTTCCGCAACAGAGCCTGTCTATGTAAAAAAACAGTCTCCGAAAAAAATCTCCATTGGGGATGAGCTTTTTGTTCAGGTTACAAAGGAAGATGTAAAAACAAAAGCACCTGTAGTAAGCACCTCTTTTTCGCTGACCGGTCGGTATGTCGTACTGGTACATGGCGGCAAAGGCATCCAGATATCTAAAAAAATATCGCAAAAGGTGCTCAGAAATACATTAAAAAAAGAGATGGAAGCCTTTCAAAAAGAAGGGGTAGGAATTGTTCTCAGAACAAATGCCATGTATGCGTCTCAAAAAGAACTTAGCGAAGAGGCAAGACAGTTGTTTTCAGAATATGAACAATTATTGAAAACAGCTGTCCATAAAACAAAATACACCCAGCTCTGGCAAGAGCTTCCGGAATATCTTGTGCAACTTCGCGACAACAGAAATTATGCCATGAGCAAAGTAATTACCAATCTTCCTTCGGTATATAAAGAATTTGAGCATTACCTGAAAAAATATCCTTCCCAAACCTCCGATGGAAAGAAAACGGAACTGGAGCTGATGGAAGATGCCAATGAAATTAACATAAGATATCGCATCAATCATTTTATGGATAAAGCCCTGCAACGAACGGTCTATTTAAAATCCGGAGCAACCATTGTGATTGATCCGACCGAAGCCCTGACCGTAATTGATGTAAACACCGGCAAGGCAGTTGCAGGAAAAAAAGCTTCCGGCAGTTCTTTGTTAGAAGAAACATTTTTTAAGATTAACATGGAAGCGGCTCATGAAATTGCGGCTCAGATAAGGCTTCGCAACCTTTCAGGCATTATTCTGATAGACTTCATAAATTTAGCTGATCCGGTCAGAGAGGAAGCTCTAAAAGAAGAATTGCGCAACCTGTTCCGGCAGGATTCCGTACAAACGGAAGTTGTTGATATTACAAAACTTGGCTTAATGGAAATAACCAGAAAAAAAGTTTACAAAACACTGGCAGAGCAATTAGACGATGCACAGTAAAAAGTAAGGGGACGAACATGGAAAGAAGAAAATGTATTGGTGTATTTTTAGGGCAGCCAAACCTTCCTTTTCAGGCAGAATTACTAAAACACATCCGCAACAATGCCTTTGCCGTCGGAAGCAATGTTGCAGTATTCTCTGCCATGATATATACAGGAGGATACCCGGGCTTTCAAAGCGGAGAAACGCAGAATGTAATGCTGGCAAATTTTGATACCATGGATGCAGTTATTGTATTGCCAGATACCCTGCAAGCATCACCCACAGACGGTCAGGAGGTTCTCGCATACATCCGTGATAACTTCCACGGTCCAAAGGTTTCTCTGGACATAGAAGCCGAAGGATTTAAACAGTTTTTCTGTGATGATACAGAATCCGTTGATTATGTCGTTTCTCACCTGATTGATGAGCATCATTGTACAGACATTGCATTTATGACAGGTGTAGAAGGGCATCCGCATAGTATCAGCCGCTTAAATGGCTATTATCAGGCATTACAACGGCACAATATTCCAATCAACGAGGAGCGTGTCTTTTATGGAGACTTCTGGTACAACGAAGGAGATCGTGTAGTAGAAGCACTTTGCAATTCAAAAAAAGGACTTCCGCAGGCAATTGCCTGTGCCAATGATGCTATGGCGGTCAGTGTGTATAAAGCTTTAGAAGCACGCGGCTACCGCATTCCGGAAGATATTCTCATCACCGGCTTCGATCATGCAGGAAATGCTTCTTCCGGTGATTATCCAATTACCTCTGCGATGAGAAATATCGGCGAAATTGCAGAAAAGGCAATGCATTATATTTTTGAAGAGCTTGGTCTTACCAATTTTCCGGAGTTTGAAGCAAAAGAACGTCTGGTTATCAATAAATCCTGTGGCTGCAAAATCGAAAAGAAATATGTTTACCAGATTGCCAATGCCAATACGTTGGACGGTTTTCATTCCATGTATAATTTTATGCTGGAAGACATGATTTCTTCAGATGACATTCATGCCCTCATCTGGAAAGTTGACTGGTATGCAGATGAAACTCCTGGATTTATAAAGCGGTTCAGCAACCTGAGCATCTGTCTGTGCGAAGACTGGAATTCGTTAAGTGCCATGGAACATGAAGGTACATTTACAGACAACGTGATTTATGCCTTAAACAAGCATCCGGGGGATGAAAGAAATAAAAATATCCGTGATATCCGTTTTATGGCAAACGTTGTATTTCCAAGAAAAGAGTATATGCCTGGTTTCGGAAGCCTGTCTGAGAAGCCTGCCATCTACTATTTCAATGTACTTCATTTTGGAAAAAACTGTTTTGGATATATTGTCATAAGCTACAACACGGAGTGCGAAAATTATGTCTATGATGACGTGTATGTTATGTGGGTTCGTAAGGTAAATGCTTCTTTAGAATCATTGCGCCGCCAATATGCGGTGGAAGCATTGCACCAGGCAGCCGAAACCCGTGCCATCACGGATACAATGACCGGCTTATATAACCGGAACGGCTATAATCAGATGCTGTCCGAAATGATTACGGATATTGGTTCGGAGGAAAGCTTTATATTCCTTTTCTTTGACAACAATGGTCTGAAATATATTAATGATACTTACGGACATGTAGCCGGAGATGACGTTATCTGTCAGACAGCACGGATAATTTCACAAACTTATTTTCCGGAAGCAAGAAAAGAATACAATTTCCGCATTGGTGGAGATGAATATGTGAAACTGGTTCTTGGCAATGTCACAGAAGAAGCAGCAGAAAAATGCCTTGAAAAAATTCATACCAGATTAAATGCTCTGAACAAAAAAGGAAAGCGAGAATATCCGGTTTATGTTGCCGGTGGTTTTCAACGCTATACCGCAGATACCATATTGTCTCCGGATGAAATTATGAAATCTGCAGATGAACAGATGTATGTAAACAAAGAAATAATAAAAGAAAAAACAGGCTTTCGTCCTAACAGAAAAACAACGAAATGTAAAGCAGAAAGCTTCAATGGAAAATTTTAATTTTTTGCTTGACACACATTATTTTCTATGTTATATTTTATGAGTATGCCGCACAGCGAGGTTGAAGTCTGTCCTTTGACAGCACCAAAGCTGGCGAGTAATGATAATAGGAGGTGCCATATGTACGCAATTATTGCAACAGGTGGTAAGCAGTACAAAGTAGCCGAAGGCGATATCATTAATGTAGAAAAGCTTGGAGTAGAAGCTGGTCAGACTGTTACATTCGATTCCGTTCTTACAATCAATGACGGAGATGTAAAGGTTGGTGGAAACGTTAGCGCAACTGTAATTGGTGACGTTAAGGGCAAGAAGGTTATTGTTTACAAGTACAAGAGAAAGACCGGATACCACAATAAGAATGGTCACAGACAGTCTTACACAAAGGTTAAGATTGAAAAGATTAATGCTTAATCATGATTGAAATTACAAGGATAAAAAACGAACAGGGTGAGAATACAGGATTCCGCTGTCTTGGACATGCTGGATATGCAAAGCATGGCAATGATATTATATGTGCAGCTGTGTCTGCGCTTGTTCTCAACACAATTAATTCAATAGAAGCGTTTACAGAAGACAAATTTTCCTGTGCGCAGGATGAAAAATCCGGACTGGTTGAGTTTATTATTGTTTCGGAAGTAAGTAGCAAATCTTCGTTGCTTATGGATTCTTTATTCCTTGGTTTAGAAGGAATCGAACATGATTACGGAAAACGTTTTATAACAGTAAAAGCATAATCCTTAGTGGCTATGCGTATTTCTAAAGGAGGTAAAGGTTATGTTTAAGATGAACCTTCAGTTATTTGCTCATAAAAAGGGCGTTGGTTCTACTAAGAACGGTAGAGATTCTGAGTCTAAGAGACTTGGTGCAAAGAGAGCCGATGGTCAGTTTGTTTTAGCTGGTAACATTCTTTACAGACAGCGTGGAACAAAGATTCATCCGGGTGTAAACGTAGGTCGCGGTGGCGATGATACATTATATGCTCTGGTTGACGGCGTATTAAGATTTGAAAGAAAAGGCAGAGACAAGAAGCAGGCTTCTGTTTATCCTGTTGAAGCTGAATAAAGTAACCAACGAAACCCTGAATTCAAGAAGCTTTTCCTGGATTTAGGGTTTTTTTCTTCAAACAACAGGAAACTATTAAAAAAGAAGCTGGCAATTTTTTAGGACGGAATCAGCCATGACTATGCTGAAACCGACAGAGAAAGAAGAGGATAGTTATGTTTGCTGACAGAGCTGAAATTTATATTCGCTCCGGAAAGGGCGGAGATGGCCATGTAAGCTTTCGAAGAGAGCTGTTTGTAGCGGCCGGCGGTCCAAACGGTGGTGATGGTGGCCGCGGTGGAGACGTTATTTTTGAAGTAGATACAGGAATGAATACCCTGGCAGAATATCGATATATTCGTAAGTATTGTGCAGAAGATGGGGAAAACGGCGGCAAAAACAATTGTACTGGTCATGACGGCAAGGATGTTATTTTAAAAGTTCCGGAAGGAACCGTTATCCGTGATGCCGCCAGTGGTAAGGTAATTGCCGATATGTCCCATGGAAATAAGAGAGAAACCATTTTGCGCGGCGGCAAAGGAGGAAAAGGAAACCAGCATTACGCAACAGCAACTATGCAGGTGCCGATGTATGCCCAGCCGGGGCAGAAATATCTGGAACTCAATGTGATTTTGGAATTGAAGGTAATTGCAGACGTTGGTCTGGTAGGTTTTCCAAACGTTGGAAAATCAACATTTTTGAGTCGGGTATCTAACGCAAGACCAAAGATTGCCAATTATCATTTTACTACCTTAAATCCAAATCTTGGTGTAGTAGACTTGAAAAATGGCGAAGGTGGTTTTGTAATTGCCGATATTCCTGGCTTAATCGAAGGTGCTTCCGAAGGCGTTGGCTTAGGACATGAATTTCTGCGCCATATTGAACGAACAAAGGTATTAATTCATGTAGTAGATGCCGCCGGCACAGAAGGACGTGACCCGGTAGAAGACATTCGTGCCATCAATAAAGAATTATTTGCCTATAATAAAGGGTTGGAAAATAAACAACAGGTCATTGCAGCTAATAAACTGGATGTTCTGTATGGAGAAGAAAAAGATATTGCCATGGAACTGCTCAAAACAGAACTTGAACCGGAAGGCATGAAAATTTTTCCGATTTCTGCTGCTACCGGAGAAGGCATCGACGAATTGCTTTATTACGTCAATGACATGTTAAAGAAAGTAGAAGATGCTCCAATTGTCTTTGAAAAGGAATTCTCCATGGATTCTCTGGAAGCCGCTACAGAACCATATTTTGTCGAATATAATGAAGAAGATGACGTTTATGTAGTCGAAGGACCACGCATTGATAAGATGCTTGGTTACACAAACATTGATTCTGAAAAGGGCTTTGAATTTTTCCAGAAGTTTCTGAAAGATAATGGAATTTTAGAAGAACTGGAAGCACTCGGCATTAAAGACGGAGATACCGTCCGCATGTATGGACTAGAATTTGATTACTATAAGTAAGTTCAAAAACCAAGTATACCGGCAGCTTTCTGACGGAAAACTTGGTTTCCAGCCAAAAGCTGCCGGTATACTTGGAGAAAGGGACGCCATGCGGTCCTCACGTCTGAAAACGCAGTTTTTAGACGTGGTTTTTGAACTTACTTAACAGCAGCAAAATTGTAAGCTACTTAAGAAAGGAGCATAGCATAATGACAAGCAAACAACGTTCTTATTTAAAAGGACTTGCCATGAATTTTGATTCGGTATTTCAGATTGGAAAAGCAAGTCTAACTCCGGAATTTACGGAAAGTATTATTGAAATTCTGGAAGCAAGAGAATTAGTAAAAATCAATGTTTTGAAAAACTGCGATGATGAGCCAAAGGAACTAGCACAGGTGTTGGCAGACCGCACCCATTCCGAAGTAGTTCAGGTAATTGGCAGAAAAATTGTGCTTTACAAAGAGTCGAAAAACAAAAAGAAAATTGAATTACCAAAATAATTTTTTCTCAGAATAATTTGATTGAAAAGAATTCTGGAAAAAATAAACAGGGGAGGTAATCCTTTATGAAAATTGGTATCATGGGAGGTACCTTTAATCCGGTTCATAATGGACATCTTACACTGGCAGAAGCAGCATTGCAGCAACAGTCACTGGACGAAATATGGTTTATGCCCTCTGGGCTGCCTGCCCATAAAGCAACGAACGAGCTTTTAAATGCAGAGAAAAGATTTTCTATGGTGCAGCTTGCCCTGGAAAAATTTCCGCAATTTCAAGCATCCTCTTTTGAAATTGACCGTCCCGGATTTACTTATACCGCAGACACGTTAGAGGCTCTGACGCAACAATATCCCAACAAAGAGTTTTATTTTATTATCGGTGGGGATGCCTTTATGAAATTTCAGAATTGGGTAAAGCCGGATGTTATTTCTGCACATGCCAGTTTACTGGCTGCGGGGCGGAATGGGTATTCCAAAGAAACTTTATTACAGCAAGCAAACTATTTAAATCAGCAATTTGGAACAAAAGTAACACTGTTAGATTTGCCAGAACTGCAGATTTCCTCACAGCAGATTCGTGCACTATGTACACAACAGAATTATGAAAAGCTGGAAAAGATGGTGCCGGAAAAGGTACTACAATATATTATGGAGCATAAATTATGGAAATTTCCAACGAATTAGTCCTTACATTAGAACATAAACTGCTGCAGCAGCTAACTCCAAAACGATATCTTCACACGTTGGGAGTCGCCTATCTTTCTGCCTCTCTGGCAATGTGTCATGATATTTCACACAGGGATGCACTAGTTGCAGGTCTGTTGCATGATTGTGCAAAAAATTACCCGGAAGAAGATATGCTAAAGCAATGTCAAATGCTTCAGCTTCCTATGTCAGAGCACGAAAGGCGCATTCCGGACCTGATTCATGCCGTTTACGGAGCATATCTTGCAAAAACAGAGTATGGAATTATGCAGGAGGATATGTTACTTGCAATTCGTAACCATACACTCGGTCGTCCGGATATGAGCAAATTAGAGCAGATTGTTTATCTGGCTGATTATCTGGAACCGGAACGTACCCAGCCCACCGTTCCTTCGTTAGATGAAATAAGAAAAATTGCATTTATCGATTTAGACCGGGCAACGCTGCTTGTAAGTAAAAATACCATACGTTATTTTGAAACAACAAAAAAGGACACAGATCCCATGACTTATAAAGTGTATGAATTTTATAAAGGAACAGTAGGAGAAGGGCAGTTTAAATAAGGATTCAAAAATGTAAATGCTATAATAAGTTGCCAAAAAATGGAGGTAAAAATGGAACGTACAAAGTTAATCGTAAAAAAAGCATATGATGCCTTAAACGACAAAAAGGCAGAAGATATCAAAATTATTGAAATTGGCAGTCTTTCCACGGTTGCAGATTATTTTATCATTGCAAACGGCTCCAATGCGCCGCATGTGGAATCCCTGGTTGATAACGTAGAAGAGGAGCTTCTAAAGGAAAATATTCATGCAGAACGCATGGAAGGCGTAAAAAGCTCCGGCTGGATTTTAATGGACTATAATGACGTTGTAGTTCATGTGTTTTCCAAAGAAGACCGCCTGTTTTATGATTTGGAAAGAGTCTGGAGAGATGGAAAACTGATTGAAGTGGAAACACTTTAATTGCAAATCAAGCAAACATTTTTTCGTGATAAGAATTGTGTTTACAAAAAAGGCTTCGTTTTCACTTGACGAAGCCTTAAAAAATGTTTTTTCTTGTTTAACGGAACATACGAAACAGACCGATTACCTTACCAAGAATTTCTACCTCAGGAACAATAATGGGGTCCATGTAGTCATTTTCCGGCTGCAGGCGGTAATAATCTTTTTCCTTGTAAAATGTTTTTACAGTAACAGAATCTTCGATTAAGGCAACAACAAAGTCACCGTTTTTTGCATGAGACTGCTTCTGAACAAGAATCGTATCACCATCAAAAATTCCGGCATTAATCATGCTTTCCCCTTTGACTTTTAACATAAAAGTTTCCTGGTTTGGCATATAATCCATAGGAATAGGGAAGTAGCTTTCGATATTTTCCACTGCAAGGATAGGCTGACCGGCTGTTACAGTACCGACAATCGGAACATTCACAATTTCACGACGTGTAAGATTGAAGCTGTCATCTACAATTTCAATTGCACGCGGCTTTGCCGGGTCACGGCGTATGTATCCGTTTTTCTCCAAAGTTTCCAAATGGGAATGGACACTGGAAGTTGACTTTAAATGAACTGCTTCGCAAATTTCACGAACTGCCGGTGGGTATCCTTTACTTAAAATTTCGTTTTTCATAAATTCTAAGATTTCTTTTTGTTTTGATGTAATTTTTCCATATGACATAGTATTTTCTCCCTTCCGGGTTATTTTTCTCTATTACTATTAAAACATAAGAACATACATTTGTCAAACAAAAGTTCGATTTTTTTCAGAAAAAGCCTTGACAAACAAATGTTCTGTGATATAATAAGAACAAAGGTTCGGAGAACAAAAGTTCTATCCTACATGCCAAAGGAGGAATACATCATGACGTATATGGAACGCAGCAAAAAATCTGAAATACCTTATTATTTTTTAGGCAAGTTGCTTTTAATTGTCATAACTATGGTTGTTTTATTCTTACTAATAGTATTTGTTTTACCAGAAAGAACCGCAGCGGCAGAAGATAGCAGTGCTCGCTCTTATTGCATTACCTCTGTCCAGATTGAAGCAGGCGACACCTTATGGAGTCTTGCCAAAGAATACTACTCCGATGAATTTTCGACCCTCACAAACTATATCGAAGAAATCATGCGGATGAATGGGCTTTCTTCAGATAAGCTGTATGCAGGCAATTACATTCTCATTCCTCATTATACCAGCAATTAAACACCCTGTAGTCTCTGTATAGCTTTTTAAGCCTGTGGTTAAAGCTCCGGTTTTATCTTTTTCTGCCAGGCAGGCAGTGGACCATCCGTTACCGCATGAAACAGGCGTTCCGCAACCCCCGGACTTTCCTCGTTGATCTGCTTAATCAGATCATTTGCATATTCTCTTTTTGTGTAACCGTCTGCCGGACACGGATTTTTCTGAACCGGCAACTGATATAAATTTTTAAATCCAATAATATCCGCTTCATTCACATAAATTAATGGGCGAATCAAAGTAATATCCATTCGGTCCAAATAAGTAACCGGTGCAAAGGTATAATATCGGCCCTCATATATCATTGACATCAACATTGTTTCAATTACATCATCTTTATGATGTGCATATGCTGATTTATTGCAGTCAAGACGTTTTGCTTCCTCATTAAAAGCACCTTTGCGCATTTTAGCACATAAAGAGCAAGGATTTGTTTCTTCTCGTTTACTGAAAATAACTTCCCCAATATCTGTTTTTACAACTGTATAAGGAACTTCCAGTGTTTCACATAAGGCTTTGATATTTGTTAAATCAAAACCTGAAAAGCCCAAATCAACAGTAATCGCCTCAAGGGAAAATTTTTTAGGATAAAAGCGTCGTAACCCTGCAAGAGCATAGAGCAGGGCAAGACTGTCTTTTCCACCGGATATTCCAACTGCAATTTTATCGCCATCCTCAATCATCTGATAATCATCTATTGCCTTTCGTGTAAGGCTCATTAAACGCTGTAATTTCATAGGTTTACTCCATTCTTTTTTTTTCAGAAAAACAAATTGATTTTCATATTTTGACACAATTATACCATGTTTAGGTTATAAATTAAATATGGAATTTTTCTTGAACTGCCGTTACAAAACTGTGGAAGCTCAAGGGGATTTTAGGTTTTCATTACACTTTAAGAGAGGCTTTCCGAATATGCAAAACATAAATTTCTTTAAAATAACAATATCCAGTATAGCAGTTTTCTTAATTGTTGGTTTTCTTACCCATACCAACAAAGAAATATTCACAATGGCAGATACCGGTGTCTATTTTGAATGGTGCACAAATCAAGACAGAATTGAGTTTTCTGACAGCAAAAAAACACTTACCAAAGTAAAAGCTTACGCTACCGAACAGGCAGACGTAGTTGAATTATATGGTATCACCAGAGAAAATATTGATGATTTCATGGATAACGGTCTGCTTGTTTTTGAAATGAAATCCGTAACTACCAATATGAGTACACAGTTTTTCAGGGATATTTCTTTACCGCATCTATCTCTTGTGTTATTAAACTCTGTTAACTCAAGTCCAAAAATGTTTTTTGAAATTTCTTCTGAAGACAAGTGGTTTTTTGTAGAAACAGAGGAATGTGTCAGGGTTTATATTGCAAAGGAAACTTTTAATTTAGAAAAAAGCGATAATACCTTACTTCTTCCTATTTCGGAAAAAGCAGAGCTCTCACAATTAGAGCTTCAGGATAATTATCACGAAAAGAAATTTGTTCTAACTTTGCCCGGAGATTATGAAGAATTTTATAAACAAAATCCGGTAATTAATCCATATTCTTATGTAAAGGACATTACGGTTACTTATGATGAAACAAGTCAGCAGACAGTAATTACACTTACCACAGAAAACATCTGTGCCTGTAAATATACTCTGGAAGATGGATTTCTTAGGATGACCATTGCAAAGCCGGAAGAAATTTACGATAAAATAATTGTTTTGGATGCCGGGCATGGTGGCAAAGATCCGGGAGCACTGCAAGGAAAAATCTATGAAAAAGATATCAATTTTGAAATCGTATGCACGCATTTAAGGAAATGTTTCGAAAATTCCGACATTAAAGTGTATTATACAAGAGAAACAGATACCTACATAGAGTTAAGTGAACGTGCTGATTTGGCTGCAAAAGTTGGAGCGGATTTATTTATCAGTCTCCATATGAACACCTTTACCTCCAGCTCAGCAAAAGGCACACAGGTTTATTATTCCACAGCGAATAACCAGAAGCTTTCTTCCGGTTTCAACAGTTCTGTACTGGCAAAAAAACTGGTAAATAAAATCAGCACCGCTATAGAAACAAAAAACCGTGGATGCACTGACGCAAATTATTATGTTGTAAAACATAATTCCGTACCTGCGGTACTGATTGAACTTGGATTTATGACAAACAAATCCGATTTGACAAAGCTTACAGATTCAGGGTACCAGAAAAAAGCTGCACAAGCAATTTATGAAGCAGTCAACGAAATTTATGCGGAATATTTTACAAAGTAAAGCTAACGGCTGTTGCACTAAGAAATTTGTGAGCTAAAGAAACAAGAATAGATTTGTTCCTCGGGCAACAGCTGTTAGCTTTTTTGTCTATGTTATTTCGTTAAACTCGTGTTTAGCGAAATAATTGACAGGGATAGAGAAGCTGCTTCTTTCCTTTTATTAAAAGTTGGAAACGGCTTGTTCCTAAAAAAATTATTTACAGCCACAGCGTAATTCAAAGGATTCACAGTCCGTACAAGCTTTTTCTGTTGGATTTGCTTCATGTGTTCCAATCAGAATATGGTCAAGGCTGCAATAATTTTCATCCTTAGCGTGATGTGCGCAGGTCTTAATGCTACACTTAATGCTTTCATTTTTGCGATTCATCGTCATAATAAAAACCTCCATACGAAATATTTAATAACAAGTATAGTAATTACCGTTTTAAAAATAAAATATTCATATACATTGATTTTTTTTTGATTTTACGTTAAACTAAGAAAAACATATTTTTTGGTGTAACCCCAAAATTTCAGTAATAAAATAATCAGCCCGGAAAGTCCAGAGGATAAAATATTGAAAGAAAGAACTTATTACGAAGAAAAAAACATTGAAAATATACAAAAACTGCGAGAACTGGAAAAAGAACTTCCACCATATGTTACTACATTTTTCAGAGGAATTGAACCACATACCGCTTCCAGAACCCGGATTGCTTATGCGATTGATTTAAAGGTATTTTTCGAATACATCAAAAATTCCAACCCCATATATAAGGATAAATCCTTACGAGAACTGGATTTTGCAATACTGACCCAGTTGCAGGCAAGTGACATTGAAGAATATTTGGAATATTTAAAATACTATATCGGTCCGGATGGCAAAGAAATTACAAATTCCGAATCTGGAATTAAGCGAAAACTTTCCGCATTACGCTCTTTTTATAACTATTTTCATACGCATCAGATTATAGATACTAATCCGACGCTGCAGGTGCGGATGCCAAAGCTTCATCAGAAAAATATCATTCGTATGGATGTTAATGAAGTAGCAGAATTTTTAGATACCGTAGAAAGCGGAAATAAACTTACCAAAACACAAATGTTTTTCCATGAAAAAACGAAGGTGCGCGATTTGGCACTGACTACTCTTCTGCTTGGTACCGGAATCCGTGTATCCGAATGTGTCGGTCTGAATTTAAATGATGTCGATTTTAATAATGACCGTATTAACATTACGCGTAAAGGTGGTTATGAATCGTTTGTCTATTTTGGCGAAGAAGTTCGTGAAGCACTGATTCATTACATGGAAGAAAGAAAAAAAATGATACCTGTGGAAGGACACGAAAACGCCTTATTTTTGTCTAATCGTATGCAGCGGATCAGTGTACGCAATGTAGAAATCCTGGTAAAAAAATATGCCTCTTCCGCTGTTGCCACAAAGAAAATTACACCGCATAAGCTCCGCAGTACCTACGGAACCCAGCTTTACAAAGAAACCGGTGATATTTATCTGGTTGCAGACGTCCTTGGTCATAAAGATGTTAACACAACAAAGAAGCATTATGCAGCCATGGAAGAAGAACGCCGTCGCAGTGCCAAGGATGCCGTAACTTTACGCGAAAAAAAATAATTTCTATTACAAAAAAAGTGGAAGCTATTTGCAAGAAGACTCCTGCAGATAGCTTCCACTATTTGTATAAGAACCATATATTATAGATGTGTATTATCGTTTTTTCTTCTCTGCTAGAATTTTTTCCAGTTCCAACAATTCTGCTGGCGTTAATTGCTGATTTTTTAAATATTCCGTAAGAAAATTTAATAACGAACCATTAAAAACTTTATCTAACAAAGCATCAGTTTCAATCTGTTGAATTACTTTTTTTGATATTGTTGCTCGACAGAAAAAGCCTGGCTCTTCTCTGTCTATAGCTCCTTTTGCAATCAAACGGTTAATTACCGTATAGGTTGTATTTTTTTCCCATCCGATATATTCTTTAATTATTTTTGCAATGTCCTTTGCCGCTAAAACTTTGTTAGACCACAAAAGCTCCATTATGTTTAATTCACCTTCATGCAGACGAATATCTTCTCCCATAGTAAACCCCATTCTGAGAATATTTCGTGCAGTTCATCTTTGGTTACTGTTTACCCATATTTTAATATCAGTAACAATTCACAGATTTAAATTTTTGCTACGCAAAGGAGCCCTCTCATTCCTTAATTCTATTCCACAATAACTTTTTCAAGATTTACAGCGGTCTGAATAGTAACAAAATCGGCACGTTATTTCTCTTAAATCGACCATCTACAAACGTAGATAACCCTTGTAACAAAATACTACCACACTAGAACTCTATTTGTCAATCATATTTTCGAAACAAAATACAGAATATATCGGCAAATTTAAAAATTCGTCATTTTCTACAAAATTAGAACTTGAAATTCGTATAATATTCCTAACCTCAAATTGATTTGCAAAAGAGAGCATACTTTTTGATTTGCTTTTACCTTCTTTTTTTAATTCGATTAATGTAAACTTTTTTTCATAATCATCCTGTAGAACAAAATCCACGGTTGCCTGGCTTTTAGCTTCCCAGAATGTACAGTTTAAGTTTTTTTCAGACATAGTCTGACAGACGTAATTTTGAAGCCTTATTTGACGTTCTACAGCTGTAAGCTCTCCATTTCTTGCAGCGTAATTCCATGCAAAATCCGGATAAAACAGTTTGAACTGTTGCTTTTCTTTTCCAAGACAGTTCTGTCGATACAAAATATGATGCTGTACCAGAAAATCAATAGCTTCTTGATACATCTGATAAGTAATCCCTTTTCGAATTAGGTTGAACTGAAATTTCTGGTTCGGCTTGTTCAGCTGTTCATCTATCGTTGAATAAATCTGAACACATTTATAGCCATTTTTCTCTCCTGCTTCCTTCTCCATGCCGTATAAAAGCATTTGCTTTTGAATCTGCTGCCGCTCTAACACATTTACCGTCGATTCCATAGTAAGATATTCATTCATTACGTCCGGCATACCGCCAATCCATAAATACTCATCAAAGGTGGAAAGAAGCTCATGATGAACAATTTCCGGAAGCTTTTTTCGATTATGACAATGTGCAGTAATAACCTCTACATACCAGTCCTTACCAATTGCTGTCAGAAATTCATCAAATTGAAGTGAATATAATGTATGACAGCAAAGATGACTTTTCTGTTCTTCGGTTATATAATCATAACTGGATATAAAAATCCAGTAAAGCTGCTGTTTGTCTTTAATCAGATGCAGCAGCTTTGAAAAAAAAGCAGTACAATGATAAACCTCATCAAATACAAACGGAATATGAAAAAGTGTTTCCTCCGGCAGTTCAAAATATCTTGCAAGTTCCGGTATAATTTCTTCTTCCGGCAATGTATTAAAATACGCAGCAAGTTCTTTATTATGTTCGAATCCAAGGTATAAGTAGGAGTCAAAAAAAGAACCGGCAAACTCACAAGCTAAATAGGTTTTGCCGACACCCTTCATACCGGTCATATAAAAAGGAGGACGCTCTTTTTGCTCCATCCATTGTTGTAAGGTATTAATTAAATTTCGTTTCATAATTTTTCCTTATCTGAACAGTTGCTATTTAGGGACAGAAAATCGCAACGATTATTACACATGTAATTTTTTTAGAAGCGCCTTAAAGTAATCCGGCAACGGAGCTTCAAACTCCATATATTCTTTGGTTGTCGGATGAATGAAGCCCAATGTCCGTGCATGCAACGTCTGCCCTTCCAGTCCAAATGTGTCTTTTGCCGGACCATAGATGGTATCCCCAAGCAACGGATGATTTACACTTGCCATATGAACACGAATCTGGTGAGTTCGTCCTGTTTCTAAACGGCATTCAATATGGGCAAATTTTGTTCCGAAATTTTCAAGCACCCGGTAGTTTGTAACAGCTTCCTTACCATTTTTATAATTAACAGCCATTTTTGTCCGTTCGGTCGGATGACGACCAATGGGCTCTTCTATTCTGCCTTCCATTTCCCGGAAAGAATGATAAACTATGGCTTCATATGTTCTTGTAATGGAATGTTCCTTTAGCTGGGCAGCGAGAAACTGGTGGGATATGTCATTTTTACAGACGACCAGGGCACCGGTGGTATCTTTGTCAATTCGATGCACAATTCCGGGACGCATAATTCCGTTGATGCCGGAAAGACTGTCTTTACAATGATACAACAATGCATTTACTAGGGTGTCTGAATAATGTCCGGGAGCAGGATGCACCACCATATTTTTCGGTTTATTTACAACGATGACATCCGAGTCTTCATATAATATATCAAGCGGAATATTTTCCGGTTCCACTT
Organism: uncultured Lachnospiraceae bacterium; assembly: GCA_964544055.1. GTDB lineage: Bacteria > Bacillota > Clostridia > Lachnospirales > Lachnospiraceae > SIG299. The sequence continues at coordinate 17,814 of CAZJAA010000001.1, read as the reverse complement.
TCAAAACTTCCGGTTCCGGCAGAAAAATTTCTATTTCCTGCCCTGCGGAAACCTTGTAATTTGCTTTTACTTTTTTTCCAGCAACAGAAACCAAGCCGTTATCTATCAGTTTTTGAATGTATGACCTTGATAAATCGTTAAAACAGGCCGTAAGGACCTTGTCTATCCGAATGTTATCATATTCCTCTTCCATTTCAAGTTTTATCTGTGTCGGATTTTGCTGCATGTCCGGTATCCTTTCTTTTTAATGACAAAAAAGAAAACTCATCTTCTTTATATTTTGTAAAGACAAGAAATATAGTTAAAAAAACGCACACAGTAATGTAGCAGTCAGCCACATTAAAAATTGGAAAGTTAATTAATTCAAAATAGAAAAAATCTGTTACATAGCCAAATATCAGTCGGTCGATGCTGTTTCCGACTGCTCCTGCGCACATGACGAGTATAATCCATAATAACGGCAGATAAAATCTTGTTTTGGGCATTCTGATATAGACGTACAACAGCAATGCAAATAAAATAACAGAAAAAATCAATAAAATATCAACTTTTCCTTGTAAAATTCCCCAGATAGAACCACGGTTTTCAAGATAAGAAAGTGAAAATACACCATCTATAAGTATCTTGGGGCCATTTTTCAGACCGATTCTAGCAAAATGCTTGGTCAATTGATCCAGTATAATCAAAAGAATACAGACTGCCGCCTGCATCCAATAAGTTATTTTTTTCATAATTGCTCTCCTTTCAGATAGCAAATCGCTGCATTCATTTCTTCTCTTGTAACATCCGTAGTTGTGTAACATCTACCGATATTTGTTAACAGAACAAAACGGATAACTGAACCCTCTTTTTTCTTATCGTGAAAGCAATTATCAATAATGATATTATTATCAAGGTCTTTAAAGTGCGTAGGAAGCCCATACAGCGCAAATAATTTTTCAATAAAAAAGAGGTCGTCCCTTGAGATATTATTCCGTAAAAAAGAAATATACGCTGCTGCAACGCTGCCCAGAGCGACGCATTCACCATGCAGTAGGGAAAATTTCAAAGCTTTTTCGATGGCATGTCCAATGGTATGTCCAAAATTTAAATGAGCACGCTCTCCTTTTTCCTTTGGGTCGTTTTCTACTACCTGTTTTTTGATTTCCTGACTGCGAAATATCATTTCCATTACCGGCTGCTGCTGCAAACAGTGCACTTCGTCCACATGCTCCCAAAGCCAGGTATAGTACTGATTATCGCATATCAGACTGTGCTTAATGATTTCAGCCATGCCGGAAGCTCTCTGGCGTTCTTCCAGGGAGTCAAGAACGGAACTATTGACATACACAAGCGACGGCATATAAAAAGCACCAACCATGTTTTTATATCCTTTAAAATCAACTCCTGTTTTTCCTCCAATGCTGGAATCAACCATGGCGAGCAGGGAAGTTGGTATCTGAATAAAACGGATACCGCGCAGGTACGTTGCTGCTGCGTAGCCGGTCATATCTCCGGTTACACCACCGCCGAGGGCAAGTAAAATGTCTGAACGGTCAAACTGGTGCTGAATTAAAAATTCATATAAATCAGTGATAACGGTTAATGTTTTGTTTTCTTCCCCTGCCGGAAAAACAAAACGGTACACCTCCGCAAAACCTTTATTTTTTAACAAGTGCCAAACTTCTTCACTGTAAAGGTCAGCTACGTTGGAATCCGCAACAATGCAGATTCGTTTTCCTGCCATGCCAAGCTTCTGCATGGCGTCCGGCAGCCCAAGGAAAGAGGTATGAAGCTCAATATTATAGCAATGTACCCCATTATACTGGATTGGTAATAATTTTAGTGGTTCCATTTTAATCTCCATTCCAATCGCTCATCTGAGTATTTTTAAACGATGTCTTCCGCTTTGTTTATTCTGCATTAGACGCAACATTAGTAAAACTGATGTCAATTTTGGAAACGGCTTCTTCTTTTTCGACAGCTTCCTCTTCCGGTTCGGACACTGAATTCAGACTATCCATTTCCACCTGCGGAATATCCATAATATGAAGCTGGTAGCTTTCTGTTTCGAGTAATTCAATTTGTGCTGCTGCAAGATTTTTAAACTGCAGCTTGTATTTTTCATACTGCTGACAAAGCTGAACTGTTTTCTGATGAACACGCTCTAATTCATTTCTGGCATCACTAAGAATAATTTCAGCCTTTGTACGCGCTTCCTTTTCAATGGCATGGGCACTTTTTAATGCCGTTTCCTGCGTTTCTTCCGCTGTTTTTTGTGCAAGAATCAACGCTTTCTGCATTGTTTTTTCTATGGTTTTATAGTTCTGGATGCCATCATTTAATACATTTACTTTATCTGCCAGTTCCATTTTTTCACGATATAACAGTTCATAGCTGTCCACAATTTCCTTCATAAAGGAATCTACGTCTTTTTTATCGTATCCAAGTCCTCCGGATTTAAAGACTCTGTTTTGAATTTCTACCGGTGTTAACATTTATTTTTCCTCCTTAAGAAATATATTTATTAATTGTGACGACAATTCTTCCTTTTTTCGTCGTATTCTTTATTTCCTTGACTGCAAAACGTCCCATTCCGCGGACGGAAACAATGTCTCCATCTTCTAGCTGCGTACCGGCTTTTGTAATCAGGCGACCGTTTACATATGTTCTGGCTTCTTCAATAAATGCTGACAGGGAACTTCGGGAGCCCTGAAATGCAATAGACAAAAATGCATCCAGCCGAAGCGATGCCACCGTGCCTGTCATTTCTTTAAGCTCCGGTCGAAGAATTTCTTCTTTGGGCGTAACAATTTCACAATGCACAAGTGTATGCTTTACCGTACAAAGTTCTTTGCAGATAAATCCTGCGATTGAATCCGTACAAAATACATAGGCATTCTTTTCTTTTATGTAAATATCTCCAATTTTAGATCTTGTAATTCCAAGATGAAGCAGTGCCCCCAGATAATCCCGATGTGTCAGGACTTCTCCGTATTTTAAAGAAGATGGCGTGATATTGATACAGACAATTGGGAACAGATAATACTCCTCTACATCCGTTTGCTTTAAGGCAGAAACAGCATTTCTGCCGTCGAAGGCGATACAAAAACGTTCCGCCGAGTACGTCCCGCCATAACAGGAATAGCTTACTGCAGGAAAATCCCTCAGTGAACTGTAAAATAAATTCTGCTCAGCCAGCCCAAGAAAATCAGTGTATACCACAATTTCTTTCTGAAACGCTAACTGAGCGGATTCTACAAGCCTCTTTTTAATTATTAACTCTTCTTTTTCAATATTCATATTATTTATTCAGTAAATCCGGAATTTTAAATCCAGTTGTTTCGGAAATCATTGCAAAATAGTCACCACTAATATCAACCTTAGCAGGGGAAATGCAGAAAATACTTCCGGAAATCTGGTGAATTTTTGCATCTAATGCATAAATAGCACCAGAAATAAAGTCCATCATTTTCTGGGCCAGCTCACGGTCTACCTGCTCCAAATTTACAATAATTGCATGCTCCTGTTTCAAAAGGTCACAAATTTCCTGGGAATCATCAAAGCTGGTTGGTTTACGGATAATGAGTTCCAGACCACTCTGGGATGCAGAACGCATTGGTACCGGCTGACGCTCCTGACGTGTTACACGACGCGGCAATTCGTAAGAGTCGGCAGGTTCTTCATATCTTGTTTGTGCAGAACGCATCTGGCGTGCTTCAAACCGTCTGGATGGCTGTGCCTGCTCTCTTGCTGCTGCAACCTGTTCCACACGTTCTGTTTTACGCTCTGTTCTGGTACGTTCGCGGTGTCTTATCGGTTCGTCATCTTCTAAATCTTCTTCGAAATCATCATCATCCGTTAATTTTAAAGAGTCTAAAATACTTTGAATAATTTTTGTCACAATACTCACCTTATTGATATTCGCTTAGTGCGAATAATCCCTTTCACCAAAAATTCCTGTTCCAATCCTTACCATGGTAGCCCCTTCCTCAATTGCCACTTCATAATCCAAAGACATTCCCATGGACAAGATATCCATATGAATATTATCAATGTTTTTTGCGTTTATGTCAACAAGTAATTCTTTCATTTTTCTAAAATATATTCGATTTTCTTCGGCATTTTCCGTATATGGAGCAACTGTCATCAAACCTCTGAGGTTCAAATGGGAATATTTTGCTATTTTTTGTACCGCCTCTTCCGCTTCTTCTAAGGAAAATCCATGTTTGGAGCTTTCTGCTGCTGCATTTATCTCTAACAGGACGTCCACAACCAGATTTTTTTTCGCAGCTTCTTTTTCAATTGCTACAGCCAATTCTAACGAATCCACGGAATGAATTAAGCAGGCGGTTCCTATCACATATTTGATTTTATTGCTCTGCAATGAGCCAATCATATGCCAGTGCACCGACTGCCGGAATTCTTTTGTTTTATCACGCAGTTCCTGAGGCTTGTTTTCTCCAAACTCTCGCATTCCTGCATTATACGCTTCTTCAAGCATGGAACATGGTTTTGTTTTGCTGACGGCAATCAGAGTTACCTCCGCTTCCTGTCTGCCGGCTCTTTGACAGGCAGCCTTTATGTTTTCCCGTACTTTTTGTATGTTTTCCTGTATCATGCGTTCCTCCTAACCCTTGACAAATACTCTTGTTCTTAAAAAAAAACCTGAAATTAAAAAATGACTTTAATATATTACGGCATCTTCCACGACAGAAGCTGCATCCAGTGCAATATGGTCATATGCGGAAAGTCCGGAAAGTGAATTTTTCTTAATAATAACATAGCCGTTTTCTGTTTTTAAGCGTTCAATTCTCTTAAAAATAGCATAGCCCTTGTTAATATTATATGCACCCTCCAGCTTATTTTCAAACGTATACAGCATTACCCTTGACAACATATCCGGTGTGGAGATATACGTTTCTTTGGCAAAATCAAGACAGTCAATATAGCAGAACCCTCCGTTGGAGTAAAAAATGTCTGCTTCTTGAAAGGTATACTGTGTCGTACCGGTATCGGGATTAAATTCTTCTACCAGAAGTCCTTTTTTCTGTTCGGATTCATTTCCACCATACACAAGATATTCTTCCGGAATCCTGTAATAATTTTTATAAATGACTGCAGTTTCCGGAATTTTCAGTCCATCAGCATAATCTAATTCAAATTTAACTGTAATAAACCGGTTGGATGTATAGTTGGAAAGATACTTGTCCATCTGAATTTCTGCAAAAAATTTGTCATCCTTCCGATAGCAATTAATCGGTGCGGTCACTTTTATATCTCCATCCAGATAAAATGTGACCTTTTCCCTGCCAAGCAACTGCCCATACAAAGTATCATTTAACAATACAACAATACTCCAATGATCGTCGGTTATTATTTTATAAACCGGGGAATTGGCTGCCAGCAAATCAACACTATACATGGAAGAAGAGGTATTCTTTTTTTCAAAACTCTCTGCAGTAATATCCTGTATGGTATCGTCCGTAAATTCATCCAGCATATAGGAAATAATACCGCTCGTTTCTGTCGAAACAACATGAAAGTTGGAAATAATACCGGTAGAAGTAACAATCTGGTTTAATTCTTTCATCAGCATTTCATCAATCAACCGCTGATAGCCTGTTGTTATTTCCGCCTTTTTTTCTGCGATATGTACTCCCGGATTGGAATAAATCAACTCTTCCTGCAAAAGCTGCTTTAAATCGGCCAAATCCTCGCCGGAAAGTTTAATTTCGTCTGTATTTCCGGAAAGCAGGTTGTAGATATCCCGGTTACTGTCAATGGAGTATACGGTACAGTTTTTTGCGACTCTGGAACCCTCTCCGAAATAATAATTGATATATCCGGCTATTTCTGTGTAAACCAGCTGCTCTTCTCTTAAAATAATGCCATCACACTGGGAAGTAACATAAATTTCTCCTGGTTGCACTTCATATAACGGAATTTCCGTTTTTGTCAAAAAGGTATATACATGAAACAGAACATACACCAGAATTACTAAAAAAATGATAATTCCGATATTGATGTCTTTTCTTTGTTTAATGCGTATAATTTTTCCTTCCAATGTTTTTCATACCTTTCTTTTTTTCTGTCTTTATGATTATACCTTTTTTTTGTGAATATATCAAACAAAAAATGTAAATACTGAAAATAAGATTATAAGAAAGGGGTTGTTCCTATGAAAGCATTAGATTATACGGCACTGGCACTGGTTATTATCGGTGCAATTAACTGGGGACTGATAGGTTTTTTCGAGTTCGATTTAGTAAGGGTTTTATTTGGGGATATGAGTCTTATTTCCAGAATTGTATATGCACTTGTCGGAGTATCCGGTCTGTATGCACTCTCCTACTTCGGACGCTTAAAAAACGATATGTAATCCAAAAAAATAACGGCGGAAACTCCTTTGTCCGGAAGCTTTCCGCCGTTATTTCTTATCTTGTTAATTTTAAAGAGAAACTATTACGCAAGGTTTTGCATTTTCAGGCAAATCATTTTCATTCTTGGAAATGCTGATAACAAAATCCACATCATAAGCTGCAGATAAAGCATTCAGCTTATCAATCATAAGAGAAATATCTTCCTTCTCCATTGGTGCAATGGAAAGAAATCCATCAAGATAAACCTTGGCAAGATCATTATCCTGGGAAATCAGACCGGCAATAAAGCCCGTAAATTCTTTTGCATCGTTTACGAAATAGTCTTTTGCACTGATAAGACGAATTTTGTTGTTTAATTCGTACATATGGCGGTTGTTTTTGTCAATAAATGCCAGTGTACCATTTGTTGTCAACACCTCTGCATTTGCCTTATCAAGCAGTATTTTTGTTTTTCCTTTTCCTTTTTCACCCGCAATAATCTGAATCATAGCCGTCCTCCTTAAAAGTATGTTTTATTCGTCTGAAATATGGCTTAATAACTGAATCATGGAAGCATATAGGCTTTCTCTTGATTCTGCACCAAATATTTCAGCAATGTAGCAGTCACCGATTTCATCTGTTACATAAACAGTTAAACAGTTGCCTGCTTTACTTGTGGTACCGGTTTTTCCACCCAGCATGGTAAGTCCCTCCGGCATCTGATAGGCACCGGTAAAAAACTGGTTTGTGGAAGCAAAAGTGAATGTTTTTAAGGCGGATTCGCCTCTTAATACATCCACTGTAATGGAACCTGACTCTATTATACCAAGAAATTCTTCAAAATTAAAGAGTTTTTGCATAATTAAATAAATATCATAGGCAGAAGTTACATGATTATACTCCGGCAGCCCATGGGAATTGCAAAAATTTGTTTTCGTAAGGCCCAATTCTGCTGCTGTTTCATTCATCAGACGAACAAATTCCTCCTCGGAACCGGAAATGTATTCTGCTACAGCAACCGAAGTGTCATTTCCAGAATAAATCAGCATGCATCCCAGCAGATCCGAAAACAGCATTCGGTCTCCGGCTAAAAATCCACACATTTTGGCATCTGAAACAACCGGTGTTGCCGCTTTTGCACTGATTTCTACGGTTTCAGAAAGATGTTCTGTATTGGAAAAAGCAATCAGTGCCGTCATCAGTTTTGTAATGCTTGCCGGATACACAGTTTCCGTGGCATGTTCCGAATAAAGCACCTTTTCATCCGTCAAATTCACAAGCAGGGCAGCTTTCACCGGAAGCCCTTCCTGTGACGTATCCGAAGTCTCCAATGCAGCAATCTGCTCATATACTGAAAGTATTTCCGGCAAAGGAGCTTCTGTTGGTGCGACAGTTACCGGAATGGTCGGTATAATATCCGGCAGTTCCGTCACCTGAGTTGGAAACGTTGTTGCTGAAACGTTTTCTTCGACTGCAAAAGTTGGCAATGCAGAAAAAATATAATGTTCCTCCTTTTTATCAAAGGAACAGCCTGCCAGCAATAAAATAAACACAGTCGAACATGTGATATAAAATTTTTTTTGTGAAAATTTAAGCATCATATTTTTTATCTCTTATATAATTCGCGCCAGTCCAAATCTCCGCGATCCAATGCTTTTATCATAAGTTCAGCAGACGCAAGGTTCGTTGCAAATGGAATGTTATGTACATCACACAAACTGATTACTTTATTTGCATCCGGTTCATGCTCCTTTGGTGACAGCGGATCGCGCAAATAAATAACCAGATCAATTTCATTATTTTCAATTTGTGCTCCCATTTGCTGCTGTCCGCCAAGATGTCCTGCCAAATATTTATGAATTGACAGATTAGTTACTTCTTCAATCAGCCGTCCGGTCGTGCCGGTGGCATATAATTCATGTTTACACAAAATCCCACGATAGGCTACGCAAAAATTCTGCATCAGTTTTTTCTTGGCATCATGTGCAATTAATCCTACATTCATTTGTAATACCCCCTAAGTTACGTTTTCATAAGTAATCAAAACCTGCTTTTTGATGAAGCCGTATTTTGTTTTCCGTTGTTAATTGCAATGTTCAGGACAAGTCCAAGCATTGCATAGCAACTGACTGCCGAGCTTAATCCACTGCTTACAAAAGGAAGCGGAATACCCGTATTCGGAAGAAGCATCGAAACCACTCCGATATTGATAAACGTCTGGAACATAAAGATGGATGCTGCTCCAGCCGCAATGATTCTTCCCATCATATCATATGAATTTTTTGCAATTATAATGATACGAAAAAAGATATAGGCAAACAGTATAATAACAAAAACCACTCCGACAAATCCAAATTCTTCTCCAATCCCGGTAAAAATAAAGTCACTTTCTACTACGGGTACATAGGCAGTTCCCCTAACACCGGAATCTCCGGTGAGAGTCTTTCCTAAAAGCCCTCCGGAGCTTATCGCTTCTATCGCATTTTCCTGCTGATATAAAAGCTCCGGATATTTATCCGGATACAAAAGAGAAAGAATCCGATTCTGCTGATAAGGCTTTAAGATTTTGTACTCAATAAAAATATTATTTGGCTGTAAAATATACCAGAATAGACCATATATCGTCGGCACAAGAACTACCGTAAGGATAGACAGTATTTTTATGGAATAGCCGGATACAAATACCATAACCACAAAGCTGCCAAATAATACAATGGAAGTGGAAAGGTCCGTCTGAATCAGTATAAGAAACGTTGGTATCCCCATTAATATACCGACAATTATCAAGGTACTGAGTTTATTCAGACGTTCTTTCAACAGGTCGAGCATTTTTGCAATGAAAATAATCATAATGACTTTGGTCAGTTCGGAAGGCTGAAACTGAAACACATCTTTTTTTCCGAACCAACGTTTTGCATCATAAACTGCGATTCCGAAGCTTGTAAATTTGACCATAAATAACAGGGCAAAATTAAACAGATACAGTGGTATGAAAAATTTTGCCACAAAATGATAATCAAACATGGATACAAAAATTGCAAGGCAGACACCAAAAAACACACTGTACAGTTGTTTTAAGGATGCAGCTTCCGGATTTTTTACTCCCGGAATAATCCGAAGCAAATATGCTCCAAGTGCTCCAAGCAGAATTGCTGCAATTAACAGACCTAAATCAAATTTTCTAAAATCATATTCTCTTATTTTTCTGAACATGTAAAGCAGTCCTTATTTCTTTGATTTCATATCCTTGATTGGAATATTGGCAAATAATGCAGGACCTTCCACTCCGGTGTCCGGATCCGGCTTGTAATTAATATTGATATCTAGTCCTTCCAGATCAATTTCTATGTATTTGGAAATTACATCAATAATATCATTTTTGATTTTCTCCATTACTTCCGGGGAACATCCGGCACGGTCAGATACCAAAACCAGCTTTAAACGGTCTTTCGCTGTACTGCTGGACTGTTTTTTCTTAAAAAAATCAGCAAATGCCATTGTGTTTTTCCTCTCCTTCTTTTACTTTTTAAATAACTTACTGAATAATCCACCCTTTTTATTCAAATCTAGGTACGGAACTTCTTCACCCAAAATTCTATGACAAATATTCATATATGCTCTGCCGGCCATGGAATTGTCACCAACAAGAGGCACGCCATTATTTGTCGACACAATGATATTTTCATCATCCGGAACTACACCAATCAGGTCAATGGATAAAATTTCAAGTACATCTTCGCAGGATAACATATCGCCGCGCTTCACCATGTCAATTCGAAGCCTGTTTACAATAAGCTCCGTCTTTCTTATTTCGTTTGCCTCAAGAAGTCCGATAATTCGGTCTGCATCACGAACAGCAGAAACCTCAGGTGTTGTGACAACCAAAGCTCTGGTCGCACCGGAAATAGCATTTTTAAAGCCCTGTTCAATACCTGCCGGACAGTCAATCAACACAAAATCAAAGCTTTCTTTTAAGCGATCGGTTAATTCTTTCATCTGCTCCGGTGTAACGGAAGTTTTATCTCTTGTCTGTGCAGATGGCAGCAGATAAAAGTTTTCATATCCTTTTACCTTAATAAATGCCTGATTGATTTTACAATTTCCTTCAATCACATCAACCAGATTGTACACAATACGATTTTCAAGTCCCATTACCACGTCAAGATTGCGAAGACCGATATCTGTATCAATTAATACAACTTTCATGCCAAGCTTCGCAAGGCCGGTACCAACGTTGGCAGTTGTGGTAGTTTTACCAACTCCACCCTTTCCTGATGTAACTACAATTACTTCGCCCATTCTTAGAAATCCTCCAAAAAATTAAAGTGTAATATCATTAAGAACCGATTTGCTTAGTGGTTCTATATAAATATTTTCATCGTTTACAAAAGCAATCCGAGGCTCCGCATTGCCTTTATTTTCATCAGCAGCCCTGGCGTAAACATCTGCAATCCTGAGCTGGATTGGCTGCATATCCATTGCAACAATAAATGAATTTTTTTTACCGGAAGCCCCTGCATAGGCAGTTCCGCGCAAGGAACCAAGAATAATGATATTTCCCTTGGATATGATGCTGGCTCCCGGATTTACATCACCAATTACAATAACACTTTGTTCAAATTCAAGAACTTGTCCGGAACGAAGCTGTCCTTTGTAAAACTGACCGGTCGATGCATCAAATTCCATGACGGCTTTTTCTACTGATTTTTGAAATTTTTGTTCCTGCTCGGAGCTTAAATCCATGATGCATACAATATGAATGCCGCAGTTTTGATGAATAATATCAACCAACTCTTCCTGTTGTTCTTCGTTCAGGTACTTTCCTTCAAAGCTTATGGCAAGCTTTTCCGTACCTAAAAATTTTTCTGCTTCTTTGAAAGTAACTGCAATATCTTTTTTTATTTCTTCAAAAGAAGCACTGTTTTCCAATTTGACACTGATACCATGTTTTGTACCTCTGATTTTAACGGATGAACTCACGGAAGCTCTCCCTCCTCGCTGTTTATATTCAGATATTCCTTAAATTCACCATTATAATAATAGCTGTATATATCCCGACAGAGATAACCGGAATAATTACCGGAATATCCGTTTGGAATAACCGCAACTACACTGATTTCCGGTGCTTCTGCAGGTGCATAGGATACAAACACGGAATGCGGTGGTGTGTTGACACCCTGCTGTGCAGTACCTGTTTTTGCAGCAACAGAAACGGGAATATCAGCATAATCATTTTTTAATGCAGTGGAATATTTTAAAATAACATTCTGCATACCTGTGGTAATTTTGTTCCAAACCTTATTGCTAAGTCCTGTTATTTCATTTTCTACAACAGGAGTCAGACTTTGGACAACGTTGCCATCCTTATCGGTTATTTTATCAATTAAGGTATAATGGTACAAAACACCTTTGGTTGCCAGTGTGTTAACATAGCGCGAAATCTGCAATGGTGTAAAGAAATGTCCGTAACCAATGGCAGAACGCACAGCATCCGTTTCTGCAAACGCCGGGGAAGCCTCCCCCAGTTCAATGCCTGAGGTCTGATCAAGACCAAATAAAGCACTTGTCTCTTTGAGCTTGGAAAGACCGAGGCTGTCGGAATATTTACCATTTTTATCGGTGGCTAGCCGGTAACCGACTTCATAGAAAAAGTAGTTACAGGAGTTCATAATGGCATCGGAAAAATCCTGTTCTTTATGGCCTCTTGCGTACCAGCAGCTCGGCGACGGTACAATTTTGTCAAACAAAACATTATCGTAAATTTTTTCGTTGATGGTAATAACGCCATTTAACAGACCGGATACGGCTGACAGCATTTTGATGGTGGAACCTGTTGTGGTTCTCTGCTGGGTAGCACGGTTGTATAACGGATTAGATTTATCTTCCAATAGCGTGGAATAATATTCCCATTCAATTTTGTTTGCCAATTTATTTGTATCATAGCTTGGATAAGAAATCAAGCCCGTAACTGCTCCTGTGTCAACATCTGTCTGTACAACCGTGGCACTGCACGGTTCAATTGCAAGTTGTGCAGGTGTAATTTCCACGGCCAAAATTTTCTGCAGTATGAAATCATATGCCGATATTCTGCTGCGTTTCAGATTGCTGTACTCCTGCTCATTATATTTTATCACATTTTGGTCAAATAATAAAAGACAAATTTCTTTTCCGCTTAATTTATAATTAAAAATCAGTTCTCGGTAAATTTTCAAATCAAATTCCCGGTCGTCATACAGAGAATCGAAGGTTTTGGTAATCAAAATCTGGTAAATTTCTTCGGTGCTGCAATATTCTCCGGTAATGCCAAGGGCATCGAGGTCAACCCACTGGCTGTTGATACTGTAGGCAAGAAATTCTGCAGCACTTATTTTTCCGTTCACATACGACTGATAGGTGCTGTCAGAAGAATCCATCCGTTCAGAGGAAAGCAGTCCCATGTATATCATTTGTGACATATAATAAGAAAGATATCCCTGCATTGACTCATTCAGCCTGCTTTTTAAAGCCGTACTGCCATATTCCAGATGAGTCTGCAATTTTTCGATTACACTGTTTTGTTTTGACTCATAGTAACCATAAACCTTTTTTTCCAAATCTGTGGCATCTTCGGCATTGAAATGATTTATGTCAAGAACATTGTTATTCAAGAGTGCATAATAAACTTCATATACCGGAACTAGAATATCCTCACTGGATTCTCCTTTTGTGCCGTAGTCCATATCTTCTACAATAACATCACACAAAATTTCCGCAAGATTTTTTTCAGCGACATAGTACCCTACTTTCTGGGTATTAACGTCCAGCGTTAGGTAAATATTCTGTCCGGGAACCGGCTCAGAAATTACTTCGGTACTGATTACTTTTCCGGAACTGTTAAGCGTAATACGTTCTACACCCTTTTTTCCGGCAAGAACACTTTCCAGTTCTTTTTCCAGACCTGTTTTTCCAACGTAGTCCGATAACTGGTAAGTACCGCCGTCCTCCCCATTTAAGGTTTCGAGGTCGCTTTCGGTCACCTGCCCTGTATAACCGATGATATGTGCAAAATACAGCGCATGATTATAAACACGTTTGGTACGCTGTACAACAGAAATTCCAGGAATTTCCCCACTTGCCTCCGAAATTGCTGCAATGGTTGCATCATCAATGTTGGAAGCAATGGTAAGCTGGGAGGATTTGTCCACCAGTGTAAAAAAATGATACCGTACCGTTATAATTGCCAGGGATTCTTCAAGAGAATAATCCTCAGAAACCTGAAACATGGCACTTGATTTATTACCGAAGCGTAGAAAATTGAAAACATCTTCTGCCGTAGCATTTTTCTGTTCTTCTGACAAATTATTGACCGAGCGCAGTCCATACGCATTTTTCTTAAACCGCTGCTCTGCTGTTCCTGAAACATTAAACACAAGCTCTCCGTTGTTATTTAATTCAATTGCAAAGTCCAGTTCCAGTTCGTAACCATGCTGTTTTAAAATTGTTATCATCCGGTGAATGGAAGCATTTTTTGCAGAGTTTGTACTGTTTTGTGCGCTGTCCTCCAGCAAAATGTAATAAGAAAGCTCGTTATACGCAAGCAGTTCGCCGTTTTTGTCATAAATCAGGCCACGCGTACTTGGAATGTAACGTTCTACTACTTTGTAGTAGTTCTGTTCCACTTCTGCTTCCGTTCCCTGCACAATCTGCAGTTCAAACATGCGCTGCAGAAGAATAAAAACAAGAACGCAATAAACAGCTGACAACCAGAACAGCCGCGACATCAGAAGATCTTTTAATTTTTCAACGAGAAATTTAATCATCATTTCTTCCTTCCAGTTTCAGTAACAACCGATGCAGCCCATGAAATGCAGGATATAAAATCAGGCTGGCAAGCACTGTATAAAGCATTCGTGGTAATATCGTATAAATAAAATAAGTATGCAGCTTGAGTTTTCCTCTCAAAAGGAAAAACAGGATATAATACAAAAAGGAATATACAAATTCTCCCGCAAACATCAAAGCTCCAGGTACAAAATAATCCCTTTCATAGTAGATTTTATGTGCATATCCGGCAAGAAAAGCAACTATCATATAGAGAATGGCACAAAATCCAACCGTTTCAGAAAAGCATAAATCCAGAAGCATTCCCGCAAAAAAGCCCGTAACCATTGCCGGAATCTGTCCTCGTGTATATGCGACTGTAAGGACAAGTATCAGCAGACAGTCCGGTACAACACCGGAAATCCGCAGAAAAGAAAAAAGGGAAGTCTGCAATAAAAAACACAATATCAGTTCAATAAAAGTTACAATCAGCCGTACCACTTAATTTTTCCTTTCGCACTACTCTTCTAATTCAAAATATTCTTTCAGCTTTGTAATAATCAAAACTTCATCCAGATGCTCAAAATCCACGACCGGAGTCAGATATGCCGATTTTGTCATATTACTAGAATCAATTTTAATATCAGAAACATAACCAATCAGGATACCCTGCTGATATTTATCACTGATATGAGAAGTTACTATTTCATCACCTTCGCTGACCTCTGCATTTAATGGTATCATGGAAACCTTGATTCGACCATCAGCTATCATGGAATTTAAGTCACCGGACACAATGCAGATATCAGAGCTCTTTAAAAACATTCCACTGACCTTGCTGCTGTCATCAATGATAGCACGAACCGTAGCTGAATTTTTTCTAACGGATGTAACAATGCCTACCAGTCCATTGCCTGCCATGACATTCATATTGACTGCAATGCCGTTTTCCTCGCCTTTGTCAATGGTAAAAACATTATACCAGCCATTGCTTTCGCGAGCAATAATTCTGGCGGCAACCTTCTCATAATCTGGATATTTGTTATCCAGATCATAGAGCTCTCTTAAACCGTCCAGCTCATATTTTTCTTGACTGATTACCTGCATTCTGTTTATCAGTTCTTCTACTTTGGCTTTTAATTCTATATTTTCTTCCTGCAGATTTTTTAAATTTGACAAGGTATCAAATTTATCAGAAATAGAACGTCCGACTACATTAATACCTTTCTGCATTGGAATGATAAAAGACTCTATGCCGTTTCTTACCGGTAAAACCAGGTTTGGGAAACGGTAAGAAACAAACACAATGGCTACCGTAATAAAAAGCAGCAGAAAGAATATATGCTTTGGTAATATGTTTATTGACTTTTTATCATTGCGCCTGCGTCTGCGTCTACTCTGCCTCATATCAGCCTCCGTAATAGGTCTGTTTTAAGGAAAATGCCAGACAGTCATATTTTGCACTGTCCTCTAAAATTCTGCCAAGGCCGTTTACTACCGTATTTGCCGGGTCCTCTGCAACCTTGACATCCAGTTCGGTTTCTTTTGCAAATAATTCATCAATCTTTTTAATATTGGCAGAACCTCCGGTAATATATATTCCGGAATCAATAATATCAGAAGAAATTTCCGGCGGAGTTTTTTCTAAAATAATTCGAACAGCATCAACAATGGAATGCAGACTTTCGTTAATGGTTTCGTACACAAATTCGGAATCAATTTCTGCTTCGGTAGGAAGACCGCTCATAACGTCACGACCGTATACTTTAATTGTTTCATGCTCCGGAGCTACTGCATAGGCAAGCTTTCTCTTAATGGCTTCTGCGGTTTTATTTCCAATGACAAGATTATATTTCTTCTTTACACTATTGATAATCTGTTCATCAAATTTATTTCCACCGGTAGGAACAAGCTTACTTAAAACAATGCCGCCCAGAGACATAATGGAAATTTCTGTTGTGTCAGCTCCAATATTTACAACCATGACACCGCTTGCATTCATAACGTCAAGTCCGGAACCAATGGCATCCGCAATTGGCTTTTCTACTACTCGGACTTTTTTTGGCTTTGCAATGGAACTGGCTGCCAGGTCAAAAAAAGCACGTTTTTCAACTTCGGTCACGTCGGTTGGTGCGGCAACAATAATGTCTGCGCCTGTAATTTTTCCGGTTTTTTCCGAAATATTTTTAAATGCCTTGTTTAAAAGGGAAAGCATATTTGCAATGTCTGCAATCACGCCATTTTTTACAGGATAGGTTACAAGAAAATTGTCCGGAGCCTTTCCTAACATTTCAAAAGCTTCGTCTCCAATTGCCATTACTTCATTGTTGCAAAGTGCAATAATGTTCTTTTCATCGAAAATAACGCCTTCATTCTTTCTGTATATTTTAATCGTGCTTGTACCAAAATCTATACCGAATACTTTTGCGCTCACGATATTTACCCCCTTCATTTTTATTTCTGTAACTAATCATCTAATTGTACCACTTTTCTTCTATATTTTCAATCACTGAAAAAAAATAGTTGCTAACTGATGTATCCTTCTGTCAGAAGACTAACATGAGAATTCTGACCGATAATAATATGATCTAGCAGACGTACTCCAAGAAGTTCCCCCGCCTCTGCAATTTGACGTGTTGTACGGATGTCCTCGCTGCTTGGTGTTGGGTCGCCGCTTGGATGATTATGCAGAAGAATAATGGATACTCCGTTTTTTCTGATTGCTGAGAGAAAAATTTCCCTTGGATCCGCCACAGATGCACGAATACTGCCAACCGAAAGAACTTCTTCGGAAAGGATTCTGTTTTTACTGTCCAGAATAATTAAAATAAGACATTCCCTCGTCTGATATTTTAACTGGATATTGTAATACGATACGACATCCTCCGAAGAAGAAATCCGTGTACCGGGCAGACGTTTTCCCCTTGCCATTCTTCGTGCAAGTTCACACGCACATAGTATCTGGATTGCCTTTACCTTGCCAATGCCCGGAATGGATTTTAATTTGTCCAGAGAAAGGTTCCATAGCGCCTGCAGACCGTCTGCACCGCAAAGCTCCAATAGATGAAATGCCACCTGGTCTGCCCGTTCTGTTTTTGTTCCGCTGCGGATGAAAACCGTTAGAAGTTCCCGGTCGGAAAGCTGTTCCACGCCTTCCAGTTCTGCCTTTTCATACGGACGTTCCGATGGCGGCAGTTCTTTCATAGTTTGTTTTGTTTGTTTTGTTTGTTTTGTTTTCATAAAATTTTCCTTTCTTCATCTCTCCCAAAATGAAGGATTTTTTTGAAAACAAGAATATGATGTTGATTGAAATGTTACGGTAAAAAATAACAATTTAAAGTCTGCGATATAAGAAAAAAGCAACTACAATGCCAATAATGCTGGCGATAGTTATTTTTATCTGTAGTCCAAACTGCAAAACCAGCACGCCCAAATTCAAAATCAGTGCCGCTCCGTTTGCACCGGTCAGTCCAAAGGTCTGTCCGTAGTTTAACCAGGCAAGCCAGGAAACGTCCTTCGCTAGATAGCCGATAAAACCGCCCAGAACTACTCCTGCAAGCATAAGCAGAAGCAATACAAGAGAATCTTTTTTCATAATTGTTATCCTCCTTTCATAGTAATAATCTCTCGGAATCTCTAAGCCAGTAAACATAAGGCTTTCAGATTCCTTTTT